>NZ_VFVQ01000017.1:0-136536 GCF_006442195.1 Mesorhizobium sp. B2-3-13
CTCCAAAACCCCTTCGGGCCAAAAGTGTTACCCATGTCTCCGGTATAAACCGTAACCTATGTGTCCGGAACGGACCCGAAAATCGTGGCGCACCCGACAGGATTCGAACCTGTGACCTCTGCCTTCGGAGGGCAGCGCTCTATCCAGCTGAGCTACGGGTGCTTTCAGGACGAAGGTCCGGAAAACGAACCAGCCGGTGAACCGGCAAGTCACGGCTTCTTAGCGGAAGCGGGCGCGGGCTTCAACGGGCAATTGAGGATTGGAGATTTCCCCTCGTAAGGCGAGGACCTTGCCGCGTATGGCGCTCGCCTCTCCGTGTCCGCCGAGCCACCTGCCGGCGAGCCACGGGTCTCGCCCGTCCTTCGGAACCCCACTCCGCCGGGGCTAAGGAACCCGAGCCTTTCCGAGGACGCTTCTTCCGGTCAATCCGCGCTGTCCCTCGCTGCCCCCGCCTCGCTCTTCACCATCCGCCGCGCGCGCGTCACCCCTGCGAAGGTTGACGTTCCCCCCGCCAGCCGCCTCCCCTAGTATTTCCGAAGTAAGTCGCGCATAATGCGCGCGGCCTTCCTGCGGGACAGAGTCCCTCGGAACGCCGGGAGGAACCGAGGATGGCCGTTGTGCTCGTACTCGTTCTGATTGTCGTCGGCTCGGTGCTGTTCCATGTGCTGAGCCCTTGGTGGTGGACGCCGATAGCCTCCAACTGGGGCTATATCGACAGCACTCTCGTCATCACATTCTGGATCACCGGGACGGTCTTCTCCGCTGTCGTGCTGTTCATGGCATATTGCGTGTACCGCTTCCGGCACAAGGAAGGGCAGAGGGCGCACTACGAGCCCGAAAGCAGGAAGCTCGAATCCTGGCTGACCGCGGTCACCGCTGTCGGCGTCGCGGCATTGCTGGCGCCTGGGCTGTTCGTGTGGAGCCAGTTCGTCACCGTTCCCAAGGACGCGACCGAGATCGAGGTCGTTGCGCAGCAATGGCAATGGAGCTTCCGCTTGCCAGGCGCGGACGGCAAGCTTGGCACCTCGAACGCCCGGCTCATCGGTTCCGAGAACCCGCTTGGCATCAACCCGCAGGACCCGAACGGTCAGGACGATGTCGTCGTCGTGGCGACCGATCTGCATCTGCCGATCGGCAAGCCGGTCAAGGTGTTGCTGCGCTCGATCGACGTGCTGCACGATTTTTACGTGCCGGAGTTCCGCGCCAAGATGGACATGGTTCCCGGCACCGTCACCTATTTCTGGTTCACCCCCACCAAAACAGGGAGTTTCGAAGTTCTTTGCGCCGAGCTTTGCGGCGTCGGTCACGCTTTCATGCGTGGCGTCGTGAAGGTCGACACCCCAGAGGATTATCTGGCTTGGCTGCAGCAGCAGTCGACCTTTGCCCAGATGTCGGCACCCGCCAAGGTGGGCGTGCTTGCCGCACCGGCGACGGCACAGGCGAAGGCAGAGTAAGGCATTGATGAAACCGGCCCCGAGGAGGACCGGAAAGAGCGGAGAGGTTCAGGGATGGTTGACGTCACGCCTCATGGAGCAGACTTCATTCCGGCCGCGGAAGTGGCGGAGGTGGAACTCTATCACCCGCACAGCTGGTGGACGAGATACGTCTTTTCACAAGACGCCAAGGTCATCGCCATCCAATATGCCGGCACCGCGCTGTCCATCGGGCTGGTCGCGCTAGTGCTGTCCTGGCTGATGCGCCTGAAGCTTGGTTTTCCCGACACTTTCGCGTCCATCTCGCCGGACATGTATTATCAATTCATGACCATGCACGGCATGATCATGGTGATCTACCTCTTGACCGCGCTGTTCCTTGGCGGCTTCGGCAATTACCTCATTCCGTTGATGGTCGGCGCACGCGACATGGTGTTTCCCTATGTCAACATGCTGAGCTACTGGATCTATCTGCTTGCCGTTCTGGTGCTCGTCGGCAGCTTCTTCGCGCCGGGGGGACCGACAGGCGCCGGTTGGACGCTCTATCCGCCGCAAGCCATTACCTCAGGCACGCCCGGCGGACAGGATTGGGGCATCATCCTGATGCTCGTGTCGCTGATCCTGTTCATCATCGGTTTCACCATGGGCGGCCTCAACTATGTGGTGACCGTGCTGCAGGGTCGCACGCGCGGCATGACGCTGATGCGCCTGCCGCTGACCGTCTGGGGTATTTTCACCGCCACGGTCATGGCGCTGCTGGCCTTCCCGGCGCTCTTCGTCGCCTGCGTCATGATGCTGTTCGACCGCGCGATCGGTTCGAGTTTCTTCATGCCGGCGATCGTGGAAATGGGCGCCAACCCACTACCGCACGATGGCGGCAGCCCGATCATGTTCCAGCATCTGTTCTGGTTCTTCGGCCATCCTGAAGTCTACATCGTGGCGCTGCCCGCCTTCGGCATCGTCTCCGACCTCATCAGCACGCATGCGCGCAAGAACATCTTCGGCTATCGCATGATGGTGTGGGCGATCGTCAGTATCGGCGCGCTCTCCTTCGTCGTCTGGGCGCACCACATGTATGTCTCGGGCATGCATCCCTATTTCGGCTTCTTCTTTGCCACCACCACGCTGATCATCGCCATCCCCACCGCCATCAAGGTCTACAATTGGGTGCTGACATTGTGGCGCGGCGACATCCACCTGACCATCCCGATGCTGTTTGCGCTCTCTTTCATCGTCACCTTCGTCAATGGCGGGCTGACCGGGCTGTTCCTCGGCAACGTGGTGGTCGACGTGCCGCTGTCGGATACGATGTTCGTGGTCGCGCATTTTCACATGGTGATGGGCGTGGCGCCCATCATGGTGGTATTCGGTGCGATCTATCATTGGTACCCCAAGATCACCGGCCGGATGCTCAACGAGGCGATGGGCCGCTTCCACTTCTGGGTGACCTTCATCGGTACCTACATGATCTTCTTCCCGATGCACTATGTCGGGCTGGTCGGCGTGCCGCGCCGCTATCCCGAACTCGGCGATACGGCCTTCGTCCCGCCTTCGGTGCATACGCTGAACGCGTTCATCACCGTGGCCGCGCTGGTCGTCGGCTTCGCTCAGATGGTGTTCCTGTTCAACCTGCTGTGGAGCATTCGCCATGGGCGGCCGGCAGGCGGCAATCCGTGGCGGGCGACGACGCTCGAGTGGCAGACGGCCGGCACGCCGCCGCCACACGGCAATTTCGGCAAGGAGCTGCCGGTGGTCTACCGCTGGGCCTATGACTATAGCGTGCCCGGCGCGCCGGAAGACTTCATTGCACAGAACGATCCGCGCCCATTGACGCAAGGCGGCCCCGCATGATCGTGATCCTGATCTTGCTGTCAGCCGTAACCGGCGTTGTCGGCTGGTGGCTGTCGCGCCAGCGGCTGATGTCCAAGCCGTGGCTCGAGGCCGGGCCGGTCACGGCGTTTCCGCAGACGGAAGCGTCGCTCATGCATCCGGCTAAGATCGGGCTCGGCGTGTTCCTTGCCGTGGTCGGCGCGCTCTTCGCGCTCATGATCAGCGCCTATGTCATGCGCATGGACTATGCCGACTGGCAGGCCGCTCCAGCCCCGAGGCTGCTGTGGCTCAACACCGCCATGCTGGTGCTGGCGAGCTCGGCGCTGCAAGGCGCGGTGTCTGCCGCGCACAAAGCCCGACTGGACAATCTCCGGCTCGCCCTTCTCGCCGGCGCCCTGGCATCGGTGGCTTTCCTGGCTGGGCAATTGCTCGCCTGGCGCGATTTCGCCGCCGAAGGCTATTTCGCGACAGAGAACCCGGCCGCCAGCTTCTTCTATCTGCTGACCGCGATGCACGGCCTTCACATCATCGGCGGATTGGTGGCGCTCGGCCGGGTCAATGTGCGCGCATGGCAAGGTGCCCGGTCCGGAAGCCTCGTTCTGTCGACCGAGCTCTGCGCGATATACTGGCACATCCTGCTTGCCGTCTGGCTGGTGCTTTTCTGCGTGCTCATGGGCTGGGCGGATAACGTGATCGACATCTGCCGGGGGCTCTTGACCTAGACGGCCGCGCGACGGGCCGTACCGAAGGAGGAAATGCTCATGGCCGAGACCACGCTGGAACACGCCGCACCGGTCGCTCCGCGGCCGCCAGGCCTGCGCGGCATCGCGGCCGACTGGTCGTCCGACCAGAGGGCGTTCAAGAACGTCTCCTGGGGCAAGGCGATGATGTGGATATTCCTGCTCAGCGACACTTTCATCTTTGGCTGCTTCCTGTTGTCCTACATGACCGCGCGCATGTCGACGACGGTGCCTTGGCCCAACCCGAGCGAGGTTTTCGCGCTGCATCTGTTCGGCAGCGACATTCCGCTGATCCTGATCGCGATCATGACCTTCGTGCTGATCTCGTCGAGCGGCACGATGGCGATGGCGGTCAATTTCGGCTACCGGCACGATCGCAGGAAGACGGCGGTGCTGATGCTCGTCACCGCCGCGCTCGGCGCGACCTTCGTCGGCATGCAGGCGTTCGAATGGACGAAGCTCATCACCGAGGGCGTGCGGCCCTGGGGAAATCCCTGGGGCGCCGTGCAATTCGGTTCATCCTTCTTCATGATCACCGGGTTCCACGGCACCCATGTCACCATCGGAGTGATCTTCCTTTTGATCACCGCGCGCAAGGTGTGGCGCGGCGACTTCGAAGCCGGCGCGCGCGGGTTCTTCACCAGCCGGCGCGGCCAGTACGAGAGCGTCGAGATCATGGGGCTCTACTGGCACTTCGTCGACCTGGTGTGGGTATTCATCTTCGCATTCTTCTATCTTTGGTGAGGTGGAGCGATGGCACAGGCAGAAGCGCGCGAACACGGGCTGCATGGACACGCTGCTCCCGCCCAGGCGGTGGGGCACGCGGAGGGCCAGCAGCACCCGATCAGGCTTTATCTCGTCGTCTGGGGCTGGCTGTTCGTCCTCAGCGCCGGCTCCTACAGCATCGACTATTTCGGCCTCCAGGGCTATCTCAGATGGGGGCTGATCCTCACCTTCATGATGCTCAAGGCAGGGCTGATCGTCGCCGTGTTCATGCACATGGCCTGGGAGCGGCTGGCGCTTGCCTATGCGATCCTGGTGCCGCCGCTGCTGATCCTGGTGTTCGTGTGGATCATGGTTCTCGAGTCCGGCTACACCGAGCTGACCCGTGTCCTGTCATTCGGCATGGGGCCATAAAGGCTCGCCGGATCGCGTTTCTTCGTTGACAGGAAAAATGACGGGAGGACAATGGTTGCCACGTTCTCTGACGCGTCCCCACCTCCAACAGAAAGGCGCCTACGATGACGATCGCAAGGAAACTCCAGGACTATATGGCCGGCAAGGGCATCGCCTACGATACCGTTGCCCACCACCGAACCTCGACCAGCAGCCAGACGGCGCAGGCAGCGCATGTTCCGGGCCGACGACTCGCCAAATCGGTGCTGGTCCATCACGAGATGGGCTATGCGCTGGCGGTGGTTCCGAGCAGCCACCGGGTCGAGTTCAATACGTTGCAGGACGTGGTCGACAGGCGGCTTGGCCTCGCTTCCGAAGATGAAATCGGCGAGGTGTTCAGCGACTGCGACATTGGCGCCGTGCCGCCCTTGGGCGCCGCCTATGGCGTGCCGGTCATTCTCGACGAAAGCTTTGGCGCGGAAGACGACGTCTATTTCGAAGCCGGCGATCACAAGACGCTGGTGCATGTCACGGGCGGCGACTTCCGCAATCTGCTGAGGGATGCGCGGGTCGCTCGCTTCAGCCATCCGGCGTGAACCAGAAGCGACCGCCTCTTTACAGGGTGGGCGCCCTCCTTCGTCGAGCAATCGGCGGCAAGGCGACGCCGCCTCTATTTTGTGCATGTCGTTGCCGCGTCACCCTTGCGCGCATGCATTGGGCAAGTCGGATCAGCTCCCTTTGCGTGTTTTTGTCTTGGCTGGGGCAGGAGCAGGAGCAGGGGCTGGCGCCGGTTCGATCAGCTTGCGGTAAAGGTGCCAGGTCGAATGGCCGAGCACGGGCAGGACCACGGCCAGCCCGACGAGCAGCGGCAGCGAGCCGAGACCCAGCGCAACCGCGACGATGAGACCCCACAGCAGCAGCGGCACGGGGTTCGTCATGACCGCTCGCGCCGAAGTCTCGACAGCCGCGTAGGCGCCGATGTCGCGGTCGAGCAGCAGCGGGAAGGCGACGACCGTGGTGCTGAGCACGACAAGGGCAAACAGAAAGCCGATGAGGTTGCCCAGAATGATCAGCGTCCAGCCGCGCTGCGTGGTCAGCACATCTGCGATAAAGCCGAAGAACGATGCCGGCGCGGCGTCGCCATAGAGGTACCCATAGAGCGCGCGCGCGGTTACCAGCCAGGCGATGAACAGCACCACCAGCATGACCCCGAGAGCGGCGATAGCCGGCATGGCGGGCGATTTTCGGACGTCAAAGGCATGTCGCCACGACGCGTCGAGTTGCTGTTCGCGCCGGCGGCTGATCTCGTAGAGGCCAAGCGCGGCGAAGGGGCCCAGAAGCGCGAAGCCGGTCATCAGTGGATAGACGAGCTGAAGCGCGTTGCCGCCGGAGCTCCAGGTGATCAGCACGATACCGGCAACCGGATAGATCAGGCATAAAAAGACGTAGTGCGAGGGTTTTTCCCAAAAATCGTCAAATCCCCGGCGAAGCGCGTCAAAAACATCCGCTACCCCTATCCGGCGGATAGCGGGATGTTCGAGCTTGCTGCCGGTGCCTGCTGCGTAGACATGGAAATTTGCCATGACCATTCCTCCAGGATGGGGCCCGGTTCGGTCGCGGCTTTCGGTGCTGCCGTCTGCGTGACTGGCCACGCGAAACCGCGACCTGCACCGCCGGGATCATAGCATTGTTCCCAGGCCTTGTCGCGTTCGGCGGCCCAGTCTGCAACCAAAATACGGCGTGATGCGTTACCCTGCGCGGCATTGTAGCGCGTGGCGTCGAAAAGGAGCCATGCAACCCGCTAGTTTTAGCCTTATGCATGTCGCTGTCCCAAAACCAAGGTTACTTTCGGGCGACATGCGATAGCATCCACGGCGCCGACAGCGCCGATTTGAGGGAGGAGAATGCCATGAGACTGACCGCGGCCCTTCTTGCAATTTCATTTATCGCGACCACTCCGGCCTTTGCAGCGGGCGATGCCGATGCCGGCAAGAAGATCTTCACCAAATGCATGGTCTGCCATGAAGCGGCGACCGACAAGGACAAGATCGGTCCATCCTTGCACGGCGTCATCGGCCGAAAGGCAGGTTCGCTGCCGAGCTTCCAGGCCAAATATTCCGACGCGATGAAAAAGGCGGGTGCAGGCGGCCTGGTCTGGGACGAGGCCAATATCGCTGAATACATCAAGTCGCCGAAGACAAAGGTGCCCGGCAACAAGATGCCCTTCGCCGGGCTCCCGAACGATGCCGACATCGCCAATGTGATCGCCTACCTGGAAGCCGCCGCCAAGCAGTAGAGGGCGGGCCCGGCGGAACTGGGATGCCTGAGCCTTTGCTGGACTCGGAGGCGGGTGATGCTTGCCGAGCCGGGGCGAATTCATGCCAGAGTCATGCGAAAGTTGCCGCACCCGAGGCGATCAGGGCGGACCCGCCCGAAAGGCTTCGCAACTCCCCTAGGCCCCCAATATACCGTTCTTACGCGGGCGAAGCCTCAGACACAATTCAGAAATAAACCAGAAAAATTCCAGAAATCGTTCGGGCGTAGAATTGGCTGGAGAGGGTTTCATCGGCTGCCGCACCGCGGCACTTGTTCGGATTGGCGACAAGCGATGCAAAGGTTCTCGACCAGCTTGATGAGTGCGTTGCTCGGCGTTTCGCTCGCCACCGGTCCGGTCGAAGCTGGCGAGGCAAACGTTGCGGCGACCCGAACCGAGCGCTGCACCAATCTCAGCCGCCAAGTTGACGAAGCCCTCGAAACCCATGCCGCGTCAAGGCAGGTCACCGCGGCGAAGGCACTGCAAAGAAGGGGAAACCGGTTCTGCGCCAACAAGAAGCAGGCACAGGGAATCCGAATGCTCGCAAATGCTGTGAAGCTGCTTGGCGTGACGCCGATCGATCCCGATGCAGCGAAAACCGACCTGCATAGCAAGGAGAAAAAACCATGAAAAAGTCCCTTCTCTCCGCCCTCGGTCTTGCCGTTGCCCTGGCTTTGTCGATGCCGGTTCCCGGCACCGCCGCCGCCACCAAGACGACCGCTCCAGCTGCGACCGCAACGACCACGATGACCAAGACGGCAACGGCTGCGAAGCCGCACCAGAACAGCGCTGTGGCCAGGAAGGCTTGCAAGCCGACCAAGAAGCACAAGTGCCCGGTGAAGCACAAGAAGCACACCGCGAAGACCGCGGCGTCTAAAAAAGCCTATTAACACCGCTATGCCATGAGAAGGCTGTCCCATTTGCATTCGGTTGGGGCAGCCTTTTCCATGGTGGCCGACGCGGAGCGGCCCATTGGCTCTCCGGCTGCTTCGGTGGACGCCCTTTGCGAGTTGCTCACGGCGCCTCCTGGGCCGATGGGTCAAAGGCCAAGAAACAACTGCATCCGGTACCGTTGAACCTCCCGATTTTGCACTTAGACCGGGATCGTAGTAACCCGCCCGGCGTTGAGAGGCGCGGCCTAGCCTACGGAAAGTCAAATGACCCGCATCGCAACCTTCAACGTGAACGGCGTCAACGGCCGCCTGCCCGTGCTGCTCAAATGGCTGGATGAAACCGCGTACGACATCGTCTGCCTTCAAGAGCTCAAGACATCCGACGACAAGTTCCCTGCCGACGCGATCAGGGGCGTCGGTTACGGCGCAATCTGGCACGGCCAGAAATCTTACAACGGGGTAGCTATTCTCGCTCGGGGAGCAGAACCACTGGAACGTCGGCGCGGGCTGCCCGGGGATCCAGACGACACGCACAGCCGCTATATCGAGGCCGAGGTGAATGGGCTTGTCGTGGGTTGTCTCTATTTGCCCAACGGCAACCCGGCGCCAGGTCCAAAATTCGACTACAAGCTCCGCTGGTTCGATCGCCTGATCAGCTACGGCCAGCTGTTGCTTGGAGACGGCGCCATGAGCATTCTCTGCGGCGACTACAACGTCGTTCCAACCGAAATCGACGCCGTGGTGCCCCGACGGTGGCTAGGGGACGCGGTGTACTTTCCGGAGAGCCGGCAAGCCTACGCCGAAATGCTCGGGAATGGTTGGATCGATGCCGTCCGGCGCATCCACCCCGAGAAGGGCATCTACACCTACTGGAACTTCTCATACCGGGGCGGCTACGATCGAAGCTCCGGCCTCCGAATGGACCATCTGCTCGTGAGCCCTTCCCTTTCGGACAAACTCCGCGATGCCGGCGTGGACGTCGAATTGCGCGGCTGGGAGAAGCCAAGCGACCATGCGCCAGCTTGGATCGAGCTCGATTGAGTACTAAGGCAAATTCCAGGAAAAGTGCGTTTGCGTAACGCAAAGAGTGCGTCGGCGACTACCTTCATGAGCCGAAGCATCCTGTCCGCCCCTAAAAGCGCGGCCATCGAACCTGTGACTTTGGGCTTCGAAGGGCAGCGCCCTATCCAGCTGAGCTACGGCTGCTTTCAGGACAAGAGTCCGGAAAACGACCAGCCGGTGAACCGGCAAGTCACGGCTTCTTAGCGGAAGCGGGCGCGGCTTCACGGGCAATTGGCTGCGTTGCGAACTTGGCTTGGTAGCAGAGGCCTCCTCCGCTGCGCACCACCCTCACGCTCCCGCCGGGCTCTTCACCGGCCGCCGTGCGCGCGTCGCCCGCTTTGCCTTCTTCGCACTCGCCAGCTCATGCATCGCATCGAGCTGCATCTGCTGCATCTCGGCCAGCCGCGTCCATTGGCGCGAGATGAGGTAGTCGAGTTTTTCGTGCAGGTGGCGCACTTCGAGCTCGGCCTTGAGGTTGACGCGGTAGTCGTTGAAGGAGCGCAGGCGGTCTTTCACCTCCTGGCGCTTCTGGCTCATCATGATGATCGGCGCCTGGATGGCGGCGATGCAGGAGAGCAGCAGGTTGAGCAGGATGAAGGGGTAGGGGTCGAAGGCGCCGGTCGTGCCCTCGAACAGGTTGATGCCGATCCACACCAGAAGCACGCTGCCGAACGAGATCAAGAACCACCAGCTGCCGCCAAAGGCGGCCATGCCGTCGGAGACGCGGTCGGCGAACGTCCGGTGCTCCTCGAATTCTTCTTCACTGTTTTCTGAAATCGTGTCTTGCCGGGCGATCGATTCCACCACCTGGCGGTCGAGCTCGGAGAACTCGCCGTGCTCCTGCTGCAGCAGCTCCTCCATGTAGCGCATGCGATAGCGGCCGAGCTCCTCGCGGCTGATGCGCGCGCCCTTGGGCAGGTCCGGGTGGTCTGCATGGATGCGGTCGGCGAGGCTCGGGCGCAGCGTGTCGATGCGCACAAGGTCGCGCTTGCGGAACTTGCGGCCTGAGATCGCCGATGGCTTTTTCTTCGGCTTCAGCCGCGATGCGCCGGGGCCTGATGGTTCGGAGTCCGGCACTTCTGGCGTGTCGAAATGCTCGTCGGAAACCTCGTGCAAATCCTCCTGCGTGGTCGGCGCCTCGAAATACTCGCCGCCGCTGTCGTTCTCATTGTCGGCCGACTTCTGCTCGGATGCCTTGGGAACGGTGCTCATGATGGGCTCCTGCTGTCGTGCTTGGTTTAGAATACGCCATGGCGGCGGGGCATATCCACTGTCGGATTTCTCAGCCTATGCCACGTCTTCCGCACGATTGCGTGACAGTCGCAAGACGATAGCCGGCTGCGGGTCTTTGGATGACGAAGAGATGGGGAGGCCCCTCACCTCACTGCTGTTCGGCGAACATCAGCCTGGTCTTGGTGTCGGCCATGGTAGGCGACAGGCTGCGCTGGATCAGCGCTTCGACATGGTCGTTGCGCTGGCGGGCGCTGTCGGCGCCCATCACCACCACGATCAGCTGGCGGCCGTCGGCATCGTAGGAGGTGACGATGTTGAAGCCGGAAGCCCTGATGTAGCCGGTCTTGATGCCGTTGACGCCGCGCACGCGGCCGAGCATGTCGTTGTGGCCGCGCACCAGCCTGCCGCGGAACATGAAGTCGCTTTCGGAGAAATAGTGGAAATGCTGCGGGAAGCGCCGCTGCAACGACATGCCGAGCACAGCCATGTCGTGCGCGGTCGTCATCTGGCCGTCGTCGGGCAGGCCCGACGCATTGCGGAAGGTGGTGCTGCTCATGCCGAGTTGGCGCGCCTTGGATGTCATCATGGCGGCGAACTGGTCTTCCGAGCCGCCAAGATATTCGCCCACCGCCACCGCCACGTCATTGGCCGATTTGACGACGATGGCGCGGATGGCGGAATCGACGTCGATCGTCTCGCCGCGCCGGAAACGCATTTTGGTCGGCGGCTGCGAGGCTGCGTGGTCGGAAACCGGGATCTGCGTCTCCTTGGTGACGCGGCCGGTCTCCATCGCCTCGAACAGCAGATAGAGCGTCATCATCTTGGTCAGCGAGGCCGGATAGCGCTGCGCCGTCGAGTTAACCTCGAACAGCTGCTTGCCGCTCCGTCCATCGACGACGATGGCCGCGTATTTCTGCGGCGGCGCCGGCACGGCCAGCACGCTGTCGGGCGGCGCGACCGTCGTGCAGCCGGCGAACAACACGGCGAATGCCAAGGCTGCAAACAACTTCTGGAGGAGCGGAAGGGGGCGCAAGGGGGGCAAGGGCAAGTCTGTTCTGCTTGGGTTAAGGCGAAGCTAAACTAACGCGTCAGTGGCGTCCATTTGGTTAATGGCGGTTAGCCCCAGGTTTGTGAGCTTGGCCCACCGGACCTAAGATCCGAAGCGCCCCGCCGATGTAATCGGCGATGCCGTACGCGTCATGCGCATTTCGACTGTCGAGGAGGAAGACCCCTCCTGGATGATCTTTGCGAGAAGATGGACTCCGCAGCCCCCAAACCCGGCAGACGCGGGTTGCTCAACGACTAAATTTTCAAACCGGGACACTACCTTTTCCTGTCCTTGCTTGCCAATGCGGCGTTTCCCGTGGGAAGGAAACGGCAAGGGGCGGCTTGGGGGGCTTGGCATGACGAATACCGGGGCTGGCGGCGCTGCGCCGTCGCTTATCAGGGCATCGCTCAGCCGCACCGGCAAATGGGCAGGCAGCATCGCCTTCATCGGCGGTGCCGTGTCCGACATCCTCAACCCGCTGGCGCCGTTCGCGGCCTATATCGCACTGGCCGCCTCGATCGCGGCGGTCATCATCGCCATCGCCATCGTGCTGCGGCTGGTGCTGGCGGCCAAGGCGCTGCCGGCGCTGGTGTTCGCCACCAGTGCGGCGGCCGTCGCCGGCGGCGTCTATGCCATGCAGAAGGAAACTAATTCGCAGAACGGGCTGATCGCCGGCCTGGTGCCTGTTGTTGCCGGGCTGCAGCAGTCGATGGGCATCGTCTCGGCCAAGGTCGCCAGGATCGTGCAGACCGTCACCGAAACGCAAAAGACGGTCGAGCAGGTCAAGAAATCGACCGACACGGTTGCCCAGAAAACCGATCAGATCGCGTCCGCCCAGCAGCAGCAAACCGCGCAAGGGGTCGAGACGCAAAAGGCCGTCGAAGCGGTCAAGCAGACCACGGAAACGCTCGCAGCCGGCCAAAAACAGCAAGTGGCCCGGTCCGAAAAGCTGCAGGCGACGACCGAGCAGATCGCCGCCTCGATCGACACGATAGCCAAGGGGTTTGCGACCTTGGCCGCGCAAGGCGGCGCCATCGCCGAGCCGAAGCGGCCGGACGAGTTCTACCACAATGCCCGCGTCTACGAGTTGTCGGGCGACATGCTCAACGCGCGGCGCTCCTACCTCGCTTTTGCCGGCTTCGATGTCGATGCCATCGATCCCTACACACGCTTTGCCACGCTGCTCAGGGTCCAGGACGGCAAGGCCGGGGCCCGCGAAGTGTTCGGTCAACTGGCCGACAAGGGCAAGGCGCTGTCGATCAAGCTGGTGCATGTCATGCAGTTCGACGATGCGCAGCGGCTCGACAAGCTCAGCGCCTTCATATCGGCCAATCCGGACTTCGCGCCGGCCTATTACCTCCAGGCGCAGGAGTTTTCGGAAGATCGTCTCGGCAGCCAGACGCTGGCCGACAAGCGCAGCGAAGCCCAGGCGCTGACCAAATTCGTCTCCTACGAAAAAGAAGGCGGGCTGCTCAAATATTTCGTCGACCAGACCCAGCTTGCCGACTGGCTGGACCGCAGCCGCAGCCGGTTGGCGGCCCTTGGCGACGTGCTCAACCCTGCCCGCTTCGCGCCTTCGCTGACGCCGATGCGCTCCAACCAGGGCTGGTCGATGACCATTTCGCTGCCCGAGCCGGCGACCGCGATATCCTGGCGTCTTGGCGGCACCGGCCCCTTCACCGACACCGGCCTGCTGGCGCTCAACGACCAGCGCACCGGCAAGCCGATACCCAATCCGAGTTTTGAATTGCCCGACAGCACGGCGGCGACCACGATCGGGATCAAATATCTCGACATCAGGGGACGCGAGACCGGCCCGTTCGACATCCGCTTCGATCCGGATGCCGCCCTGCAACAGGGCAACAAGCAGATCCTCGACCAGTTCTGGACGTCGTGGATCGCCTTCGACACCAGCGGCAATCATGGGCTGGTCTATTTCACGCAGATGCTGTCCTACCGCTGCGCCATCAAGGAGGTGCATTACAGCCTGAACGGCGCCACGCTCGACAAGGCGCTTCCCATGCCGCCTTGCAATGCCAAGGATCCCTACGCCATCCCCAGTGATTTCCAGCCCTATTTCAAGGTCGCCGACAGCGTGAAGTCGATGTCGGTGCAGGTGACCTATACCGACGGGACAAAATCGCCGGTACGGGACTACAAGCGGCAATAGGGCTGGCACCTTCGGCGTGTAGAGAGGTGGACGCAAATCTGATGCAAAATGCGCGCCCGCGCGCTTGCGTTGCGCGCCGAACGGGTTCTTCTTGGCACCCGTCAGATTCGGGTGAGAACGCCATGGATACAGTCACGATCAAGGCCAGGGGCATTTCGGTTTCGCTCGACCTCATGGTCGGCCACATCGCCGACATGACAATCGAGAGCGGCGGGCGCCAATTGCGGCCACTGCACCGCGCACCCTGGGTCGACGCAAGCGAGACGCTGCCTCCAGACCTGCCGCAGGGCACCGTCCGGCTCTCTGGCGACTTTCTCTGCGCGCCGTTTTCGCGCAGCGATGTCGAGGAGGCGCCGCTGCATGGCTGGCCGGCCAACAGCGCCTGGGATGTGGTGGACAGCGGCGCCACGGGTGGCGGCTGGCGCGCCATCTTCCGCCTGCGGCACAAGGTGATGGGCGCCAGCGTCGACAAGATTCTCACGCTGCGCGACGACCATCCTTTCCTCTATCAGGAACATGTATTTTCCGGCGGATCCGGCGCGATCTCGGTCGCCCATCACCCGATGACGGCGATGAAAGGCGGCGGCAGGCTGGCTTTCTCGCCGAAGCGGTTTGCCGCCACGCCAGCCGATCCGCTGGAGCCGGACCCCGCGCGCGGCCGCTTTATGCTCGCGTATCCGGCGCGGTCGTCCGATCTCGACCATTTTCCTGCTGCCGGCGGCGGTACGCTCGATCTCACGGACTACCGCATGGATGACCGGCGCGAGGATTTCCTCACCTTGGTCGAGGCCGACCATGGCGGCCCGGGCTGGACCGCGCTTGCGCGCCACGCCGAAGACGATCTGGTGCTGGTGCTCAAGAACCCGGCCGAACTGCCGGTCACCATGCTGTGGTTCAGCAATGGCGGGCGCGACTACGCGCCGTGGAGCGGCCGCCATCTCGGCGTGCTCGGCATCGAGGATGGGCGCACCGCGATTGGCCACGCCGCCTCGCTCGGCGACAACTGGCTGAAGCGCGAGGGCGTGGCGACGGCATTCGCGCTCGGCGAGCGCCGCGGCGTCTCGTTCCGCCATGTCATCGGTGCGTTGCCGCTGTCGGGCGGCGAGCCCCCGCGGGAGATCACCACGGCGGATGGCCGCCTGCGGCTGGCTGGCGCCGCGGCATCGGAGGTCCCGTTCGACAGCGAATTCCTGCGTATCGGCCTGCCACCGGCAAGCTGAAGCGCAAAGCCGTAAGGGATTAATCGCACTCGCCAGCGCTGACTTCCACAATTGTTCGCTCTAAATCGTGCAAATCGCGGTTTGAAATCTCCTGCGACTGCCGACAAGATGCGTCCAAAATCCTGCGGAAGGAGCCAAAAAAATGTCCGAAATCGCCCACCTCGCCGCCACCATCTTCAAGCGCGCCGGCAAGGCGAAGCGCTTCATCGTCGCCATTGCCGGACCGCCGGGCGCCGGCAAGTCGACACTATCGGCAACCCTGCATGACCTTTTGCCGGAAGGCGCGGTGGAAGTCGTGCCCATGGACGGCTTCCACTATGACGACATCGTGCTCAACGCGCGCGGCCTGCGCGCGCGAAAGGGCGCGCCCGACACGTTCGACTTCGGCGGCTTCGAGACGCTTTTGAAGCGCATCCGCGCCGGCGAGGCCGAGATCGCCATTCCGGTCTTCGACCGCGGCATGGAATTGTCGCGCGCTGCCGCGGCGATCATCGGTGCCGAGACCAAGTTCATCCTGGTCGAAGGCAATTACCTGCTGCTCGACGAGGAGCCGTGGTCGCGCCTGGCACCGCTGTTCGATTTCTCGATCTTCGTCGACGTGCCGCGCAATGAGCTCGAACGCCGCCTGATGGAACGCTGGCACGAGCATGGCCGTTCCGAGGCGGATGCGCGCGCCTGGATCGCCTCCAACGACATGCCCAACATCGAACGGGTGCTGGCACGGCGCCGGGCGGCCGACCTGGTCATCGGTGAACCCGGTTAAGGTCGATTAACCTGTTTAATTTTCAGTATTTTTCGGCGGGAACTTTAAGACTTACAAGACGTTATCCCGATCAGGCAATCATGCCAGAAGAGGGATTCCGTCCGATGGCAACCAAGGCAAAAAAGCCCAGGGGCAAGTCAGCCCAACCGAAGGCGCCGCAGTCTACGGCCGGGGCCGGCCCGGCGGTCGCCCAGCGCTCCAAGGATACAAAGGCCTTCGGCAAGGCGCCGCCGAAAAAAGTCGTGCCAGGTAGCGCGTCGAAAGCGGCTGCCAAGTCCGCCCACCCGAAGAAGCCGGCCGCCAGCGGCGGCTCGAAGGTTCGCGCCGCAGCCAATGTTGCCGCCGGAGCGGTGGTGGCCACGGCGCGGGGTGTGGCGTCTCTTGCCGCCTCCGTGGTCGGCAGAGGCGGACCCAAGGCGAAAGCAAAGTAGGGACGCGCTTCCCCAAGGGCCGGAGGTTCAGCTCCGCGCCGGAATGGTCAGGCCCTTCTGTATCGCTGGCCGCGCCAGGCCGCGCTCAAGCCACGCTGCCAGATTGGCGAAATCATCGAAGCCGACCAGATCGCGCGCCTCGTAAAAGCCGATCAGGTTGCGCACCCAGCCGAGCAGCGAGATGTCGGCGATGGTGTAGTCGTTGTCCATGATCCACTTGCGGCCCTTCAGCCTGACGTCGAGAACGCCGAGCAGGCGCCGTGATTCGTCGCGGTAGCGCTCCAGCGGCCGCTTGTCGGCGATCTCTCGGCCGGCGAATTTGTGGAAGAAACCGACTTGGCCGAACATCGGCCCGATCGCCGCCATCTGGAAGAAGACCCACTGGATCGTCTCGTAGCGCCGCGCTGCATCCGCTGGGATGAGCAGGCCGGTCTTTTCAGCGAGGTAGAGCAGGATCGCACCGGATTCGAACAGGCCGATCGGCTTGCCGTCCGGGCCGTTGGGATCGATGATCGCCGGGATCTTGCCGTTGGGATTGAGCGACAGGAATTCAGGCGTCCAGCTCTCGTTCTTGCCGATGTTGATCAGATGCGGCTCATAGGGCAGGCCGATCTCCTCCAGCGCGATCGATATCTTCACTCCGTTCGGCGTCGTTGCCGAATAGAGCTGGATCTGGTCCGGATGCTTGGCCGGCCAACGGGTTGCGATCGGAAAGGCGGACAAGTCGGCCATCGAGAGCTCCTGAGGGGGATTTTCGCCAAGCGGCGCGATGTCGGCGGGGTCGGCCAAGAACTAGGGCTGCGGCGCGGCCGGATCAATATGCGGCGACGCTTCACCATGCATGGACAGTCAATCGATCCGAACCGCCCGGGGCAGGCAGTAACCGCCCGGGGCAGGTAGTGACCTTCCGGGGCAGGTAGTGACCGCCCGGATTAGATGGCCTTGAAGGCCAGCACCGCATTGGTGCCGCCGAAGGCAAAGCCGTTGCTGATGGCGGCGCGCACCTTGCGCTCGCGCGCGACATTCGGCGTCACGTCGAGATCGCAGTCGGGATCGGCCTCGCGGTAATTCGCCGTCGGCGGCACGACGCCTTCGCGGATCGCCATGACGCAGGCGATCATCTCCAGCCCGCCCGAGGCGCCGAGGCAATGCGCGTGCATCGACTTGGTCGAGGACACGGAGAGCGCCCGCGCATGATCGCCGAAGACGCGCTTGATCGCGAGGGTTTCGATCTGGTCGTTGGCCTTGGTGCCGGTGCCGTGCGCGTTGAGGTAATCGACATCCTCGGGATTGAGCCCGGCATCGGCCAGGCAGAAACGCATCGCGGCTTCCGGCCCCTCGACGGTCGGCGCGACGATATCGGAGGCATCGGCCGAAAGGCCCGCGCCGGCAATCTCGGCCAAAATGGTGGCGCCGCGCGCCACCGCGTGTTCGTAGCTTTCCAGAACCGCCATGCCGGCGCCTTCGCCCAGCACCAGCCCCTGGCGGTCGGCCGAGAACGGCCTGCACGTGTCGGGCGAAAGCACGCGCAGCGCCTCCCAGCCCTTCAGCACGCCCCACACCAGCGGCGCATCGGTGCCGCCGGCCACCATGACGTCGGCGCGGCCGAGCCTGATCTGGTCGACCGCCGAGGCGATGGCATGATTGGCCGACGAACAGGCCGAAGTGACGCCGAACACCGGTCCGCGCAAACCCAGATGCATGCTGATCTGGCCGGCGGCTGCGCCCGGCATGACCCTGGGAACGGTGAAGATGCCGGCGCGATTCTTGCCCTCGATCAGGATGGCGCGATAGTTCTCCTCGACCGTCTCGAACCCGCAGACGCCAACACCGACAATGGTTCCCATCCGATAGGTATTGTCCGCATGCGGGATCAATCCGGACTGCCGCATGGCTTCTTTCGCCGCGATCACCGCCAAGAGGCTGAAGCGATCCATCGACACCAGTTGCTTGCGCTCGATGCCGTGATCCGGCAGCGCTTTGATCTCGCAGCCGGTCTTGACCTTCAGGTCGTGCAGGAAGGGATTGTCGATCGGGCCGATCGCTGACCGCCCGGCCCGCATCTCGGCCCAGATTGCCTGCGCATTGGTGCCCAATCCGCACAACCCGCCGATGCCGGTAATGACGACGCGCTTCAGCATTCGGTCAGGCTTTTTTCGCGATCAGCGCGCGAACGGCCTCGACCATGTCGCCGACATTCTTCAGATTGCTCCAGGCATCGACCGTGTTCATCTCGATCTCGATGCCATATTGCTCCTCGAGGTCGAAGATGATCTCGGTCAGCTCCAGCGAATGGATGCCGAGCGCCGTCAATTCGGTCGTGGTGGTGATTTCCTCGCCGCCCGGCTCGGCATGGGCCTTGATCTTCTCGATGATGTCCGTTGCCAGCTGGTCAGCCATTCGGTTTCTTCCCCACTTGTCGTTTCCGACGCTGAACAGCGCCTTCTTGTCCTCGATATCAGGTCGCGATCTTCGCCTTCTACCCCCGCCAAGCGGTGCCTGACCGTACCAAGGTGGTTCCCTCTATAGAAACGGAAACGTCATCAAGCAACAAGCTATATGTCGACAAAAGCGCCACAGTGCTTAACCTGATGGCGTGGATACGATCGAAAATACGAAGTTCTCAGGTCAACTGCCCCAGCGCGCGGCGGGCAAGGCGCAGCTTCGTTGCGCCAGCATCGGCGGACGCACGCGGCTGCGGCGCCTCTATCAGGACGGCTCCGCCAAGATAAGGCTGCCGGCCGTTCCAGCCGGCCCGCTGGAGGCAGTCCTGATCAACACCGCCGGCGGGCTGACCGGCGGCGACCGCCTCGGTTGGGATGTCGATATCGGCGTGGATGCCAGTGCCGCGATAACGACCCAGGCCTGCGAAAAAGTCTATCGCGCCGCGTCGGACCATGCCGAAGTGCGGGTCAAGCTGACCGTGGGTGTGAACGGCAGCATCGCCTGGCTGCCGCAGGAAACCATCGTCTTCGACCGCGCCGCCTTTGCCCGCACATTGGATGTCGAACTCGCGGCCGGAGCCGAGGCGCTGGTGCTGGAAGCCACTGTCTTCGGCCGCCTGGCCATGGGCGAACGTGCCGCACAGGGCACTTTTCGCGACCGCTGGCGTGTTCGCAGGGAAGGAACCCTCATCCATGCCGAGGATTTCCGCATCGGACCTGCCATCGCCGACACCTTGTCCCGTCCGGCGATATCAGGCGGCGCGGTCGCCGTGGCTACGCTGCTGCTGGTGTCGCCGCGCGCGGAAGCCTTGCTCGATCCGGTTCGGGAGATCATTGGCGACCGGGGTGGCGCCAGCGTCTGGACCGTGAAGACATCTGGCAAGCTTCTTGCGAGGCTTTACGCCGGGGACGGCTACCACCTGCGCCAGCGGCTGGTCCCGCTCGTCGAATTGCTCAACGGAAGGGCGGGGTTGCCCAAATTATGGTCACTGTGACTGTGTCCGCATCATTTCAGGAAGACGCATGAACCTGACGCCAAGGGAAAAGGACAAGCTGCTGATCGCCATGGCGGCGATCGTGGCGCGTAAGCGGCTCGAGCGCGGCGTCAAGCTCAACCATCCGGAAGCCATCGCGCTGATCACCGATTTCGTCGTCGAAGGCGCCCGCGATGGCCGCCCGGTCGCCGAGCTGATGGAGGCCGGCGCCCATGTCGTCAGCCGCGCGCAGGTGATGGAAGGCATCGCCGAAATGATCCATGACGTGCAGGTGGAAGCGACCTTTCCCGACGGCACCAAGCTGGTGACCGTGCACGAACCGATCCGGTGAGGAGAGAGAAAAATGCTGGAGCTGCGCCCGAACTGCGAATGCTGCGACAAGGATCTGCCGCCCGAAGCGAAGGATGCGTTGATCTGCACCTTCGAGTGCACCTTCTGCGCGGGCTGTGTCGAAAACGTGTTTGGCGGCGTCTGCCCGAACTGCGGCGGCGATTTTACCGCCCGGCCGATCCGTCCCGCCGCGATGCTGAAGAAATATCCGGCTTCGATCAAACGCGTGCTCAAGGCCGAGGGCTGCGGTCCGCGCAAGGCCGCCTGACACCGCAAAACGAAAGGCAAAATAAAATGGTCCCTGTCAAACGCCTGTGCCTCTCGGCGATCCTGCTCGTCGCGGCAGCCATGCCCGCCTATGCCCATGTCGGCATCGGCACGACCTCCTCCTTTATAGTCGGCTTCACGCATCCGCTGTCGGGTCTCGACCATATGACAGTGATGCTCGCTGTTGGCCTTTGGGCGGCCCTCAAGGGCGGCAAGGCGATCTGGGCCTGGCCGGCGGCGTTCGTCGGCGTCATGCTGGCCGGCGGCGCATTTGGCATGCTGCACGTGCCGCTGCCCTTCGTTGAGCCGGGCATACTGGCCTCCGTCGTGGCGCTTGGGCTGCTGGTGGCGCTGGCGGTCGATCTCCCCGTTTCGGCCGGTGTCGCCATCATCGGCCTGTTCGCGCTGTTTCACGGCCATGCCCATGGCACGGAAGTGCCGGAAAATGCCGGCGGCCTCGAATATATGGCCGGCTTTGCCGTTGCCACCGTGCTGCTTCACGCAATCGGCATCGCCGCTGGTCTGAGCCTCGGCCTCAGGTTCCGCGGTGTGGCCCGTATCGCGGGTGCCGCCTGCGCGGCGATCGGCGTCGGCCTCGCCTTCGGCGTGGTGTGAGGTCCCATGATCCCCGGCGAAATCATTCCCGCCCAAGGCGACATCGAACTCAACAAGGGTCTGCCGACCGTCATCCTGAAAGTCGCCAACGGCGGCGACCGGCCGGTCCAGGTCGGCAGCCACTACCATTTCTACGAAACCAATGAGGCGCTGAAATTCGACCGCGCGCGCGCGCGCGGCATGCGCCTCGACATCGCCGCCGGCACCGCCACGCGCTTCGAACCGGGGCAGGAACGCGACGTCACCCTGGTGCCGCTCGGCGGCAAGCGCGAGGTCTATGGATTCCAGCAGAAGGTGATGGGCAAGCTGTGAGGGTGTCTCATGCGTGGCGCGCAAGGCCGGCGAATGGCTTCGGGGCAGGCATGAACGCAAGCACTGCGCGCCGCTCAGCCCGACGGCTTGGCGGCCGCATAGATGATGATCTTTCCGGGATCATCGAACTCCACGGCGAGCACATCATCGGCAAGCACGCGCCGCGACTCGATGGCATTGTAGAGCAGGGCGTTGGCCTCGATCTCCTTGCGCAGTTCCGCGACATCGTCCTGATGCTGCCTAACCTTGTTCTCGATGGCCGGCGGCGGGCCGCCCTCGCTGCGCGCCGCGTCGGTCAGGAACACGATATCGACCTTGTCGAGCTTGGACGTCTTGCGCACCGTGCTGATGTTTTCGCGCGTGCGGTCGATCGCCGAATTGACCTTTCCGATCTCAGCGGTCGTCTTGGCCTCTTCCTGGTTGACCTGCGAGCCGACAATCCGGTCGACGGTCTCCGGGCTTTGAAGGCCCTGCGCGTTCAGCGCTGCCTGGGGAACGCTCGCCGCGACAAACGCAGCCGCGGCAACGGCGTGCAGCCAACGGGCATCGGGCAAGGTGGTGTCGGTCATCGTCCACTTTCGCGGTTTGTTTCGACGCTCAGGAAACGAAACGACTCCGGCCCTGCCACGGTTCCCGTCATGATTCGGCGGGCGGGCCGGATACCGGCCCGCCACGCCGGGTCCTTAACTCGCTTTCTTGGTGATCAGGGTCAGCGCGCCATTCGGCTCCATGCTGGCCGCGACCACCTGAGCCGAGGTCATTCCCTTGGCCTGGAGAGCGGATTTCACCTTGGGGGTGGCGTCGATCGAACTGCGCAGTTTCTGCAGGCCGGCGTCGCCACGCTGCGCGATCACCTGGTTGACCTGCGTCTGCGTGTCCTTCGGCAGCTCGCTGATGTCGATGACGTTGACGCTCTGGATCGCTGGCGCGGCCTGCTGACCGCCAGGGGCGGCTGGAGCCGGCGTGGTCGGAGCGGGCTGTTGCGCGGGCTGCTGCTGGGCACTGGCGGCACCAACCAGCATGAGGCTGGCGGCGGTTGCAAGAACTATCGTTTTGCGCATGGATTTTCCTTCCATCGATTTGGCAAACGGTCGCTTTGGGGTGGCGTCCCAACCTCAACCGCCAAATGGGATCAGAAGGTGTCGCCCAGCGGGTCATTGCGTGACCATTGGAAGGCGACAATGTGCAGACGGGCTTCGACCATACCGCATTTCGGGAGTAATCGCTGATGGCCAGACTAACCCGTGCCGCCTACGCCCAGATGTACGGCCCGACCGTTGGCGACAGAGTGCGGCTTGCCGATACCGAGCTGATCATCGAGGTCGAGAAGGATTTCACCATTCATGGCGAGGAGGTGAAATTCGGCGGCGGCAAGGTCATTCGCGACGGCATGGGCCAGAGCCAGGTTTCCCGTGCCCAGGGCGCGGTCGACACCGTCATCACCAACGCGCTGGTGATCGATGCCAGTGCCGGCATCTTCAAGGCCGATATCGGCCTCAGGGATGGCCGAATCACCGCAATAGGCAAGGCCGGCAATCCTGATACGCAGGATGGCGTCACTATCGTCATCGGTCCCGGCACCGAAATCATCGCCGGCGAGGGCAAAATACTCACCGCCGGCGGCTTCGACGCGCATATCCACTTCATCTGCCCACAGCAGATCGAGGAAGCGCTGATGTCGGGCATCACCACCATGCTCGGCGGCGGCACCGGCCCGGCGCATGGCACGCTGGCGACCACCTGCACGCCGGGGCCATGGCACATGGCGCGCATGATCCAGTCCTTCGACGCTTTCCCGATGAATATCGGCCTGTCGGGTAAAGGCAACGCCTCGCTGCCCGCCGCACTCGAGGAAATGGTGCTGGGCGGCGCTTGCTCGCTCAAACTGCACGAGGACTGGGGCACGACGCCGGCCGCGATCGACTGCTGCCTGTCGGTCGCCGACGACTGCGACGTGCAGGTGATGATCCACACCGACACGCTCAACGAGAGCGGCTTTGTCGAGAACACGGTGGCGGCGATCAAGGGCCGCACCATCCATGCCTTCCACACCGAAGGTGCGGGTGGTGGCCATGCGCCGGATATCATCAAGGTCTGCGGCCTTCCCAACGTCATCCCGTCCTCGACCAACCCGACGCGGCCCTACACCGCCAACACGCTGGCCGAGCATCTCGACATGCTGATGGTCTGCCATCATCTGTCGCCGTCGATCCCCGAGGACATCGCTTTCGCCGAAAGCCGCATCCGCAAGGAAACCATCGCGGCGGAGGACATCCTGCACGATATCGGCGCCTTCTCGATCATCTCGTCGGACAGCCAGGCCATGGGCCGCGTCGGCGAGGTGGCGATCCGGACCTGGCAGACCGCCGACAAGATGAAGCGCCAGCGCGGGTCACTGCCGCAGGAGACCGGCGACAACGACAATTTCCGCGTCCGCCGCTATATCGCCAAATACACGATCAATCCGGCCATCGCCCACGGCCTCTCGAAGGAGATCGGCTCGATCGCGGTCGGCAAACGCGCCGACCTGGTGCTGTGGAACCCGGCCTTCTTCGGCGTCAAGCCGGACATGGTGCTGATCGGCGGCATGATCGCCGCCGCCCCGATGGGCGATCCCAACGCCTCGATCCCGACGCCGCAGCCGATGCACTACCGGCCGATGTTCGGCGCCTATGGCAAAGCCCGGACCAATTCGTCGGTGACCTTCGTTTCGAAGGCCGCGCTCGAATCAGGTTTGCACGGCAGGCTTGGCGTCGACAAGCAGTTCGTCGCCGTCGAGAACACGCGCGGCGGCATCGGCAAGCACTCGATGGTACTCAACGACGCCACGCCCCATATCGAGGTTGATCCGGAAACCTATGAAGTTCGCGCCGACGGCGAGTTGCTGACCTGCGAACCGGCGACGGTGCTGCCGATGGCGCAACGGTATTTTCTGTTTTGAGCCTCACCGGTGCCTGCGCCAAGAAGCCGTTTAAACGCGGCGCGCTTTAGGGCATTATGCGCATATGAACAGGATTGACCGTCTCAGGGCCATGACACCCTATGAAACAGACTACGCCCAGTGGTGCGCCGAGCAGGGTGCGTTGCTGCGCGAGGGTCGTCTCTCCGATCTCGACCGCGAGAACCTTGCCGAGGAGATAGAAAGCTTGGGGAGAAGTGACCGGAGAGAAATTCGCAGTCGGATGCGGGTGTTGATTGCACACCTCCTGAAATGGGAATTCCAGCCGGGCCACAGATGCCACAGCTGGCAATCGTCGATTTCCGAGCAGCGTGTCTGGATCGAAGGTATCCTCAAGGATAGTCCGAGTCTTCGTCGCTATCCCGCTCAAATCTTCGATCAGTCCTACAAAGACGCGTTGCCCATTGCCATTCAGGAGACCGGCCTGCGGAAATCGCAATTTCCAAGTGAGCCACCGTTCAACGCCAAGCAGGCGCTCGATGGGAGATTTTGGCCTGGCGGCCCTCTTTCAATGGATGATTTCCTGCGAGGCTAGCTGCCTCTTTTTCCCCACCAGCGTTTCTCCCAAGATCCATGGCCACCGAAATAGCCTCCGCCCATGACATCTTCCCGCATATCCGCATCGTCATGGGCATGGTGATCGGACTTGGCGTCGCCCGCCTGCTGTCGGGGGTAGCGCGCATCGTCCAGCATCCCGGCCAGTATCGGCTCTATCCCGTGCATCTGGCCTGGGTCGCCTCGGTCCTGCTGATGCTGGTGCATTTCTGGTGGTGGGAGTTCGACCTCTACGCCGTCGAAACGTGGACCTTCGGCAAATACCTCTTCATTATTTTCTATGCCATCACGCTGTTCCTGCTGTGCGCGCTACTGTTTCCGGATTCGATGCTGGACTACACCAGCTATGAGGATTTCTTCTATTCGCGCAGGGCCTGGTTCTTTGGACTGCTGGCGGGGAGCTACCTGCTCGACGTCATCGACACCCTGTTGAAAGGTCCGGAGCATTTCGCCCGCTTCGGCAACGAATATCTGTTCCGCACGCCGGTCTTCGTCGCGCTCTGCATCGCCGCGATCCTGGTGCGCGACCGCCGCTTCCACATCGCCTTCGTCGCGGCCGCGCTCATCTACCAGATATCGTTCATCCTGCGGCTCTTCGACACGATCGTATGACACCTCCCGATGATCTAGAGTTCCGGGGAAAGGCAGGTTCAACGATGTACAAGGCCGTCGGATCGCGCGGATCCCGGGTCAGCCGCGTCCTCTGGATGCTCGAGGAACTCGGGGAGCCCTATGAATTCGTCGAGGTCAAGCTCCGCTCGCCGGAAGCCTATGCGCTCAACCCGTCGGGCAAGGTGCCGATCCTCATCGACCGTGAGCTGACGGTGACGGATTCGGCGGCGATCTGCGTCTATCTGGCGGAGAAGCACGCCGACAAGGGGATGGGCGCCAATCCCGGTCTCGCCGGCCGTGCCGAAATCGATTCCTGGATGCACTTCGCCCAGTCGGAGTTCGAAGCGCCGCTGTGGAACAAATTGCGCCACCGCTTCCTCCTACCCAGGGAAGTTCGGGTCGATGTCGGTCCTGCCGCGGCCTATGACTTCGCCACGGAGGTCAAGGCGCTGGACCGCCGGCTCGGCGACAGGCTGTTCGCGCTGGGCCGGTTCTCGGCCGTCGACGTGCTGCTCGGCGACATGGGCGGCTGGGCGCGTGCCGGCCGGTTCCCGATCGACTCCGACCGCGTCAACGCCTATTTCGACCGCGTGTTGTCGCGGCCTGCCCGTGCGCGGGCGCAAGCTAACGGAGGCTCCATGAAATGAAGCTCAACCTCAACACCGACTTCACCAAATTTCCGCGCGCCGTCTCGGTGCTGCCTGCGGGCAGTGTTGGAGCCACCGCGCCATCCGGCCGTGCGGTTCTCGCCCATGACGAGCGGCATCTGCGCCGCCGCGCCATCGAACTTGCCGACGGCAGCAAGGTGCTGGTCGACTTGCGCGAGCCTATTGCCCTCAACGATGGCGACCGGCTCGTGCTGGAGGATGGCGGCCATATCGAGATCGTCGCGGCGCCCGAAGCGGTCTATGACATCCGCGCCCGCGACGCCGTGCATCTGACCGAACTCGCCTGGCATATTGGCAACCGCCATCTCGCCGCCGGCATCGAGGCGAACCGCATCCTCATCCTTCGCGACCACGTCATCAAGGCGATGCTGGAGGGGCTCGGCGCCACGGTGCGCGACGTCTCGGAACCGTTCAAGCCGGTCCGCGGCGCCTACTCCGGTGGGCATGGCCACGCCCACGCCGAGGCGCACAGCCATGGCCACGGCGAATCCCATTCGCACAGCCATGCGCATTCGCATCACGATCATCATCATGACTGACCAGCCCTCCGGCATCGCCCTGCTGCGGCTGATGGCTTGGCTGTCGCCGGCCTTTCCGGTCGGCGGCTTTGCCTATAGCCATGGCCTTGAGCGGGCGGTGCATGATGGGTTGGTGACCGATGCCGCTGGCCTTGCCGGCTGGCTGGAGACGCTGGTTGAGATGGGTTCGGGCTGGAACGATGCCGTGCTGTTCGCCGAGAGCTGGCGCCGCGCCCGCGAAGGCGGCGATCTGGCCGAAGTCGCAGCACTGGCCGAGGCATTGGCAGGCTCGCGCGAGCGCCACACCGAGACCATGCTGCAAGGTGCGGCCTTTCTTAAGGCCGCCGCCGCCTGGCCCAATCCAGTGCTGGAGCGCTTGCCGGCCGAGTGCGCCTATTGCGTCGCTGTCGGCACTGTCGCCGGCGGCAACGGCATTGCGCTGCAGGACGCGCTGTCCGCCTTCCTGCAAGCCTTCTTCTCCAACCTCGTCCAGGCCGCGATCCGGCTCGGCGTCATCGGCCAGAACGAGGCCACGACGCTGCTGGCAGGGTTCGAGCCGCTGGCGCTCTCGACCGCTGCCCGCGCGTCCCGCTCGATACCGGACGATCTCGGCGGCTGCGCCTTCATCTCCGACATCGTGGCGATGAAGCACGAAACCCAGTACTCACGACTGTTCCGCTCATGATCCTCCTCGCCCTCGTCCTCTCATTCGTCCTGCTGCTGATCACGGCCCTGCACGTCTATTGGGGCATAGGCGGCATCTGGCCGGGCAGGGATGCGGCGTCCTGCGCCCACGCCGTCGTCGGTTTTCGCGGCGTCGACGAAATGCCGACGCCATTCGCCAGTTTCGCCGTTGCCGCTTGCCTTGGCCTGGCAACGCTGTGGCCGCTGGCGCTCATCGGTTTCTTTGCCTCGCCGTTTCCAAGGGAGGGGCTTGCCGCCACGTCGATGCTGATCGGTCTGGTGTTCCTGGGGCGCGGTATCGCCGGTTTCATGCCCTGGTGGCGCCGGCTGGCACCCGAACAGCCTTTTGCGCGGCTCGATACCAATCTCTATTCGCCGCTGTGCCTGCTGATCGGGCTCGGCTTCGCGGTTCTTGCCATTATGGAGTTTCCGACATGACACAAGCGAACGGTCCTCTTCGTATCGGCATCGGCGGCCCCGTCGGTTCCGGCAAGACGACGCTCACCGAAAAACTCTGCAAGGCGCTGCGCGACGAGTTTTCCATCGCCGTCATCACCAACGACATCTACACCCGGGAAGACGCCATGATGTTGGCCCGGCTGCAGGCGCTGCCGGAGGACCGCATCGTCGGCGTCGAGACCGGCGGCTGCCCGCACACCGCCATCCGCGAGGACGCCTCGATCAATTTGCAGGCTATCGCCGAGCTGAACCGCAAATTTCCCGATCTCGACATCATCTTCATCGAATCCGGCGGCGACAACCTGGCCGCCACCTTCTCGCCGGACCTTGCCGACCTGACGCTCTATGTCATCTCGGTCTGCCAGGGCGAAGAGATTCCGAGAAAGGGCGGCCCGGCGATCACGCGTTCCGATTTCCTCATCATCAACAAGAGCGACCTGGCGCCCTATGTGAACGTCAATCTCGATGTCATGGAGAGCGACGCCGGCCGCATGCGCGGCAAGCGGCCGTTCGGCTTCACCGATCTTTCGCGCGGCAAGGGCCTGCAGGAGGTGATCGATTTCATCGTCGAGCACGGCGGACTGCGGACTGTTGGCGCCGCAAGCACGGCGGCATAGCTGGCGGTCTGCACCAAGCGAAAGCGGTTGCGGGCACCAGCGGAGCGCGGCATTCTTGCCGAAACCGGAGGATTTCTAGGATGAGCATTGCCCGCCTGCAGAAGGAAACGCTGACCAACCTGCCCTTCTACGAAGAGCGCGTCGATCTCGCATGCGCCTTCCGTTGGACGGCGCGGCTCAACATGCACGAAGCGGTGGCCAACCATTTCTCGCTGGCCGTCAACGACGACGGCACCAGGTTCCTGATGAACCCGAACCAGGTGCATTTCTCGCGCATCAAGGCGAGTGACCTGATCGAGATCGACGCCAACGACCCCGACACGCTTTCAGGGCCGAATGCACCCGACCCGACGGCATGGGGGCTGCACGGAGCCGTCCATCGCAACGTGCCGCACGCGCGCTGCGTCATGCATGTCCATTCGATCCACGCCACCGTGCTGGCCTCGCTTGCCGATTCGACGCTGCCGCCGATCGACCAGAATTCGGCGATGTTCTTCAACCGTCACGTCGTCGACGCGCATTATGGCGGGCTGGCCTTCGAGGAAGAGGGCGAACGCTGCTCGCAGCTTCTCGCCGACCCCAAGGTCAAGGTGATGGTGATGGGCAACCATGGCGTGCTGGTTATCGGCGACACCGTCGCCGATGCTTTCAACCGCATGTTCTATTTCGAGCGCGCCGCCGAGACCTACATCAAGGCGTTGTGGACCGGCCGGCCGCTGCGCACGCTCTCCGACGCGATCGCCGAGAAGGCGGCGAGCGAGATGGACGACTATCCAGGCCAGGCCGAACGCCATCTCGCCGAGTTGAAGGCGATCCTCGACGAACAGGAGCCGGCGTACCGGAACTGAGGGCTACAGTCCGAGCTGAGCCCGCAATTCCGCGGCGCTGTTGATGACGACCGCGCCGGGCGGTCCTTCCATCGGCTTTTCAGGCCAGAAGATGGTCTTCATTCCCGCCGCCAGGCCCGCCATGGCGCCCGGCCAGCTGTCGTCGACCGCGACGGCGTGCGCAGGATCGACCTCCGCCAGATAGGCGGCGCGCAGGAAAGGCTCGGCGTGCGGCTTGCCTTCGCGCACGTCGTTGCGGCTGATCGTCTTCATGCCGGGGTAAGTCAGCCCCACCATGTGCAGGTTGGCGTCGACGATCATCCGGTCCGAATTGGAGACCACCGCCTGCTGCACACCGAGCGCGCGCAGTTCGTTGAAGACCTCGATCGCGCCTGGGCGCGGCTTCAGCACCTCGACCAGCGGCAGGTAATGCTCATATTTATGAACGATCCATTCGTCGAAGGGCAGTTGCAGCCCGAACTCGTCGCGCATCATTTCGTAGACCGGCCAGGCGGCGACGCCGAGCACGCGCTCATGCAGATCGTCAGGCGGCGTGAGGCCGGCATTGCGCATCGCTGCAATGAGGGCTGCCTCGTGCAGCGGTTCGCTGTCGACCAGCGTGCCGTCCATGTCCCAGAAAACCGCCTTCGGTGTCATGCAGCGCTCCTTTTTGCGATCCCTTAAAGGGTTTGCGACGGGAGATAAACCTTTAGCGGCCGCAGAACATGCCTTCCGATAAAAACGGAACCCGCCGCGCTTTCTCCAGCCGGATGAGTGTGAAGAAAACTCCGCTGTATCGGTGTAAGCATTTGCTCTTGAGATTGACAATTGCGCAGGCGGCCATTCCCTGCGAAACTGATATGACCGCCTGATGATCGGCGGTTTTCGGGAGGCAGGACGTGAATACCCGGCAAGATGGCGGCACCAACAGGCTGGACGACGCGGCGCGCGCCGGCTGGCTCTACTATGTTGCCGGCAACACACAGGACCAGATCGCCGCCACGCTCGGCATATCGAGGCAGACGGCGCAGCGGCTGGTGTCGCTGGCGGTGTCGGAAGGCCTGATCAAGGTCCGCGTCGATCATCCGATCGCCAACTGCCTGGACCTTGCCGCGCGGCTGAAATCGCGCTTCGCGCTCGACCTTGTCGAGGTGGTGCCGAGTGACCCCAGTTCATCCTCCACGACCATCGGCATCGCCGAAGCGGCGGCCGCCGAGATCGAGCGGCGGCTTCGGTCGCCAACACCGCTCGTCATGGGCATCGGCACCGGACGCACGCTGAAGGCGGCGATCGAACAATTGCCGCCGATGGAATGCCCGCAGCACAAGGTGGTGTCCTTGACCGGCAACATCTCGCCGGACGGTTCGGCCGCCTTCTACAACGTCATCTTCACCATGGCCGACAGGGTCAAGGCGCGGTCCTTCCCGATGCCGCTGCCGGTCATCGCCTCCTCGCCGCAGGAGCGCGAGATGCTGCTCAATCAGCCGATGATCCAGCCGACGCTGGCGCTTGCCGCCGAGGCCGATGTCACCTTCATCGGCATTGGCGACCTTGGGCCGAAGGCGCCGCTCTACGAGGATGGCTTCATTTCCGAAAGCGAGCTGAAAGCCCTGCAGAAGGCCGGCGGCGTCGCCGAAATCGTCGGCTGGGTGTTCGATCGCGAAGGCCGCATGATCGAGGGCATCACCAATGACCGGGTGTCGTCGGCGGCGCTGCCGTCGCGTGAGAAGTCGCTGGTCATTGCGCTTGCCATGGGCGAGCGCAAGCTGCCGGGTATCATGGCGGCCGTGAATCGCCGACTGGTCAACGGGCTCATCACCGACGAGCGGACGGCGGCCGCCCTGCTGGCCAGCATTTGACGGCTTCGTGATAAAGCCAGCAAGGCTATTGGTGCCGGCCGAAAGGGTCGTTGCCGTCGAGAAAACCGAGGTCGCGCAGCAGATGCGGCGACAGGTCCCTGATATCAAGATGTGCCTTCTTTCTGGTCGCGAACCAGCCAAACCCGTTCACAAGCCACGAAATCCAGCGATGATCGGGAGCGGGAGTGCATTTTTGCTGCGCCATGGTCATGATCGCCAACCTTCGTTATCCTGAACCCGAATGACGGGTTGAGCATCAATGTCGGCCTTGCCGGCCGCCTTTGCCAATCGAACGTCGATAACGACCCATAAGGACGCCTTATGCCTGACCTCGGCGCGCCACAGCTTTCGCAACTCCCGCCGCTGCAGGCGATCCGGGTATTCGAGGCGGTGGCGCGGCATCTTTCCTTCACCAAGGCCGCTGGTGAACTCGCCATGACGCAAGCGGCGGTCAGCTATCAGATCAAGGTGCTGGAAGAGCGCGTCGGCGCGCCGCTGTTCCTGCGCCGGCCGCGACAGATCGAACTCACGGAAGCCGGCCAACGCCTGGCGCCGGCCGTCAGCGAGGCCTTCGCCATTCTTAGCCAGGCCTATGCCGCCGCGCGCGGCGGCGCGGACGGGCTGCTATGTGTCACCACGGTGCTGACCTTTGCCTCCAACTGGCTGGCGCACCACCTCGGCGCGTTCCAGATCGCGCACCCGTCGCTTGCCGTGCGGCTCGAGACGTCGAGCCGGCTGACGGATTTCGCCCGCGAGGATGTCGACCTTGCCATCCGTTCGGGCGGTGGCAAATGGCCGGGGCTGGAAGCCCACAAGCTGCTCGATGCCGATTTCACGCCGATGCTGAGCCCGAAGCTCGCGGCGAGCATCGGCGGCATCAACGAACCGGCCGATCTGCTCAAGCTGCCGATCCTCGATCCCAGCGATATCTGGTGGACACAATGGTTCGAGGCCGCCGGCGTGCACAGCCATGACCTTGCCAGGCGTCCCGGCAGCAGCATGGGCGCGCAGGCCTACGAAGCCAACGCGGCCATATCGGGCCATGGGGTGGCGATCCTGACCCGGGCGCTGTTCAAGTCCGAACTCGCGGACGGCCGGCTGATCCAGCCTTTCGACCTGGTCGGCGACGACGGGCACGCCTACTGGCTGGTCTACCCCGAGGCGCGCCGCAACGTGCCCAAGATCCGCGCCTTCCGTGACTGGCTGCTGGCCGAGATCGCCTGCTGACCGGCGGACAAGTTGACTGGCAGACAAGCTGACCGGCAGACCGGGCAAGAAAACCACATCTCGTTCAGGAGGCTTTCGGCCCTGCCGCCCGGATCCCAGGCGGTGGCAATCCGAGCCCTATTGCCGATCGTTTGCCGCCATGCGCCGGGTTGCGTGCTGCGCTGCAGCATCGAATCCGGCTTGACATAATTCACACCAAGTGAGTAATTGCTCATAACCAAGGCAAATGCTCATCTTGGTTTATGGGAGGAATTTGATGAAACTTCGCACGCTCACCCTGGGCTTGTTGTCCGCCAGCGCGCTTGCGTTCGCCGCACACGCCGAATCCATCACCATCGCCACAGTCAACAATGGCGATATGGTCCGCATGCAGAAGCTGACCGACGACTTTACCAAGGCCAACCCCGACATTCAGCTCAACTGGGTCACGCTCGAAGAGAACGTGCTGCGCGAGCGCGTCACCACCGACATTGCCACCAAGGGCGGCCAGTATGACGTGATGACCATCGGCACCTACGAGGTTCCGATCTGGGCCAAGCAGAGCTGGCTCTTGCCGCTCGACAAGCTCGGCGACGACTACGACGCCAAGGACATCATCCCGGCCATCGCCGGCGGCCTCTCGGTTGATGGCAAGCTCTATGCCGCGCCCTTCTACGGCGAAAGCTCCTTCGTCATGTACCGCAAGGACCTGATGGAGAAGGCCGGCCTCAAGATGCCCGACGCGCCGACCTGGGACTTTGTAAAGCAGGCCGCCGATAAGATGACCGATCGCGCCAGTGGCGTGAACGGCGTCTGCCTGCGCGGCAAGGCCGGCTGGGGCGAGAACATGGCCTTCCTGACCGCCATGTCGAACTCGTTCGGCGCCCGCTGGTTCGACGAGAACTGGAAGCCGCAGTTCGATCAGCCCGAGTGGAAGAAGACGCTGCAGTTCTATGTCGACCTGATGAAGGCCGACGGTCCCGAGGGCGCCTCGTCCAACGGCTTCAACGAGAACCTGGCGCTCTTCCAGCAGGGCAAGTGCGGCATGTGGATCGACGCCACCGTGGCGGCGTCCTTCGTCTCCGACCCGAAGAACTCGACCGTCGCCGACAAGGTCGGTTACGCCCTGGCGCCCGATAACGGCCTCGGCAAGCGCGGCAACTGGCTGTGGGCGTGGTCGCTCGCGATCCCGGCCGGCACGCAGAAGGCCGACGCCGCCGAGAAGTTCGTCTCCTGGGCCACCAGCAAGCACTATGCCGAGCTCGTCGCGTCGAAGGAAGGCTGGGCCAACGTACCTCCGGGCACGCGCTCCTCGCTCTATGCCAATCCCGAGTACCAGAAGGCGGCTCCGTTCGCCAAGATGACGCTGGATTCCATCAACGCCGCCGACCCGACGCATCCGACCGTCAAGCCGGTGCCCTATGTCGGCGTGCAGTTCGTCGCCATCCCTGAATTCCAGGGCCTTGGCACCACTGTCGGCCAGCTCTTCTCGGCGGCTCTTGCCGGTCAGTCGAGCGTCGACGATGCGCTGAAGCAGGCCCAGGACGCCGCGACCGCGGCGATGACCGAGGGCGGTTATATCAAGTAAGGCTCCTCCCGGTGCCGAATGCCGGCCGACGATCATGACCGGCAACGGCCGCCCGAAACCCAGTTCGGGCGGCCGCCTTCAACGCCTCTGATAATTCAGTTTGATCCTTGAAGGGTGACCGTCATGGCTACTCAGCAGACCCGTTCGCTTGCCCGATTCATGATGGCGCCATCCGTGGTGCTGCTGCTGGTCTGGATGGTTGTTCCGCTCGCTCTCACGCTGTGGTTCTCCTTCCAGCAGTACAATCCGCTTAATCCGATGCGCGATGGCTTCGTCGGCCTCTCGAACTACGCGCTGTTCTATTCCAACCCGGCTTTCCTGCAGTCGATCCTCAACACGCTTGTCCTGGTGGTCAGCGTGCTGCTGATCACGGTGATCGGCGGCATCCTGCTGGCGCTGCTCATCGATCAGCCGATGTGGGGCCAGGGGATCGTGCGCATTCTCGTCATCTCGCCGTTCTTCGTCATGCCGCCGGTGGCAGCGCTGGTGTGGAAGAACATGATCATGCACCCGCAATATGGCGTCTTCGCCGACATAGCCCGCTTCTTCGGCGCGCAACCGATCGACTGGTTCGGGCAGCATCCGATGACGGCGATCATCATCATCGTCGCCTGGCAGTGGCTGCCTTTCGCGACTTTGATCCTCCTGACCTCGCTGCAGTCGCTCGACGGCGAGCAGAAGGAGGCCGCCGAGATGGATGGCGCCGGCTTCATCAGCCGCTTCATCTATCTGACGCTGCCCCACATGTCGCGGGCGATTACCGTGGTCATCCTGATCCAGACGATCTTCCTGCTTTCCGTCTATGCCGAGATCCTGGTCACCACCAATGGCGGCCCGGGCTATGCCTCCACCAACCTGCCCTTCCTTGTCTACCAGAAGGCGTTGCTGGAGTTCAAAATCGGCCAGGCATCCGCGGGCGGTGTGATCGCCGTCATTCTCGCCAACATCGTCGCCTTCTTCGCCATGCGCGCCGTCGGCAAGAACCTGGACAAGTAAGGGAGGTCAAGATGGCACGTGCGCTGAACCACCCCCACTTCGTCCCGCTGCGCGGGACACCTCTCCCCCGGCCCGGGGGAGAGGAAATGCCTGCATCGAAGCTGCGCCCTTCCTCTACCCCGTCGATCGGGGAAGAGGTGGTTTGTGCAGCAAACCGGAGTGGGGGTCGACCCTGCCGCCACCATCGCCGATACGGGAGAACCTGATCATGGCACGCGCAGTCACCACCCAGCACAAGACAATCGCGACCGTCGCCGCCTGGATCGTCGCCCTGCTGATTTTCTTCCCGATCCTCTATACGATCATCACCTCGTTCAAGTCGGAACAGGAGGCGATCCAGGGCTTCAACCTGATCCCGTCGGGGACCTTCGAAAGCTATGCCGAAGTCCAGGCGCAGAGCGGCTATTTCAAGTTCTTCCTGAACTCGGTGCTGCTCTCCGTCGGCTCGACCATCCTGGCGCTGCTGGTCGCGATTCCGGCGGCTTGGTCGATGGCGTTTTCGCCGACCAAGCGGACCAAGGACATCCTCATGTGGATGCTGTCCACCAAGATGATGCCCGCGGTTGCCGTGCTGTTTCCGATCTACCTGATCTTCCGCAATCTCGGCCTGCTGGACTCGCGCCTCGGCCTGATGGTCATGCTGATGCTGATCAACCTGCCGATCGTGGTGTGGATGCTCTACACCTACTTCCGCGAGATCCCCGGCGAGATCCTGGAAGCGGCTCGCATGGACGGCGCGTCGCTGTGGAACGAGATCATCTACGTGTTGACGCCGATGGCGGTGCCGGGCATCGCCTCGACCATGCTGCTCAACATCATTCTGGCCTGGAACGAGGCATTCTGGACCATCCGGCTGACCACCACGGACGCTGCTCCGCTGACCGCCTTCATCAGCTCCTTCTCCAGCCCGCAAGGCCTGTTCTGGGCCAAGCTTTCGGCGGCCTCGACGCTGGCCATCGCGCCGATCCTGATCATGGGCTGGTTCAGCCAGAAGCAGCTGGTGCGCGGCCTGACCTTTGGTGCGGTGAAGTAACGGAAATTGCCTGAAGCAATCGGCGAAAAATAGCTCTCGGGGAGGAAACCATGGGAAACATCACGCTCAAGAACGTCTCCAAATCGTTTGGATCGACGTCCATCATCCCCGGTCTCGACCTGGTGATCGAGAATGGCGAGTTCGTCGTCTTCGTCGGCCCGTCGGGCTGCGGCAAGTCGACATTGCTGCGGCTGATCGCCGGCCTCGAAGACACCAGCGGTGGCACCATCAACATCGATGGCCGTGACGTCACCGGCGAGGCGCCGGCCAAGCGCAAGCTCGCCATGGTGTTCCAGTCCTATGCGCTTTATCCGCACATGACGGTTGCCAAGAACATCGCCTTTCCGCTGAAGATGGCAGGCGAGGACCAGGCGACCATCGACAGGAAGGTGAAGGACGCGGCGCGCGTGCTCAATCTCACCAACTATCTCGAACGCCGTCCCGGCCAGCTCTCCGGCGGTCAGCGCCAGCGCGTCGCCATCGGCCGCGCCATCGTGCGCCAGCCCTCGGCCTTCCTGTTCGACGAACCGCTGTCCAACCTCGACGCGGCACTGCGCGGCACCATGCGGCTCGAGATCAGCGAGCTGCACCACCAGCTCAAGACGACGATGATCTACGTCACCCACGACCAGGTCGAGGCCATGACCATGGCCGACAAGATCGTCGTCTTGAACGCTGGCAACATCGAGCAGGTCGGCTCGCCGATGGAGCTCTACAAGACGCCGCGCAACCTGTTCGTCGCCGGCTTCATCGGCTCGCCGAAGATGAACCTGATCGAGGGCGCGCCGGCTGACAAATACCGCGCGAAGACGATCGGCATCCGGCCCGAACATATGCAGATCTCGACCACGGCGGGCGACTGGAAGGCGACGGTCGGCGTTGCCGAGCATCTGGGCTCCGACACGTTTCTGCATGTCCAGGCCGATGGCGTCGGACCGCTGACGGTGCGCGCCGACGGCGAACTGGCCGTGCATCATGGCGACACGATCTACCTTACACCCGACAAGGCCAAGCTGCATCGCTTCGGCGCTGACGGCAAGGCGATGGCCCAGTGAGGGTGGGGTAGTGAGGCTGAAAGGCAAATCGGCGCTGATCACCGGGTCGGCGCGCGGCATCGGCAAAGCCTTCGCCGAAGCCTATGTGCGCGAAGGCGCCACGGTGGCGATTGCCGATATCAACCTTGAAGCCGCCGAGAAAACGGCGGCCGCGATCGGCGACAACGCCTATGCCGTCAAGCTCGACGTCACCGACCAGGCATCCATCGAGGCTGCGGTCAAAGCGGTGGAGAGCAAAACCGGCGGTCTGGACATCCTGATCAACAACGCCGCTCTGTTTGACCTGGCGCCGATCGTGGAGATCTCTCGGGCGAGCTACGAAAAGCTTTTCTCCGTCAATGTCGCCGGCACGTTGTTTATGCTGCAGGCAGCCGCCCGCTCGATGATCGCGCGGGGCAAGGGCGGCAGGATCATCAACATGGCGAGCCAGGCCGGGCGTCGCGGCGAGCCGCTGGTCGCGGTCTACTGCGCCACCAAAGCCGCGGTCATCTCGCTGACGCAGTCGGCCGGGCTCGACCTGATCAAGCACCGCATCAATGTCAACGGCATCGCGCCCGGCGTCGTCGACAGCGACATGTGGGACGAGGTCGATGCCCTGTTCGCCAAATACGAGAACCGGCCGAAAGGCGAAAAGAAACGGCTGGTCGGCGAAGGCGTGCCGTATGGCCGCATGGGCAAGCCGGAAGACCTCGCAGGCATGGCCGTGTTTCTCGCCAGTGACGAGGCCGAATACATCGTCGCCCAGACCTACAACGTCGATGGCGGCCAATGGATGAGTTGAAAAGGACGAGTTGAGGGGGAAGGCGCTTCTCTCATTTCCTCCGGAGAAGACGCCACGGGGGCGGATGAGGGGCAGCATACTGGAAAACCAGGTGCGGCCCCTCATCCTCGCCCTCCCGAAGGAGGCGAAACAGTCGGGCTGCAAATCGGCCAAAGGGTAAAGCAGATGACCGTGAAACTCTCTTCCTCGAGCCTCGCCACGCTTCCGTCCAAGGTCGCAGGTCCGAACTATGACCGGTCGGCGTTGAAAGCCGGCATCGTGCATTTCGGTGTCGGCAATTTTCACCGGTCACATCAGGCCGTCTATCTCGACGACCTGTTCGGTCAAGGCGTCGGTCATGATTGGGCGCTGGTCGGCGCCGGCGTGTTCGACGGCGAGAAGATCGGCCGCGGCAAGCTCGAAGAGCAGGACTGGCTGACCACGGTTGTCGAGCAGGACGAGGGCCATATGAGTGCCCGCGTCACCGGCGCGATGATCGATTTCCTGATGCCGGGCGATGCGGCCGGTATCATCGATCGCCTTGCCGACCCGGCCATCAGGATCGTATCGCTGACCATCACCGAAGGCGGCTATTTCATCGATCCGGCCTCCGGCGTGTTCAATCCGACCCATCCCGATATCGTCGCCGACGCCCAGCCGGGCGCCACGCCGAAAACCGTATTCGGCATCATCCTGGCCGGGCTGGCGCGACGCCGCCAGGATGGCATCGTGCCGTTCACGGTCATGTCCTGCGACAACATCCCCCACAACGGCCATGTCACGTCGGATGGCGTTATCGGCCTCGCCCGCCTGATCGACGAGGATTTGGCGAGCTGGGTCAGCGACCACGTCGCCTTCCCGAACGCCATGGTCGACCGCATCACACCGGCAACCAGCGACCGTGAGCGCAAGATCCTTGCCGATGATTTCGGCCTCGAGGACAATTGGCCGGTGTTCTGCGAGCCGTTCCGGCAATGGGTGCTGGAAGACCATTTCACCGATGGCCGCCCGCCGCTGGAAAAGGTCGGCGTGCAGTTCGTCAGGGACGTCGCCCCTTACGAGCTGATGAAGATCCGCATCCTCAATGGCGGCCACGCCACCATCGCCTATCCGGCCGGGCTGATGGACATCCACTTCGTCCATGAGGCGATGCAGGAGCCGCTGGTGCTCGGTTTTCTCGACAAGCTCGAGCATGACGAGATCATCCCGACAGTGCCGCCGGTGCCGGACACGGTGCTGGAAGATTATTACCAGCTCATCGAGAAGCGCTTCTCCAATCCCAAGATCGGCGACACGGTGCGCCGCCTCTGCCTCGACGGCTCCAACCGCCAGCCGAAATTCATCATCCCGACCATCGCCGACCGGCTGAAGGCCGGCAAAGGCGTTGCCGGTCTGGCGCTGGAATCGGCGCTGTGGTGCCGCTACTGCTTCGGCACGACGGACAGCGGGGCGGTCATCGAGCCCAACGACCCGAGCTGGGACCGGCTGCAGGCAACGGCAAAGGCGGCAAAGGACGCGCCCGCCGCCTGGCTTGCCATGGACGATATCTATGGCGATGTCGGCCGCGCCACGGCCTTCGTCGACGCCTTCGTCCACGCGCTCAACGTGCTCTGGGCCAATGGCACCCGCGCCACGCTGACGCGCTATCTCGCCGGCAAGCTCTGAGAGCCAGCCGGCATCATGACGCCTGAACTGGTCATCTTCGACTGCGACGGCGTGCTGGTCGACAGCGAGGCGCTCTCCGTCTCGGCGCTGCTCGGCATGATCGAACTTGCCGGCGGCAGCGTCGGCGAAGACGCCGCCTACGAGCATTTCCTCGGCAAGAGCATGAAGAGCGTGCGCGAAATCCTCGGCCGCGACTTCGGCCTGGAGATCACCGATCAGCATCTCACCGCCATGCGCGTCGACCTCATGCGAAAGTTCCGTGAGGAGCTGAAGCCGATCGCCGGCGTCAAGGCGATGCTGCCGAAGCTCGGCCTGCCGTACTGCGTCGCTTCCTCCGGAACGCTGGAACGTATTCGTTACGCGCTCGACGTCACCGGCCTGCTCACGCTAATGGAGCCGCATCTGTTCAGCGCTGCCATGGTTGCCAGGGGCAAGCCGGCACCGGACCTTTTCCTCCACGCGGCCGCCGCCATGCGGGCGCAACCGAGAAATTGCCTGGTCATCGAGGACAGCCCGGCCGGCGTCGCGGCCGCGCTCGCGGCGGATATGCGCGTCTTCGCCTTCACCGGCGGCGCACACGCCGGCAATCCGGGATTGAAAGCGCGGCTTGCGTCGACCGAACCGGACTTTATATTCGCTGACATGCTGCAATTGCCCGATTTGATTGCAGGCCTGGAAGCGAGAGTTAGAGCATCTTGACGAAACAGTTTGTCTGCGCGGTCGATGTCGGCACCGGGAGCGCTCGCGCGGGCATTCTCGACGCCAGTGGTACCTTGCTTGGCCGCGCCGAGCGGCCGATCGCCATGAACCAGCCAAAGCCAGATCATGCCGAGCATGATTCACGCGATATCTGGGCCGCCGTCTGCACCGCCGTGCGTGCGGCGCGGGAAAAGGCCGGCGTCGCCGCCGAGCATATTGCCGGTATCTCCTTCGATGCCACCTGTTCGCTGGTCGTGCGTGACAGGCAGGGCGTCCAGCTCAGTGTGTCGACCAGCGGCGACAAGCGCTGGGATACCATTGTCTGGCTCGACCACCGTGCCATCGCCGAAGCCGACGAATGCACCGCGAGCGGCCACGAGGTGCTGAACTACATCGGGGGCGTTATGTCGCCCGAGATGGCGACGCCGAAGCTGATGTGGTTGAAGCGCAATCTGCCGAAGACGTGGAACGAAGCCGGCTATTTATTCGACCTGACCGATTTCCTGACCTGGCAGGCGACGGGCTCGCTGGCCCGCTCGCAATGCACGCTGACAGCGAAGTGGACTTATCTGGCGCACCAGGACACCGCGTGGCAGCGCGATTTCTTCGAACTCGTCGGCCTCGACGATCTTTTTGAGCACGGCAATCTGCCGGAACGGGCCAGTCCGGTCGGCGCCGATATCGGTCCGTTGACGGCGCAGGCAGCGGCAGAACTCGGTCTGACCGAAAACTGCCGGGTCGGCGCGGGCGTCATCGATGCCTATGCCGGGGCGCTTGGCGTGCTCGGTGGCTTTGCCGGCGACGACCAGAATATCGGTCGCCATCTGGCGCTGATCGCCGGCACCTCATCCTGCGTCATGGCAATGTCGCCCGACCCGCAGCCTTTCGCCGGTGTCTGGGGCCCCTATTACGGCGCCGCACTGCCGAGGCTGTGGCTGTCGGAAGGCGGTCAGTCGGCGACCGGGGCGCTGCTCGACCACATCATCCGCTGGCACGGCGCCGGCGGCGAGCCGAATGCGGCCATGCATGCCAGGATCGCCGCGCGCGTCGCCGAACTGCGCGCCGCCGAGGGCGAGAGCCTTGCCGACCGGCTGCATGTGCTGCCGGATTTCCACGGCAACCGCTCGCCGCTTGCCGACCCACATGCCGTTGGCGTCGTCAGCGGGCTGACGCTAGATTCGTCCTTCGACAGCCTGTGCAAGCTTTACTGGCGCACCGCCGTCGGCATCGCGCTCGGCGTGCGCCATGTGCTGGAGGCGCTGAACGAGAACGGCTATCTGATCGACACGCTGCATGTCACCGGCGGCCACACCAAGAACCCGCTTTTGATGGAGCTCTATGCCGACGCCACCGGCTGCACGGTGGTCGAGCCGCTGGCCGACGAGGCGGTGCTGCTCGGCACCGGCATGGTGGCGGCGACCGCCGCCGGGCTTTTCCCCGATCTCAACGCCGCCTGCCTTGCCATGCAGCAGGGTGGCAAGACACGCGCCGCCAATCCGGCGGCCGGCGTCCGCTTCGATCGCGACTACCGGATTTTCCTGGAAATGCACCGGCAGCGGCAGATGCTTGACGCGATCCGGTAGGCTTTTACGCTATTGCCTGCGCAGGGACGCGCCCGATGTCGCGTCGAACAGGTGAATGTCATTCTCCTCGAATGTATAGCGGACGGGAGCACGCACTACCGGGCAGTCGCGTGCCGGAACGAGCGCGCTGATTTCCTTGCCGCCGGAGCCGAATGTCACCAGCGCGTCATTGCCGTGGAATTCGATGAGATCGGCGGTGCCTTGCAATAGGCTGGCGGCGCCGACACCGGCCGTCTTCAGGTCCGGGGGCCGGATGCCCAGCACAGCGCGATCGCCCGGCTGGAGATGAAAGCCCGCCCCGTCTATCGAAAGCACCGTCCCGGCGCCAGTCAGCGTCCAGCCGTTCCCTGCCCGACCGACCGTCACATCGATAAAATTCATGTTCGGCGTGCCGATGAAACCGGCCACGAAAATATTGCCCGGCCGCCCGTAGATTTCCGCCGGCGAGCCGATCTGCTCGATGATGCCATCCTTGAGCAGCACGATACGGTCGGCGAGCGTCATCGCCTCCAGCTGGTCGTGCGTGACATAGACGGTGGTGGTCTTCAGCGACTGGTGCAGCCGCGCGATCTCGACGCGCATATGGTTGCGCAATTTGGCGTCGAGATTGGACAACGGCTCGTCGAACAGGAACACCTTGGGCGTCTTGATCATGGCCCGCGCGATCGCCACGCGCTGCTGCTGGCCGCCGGAGAGTTCGGCTGGCTTACGGCCGAGATAGGGGTCGAGCCCAAGCGTCCTCGACACCGCTTCGACCCGCTTGCGGATCTCGGGCGCGGGGACCTTCTGGCGCCGCAGCCCGAAGGCGATGTTGTCGAAAATGCTCATGTGCGGGTAGAGCGCGTAGTTCTGGAACACCATGGCGATACCGCGGTCGCCCGGATTGAGGTCGTTGACCACCTTGCCGCCGATCGATACCTCGCCGCCGCTGATGTCCTCCAGCCCCGCCAGCATGCGCAGCAAGGTCGACTTGCCGCAGCCGGACGGGCCGAGGAACACGACGAATTCGTGCTCCTCGATCGAGAGATTGAGATCGCGGATCACTGTGGTGGCGCCATAGGCCTTGTCGACATGGGAGCAAACGATCGCGGACATGGTCAGCCCTTTTCGCCGGTAAGCAGGATCTGCAGCTTGACGTCCTGCGGGTTGCCTTCGGCGGCCCGTTCGAACGCCTTGATGCTGTCGGCGAAATCATAGGTTCCGGTGATCAGCGGCTTGAGGTCGACCTTGCCGGAGGCGATGAGCTGCAGGGCGCGGTCGAAGATGTTGGCATAGCGGAACACCGTCTCGATGCGCACTTCCTTCGAGATCGCCGCCGGCACATTGAGGGCCACCGGTTCCACCGGCAGCCCGACCAGCACCACCGCGCCACCTGGCCGCACGACGTCGAACAGATCGGCGAAAGCCTTGGCGCTGCCGCTCGCCTCGAAGACGATGTCGGCACCCCAATTGTCGGTAGCTGCCGCGACGGCATCGACCAGCGACTGCTCGCCGACATTGACCGGCACGATGCCGGCATATTGCGCGGCGATCCTCAGCTTGGGCGCGGAAAAATCGGAAATCAGCACTTTCGAGCAACCGCCAGCAAGGGCGGCAAGGGCGACCATGATGCCGATCGGGCCGCAGCCGACGACGACGGCGACATCGCCCGGGACGATGCGGGCGCGGCTAGCCGCCTGCATCCCGATGGCGAAGGGCTCGACCATCGCGCCCTCGGCGAAGGAGACATTGTCCGGCAGCTTGTAGGTAAAGGCGGCCGGGTGCACGGCATAGGGAGCAAGGATGCCATGCACCGGCGGGGTCGCCCAAAAAGTGACGTCGGGGTCGACATTGTAGATGCCGAGCTTTGTCGCGCGCGACGACAGATTCGGTACACCCGGCTCCATGCAGACGCGGTCGCCGACCTTCAGACTCCTGACATTGGCGCCGACCTCGACGATTGTGCCCGCAGCCTCGTGGCCGAGCACCATCGGCGCCCGCACGACATAGCTGCCGATGGCGCCATGCGTGTAATAATGCACGTCGCTGCCGCAGACGCCGACCGTGTGGATGGCGATCCTGACATCGTCGGGGCCGACATCGAGCGGCAACGCGATCTCGCGCAGCGACAATTCACCTTTTTTCTCAAGCACCAAAGCCCGCATCGGGTAAGTCCTCACTTCAAGTCTTTTTTTGCCGGAAAACAGAATTCAGGAAGCCGCTGAGCACGCCGAGGAACAGCAGCGGCGGCAGCGACAGGAGCACGACCGAGGCGTTGAGAATGCCCCACGGCACGTTCATGCCTTGCTGGGAGAGTTCGGAAGCGACGATCGGCAAGGTCTTGGCGTTGGAACTCGACAGCATCAGCGCGATCAGGAATTCGTTCCAGACCAGCACGAAGCTGAAGGCGACCGCGCCGATCAGCGAGCGCGCAGCCACGGGCAGCGCGATCCGCCAGAACACCGAATAGGCGCCGTAGCCGTCGACGAAGGCGGCTTCCTCGATCTCCTTCGGCACGCCTTGGAAGGCTGGAATGGCGAGCCACATGATCACCGAGATGGTGAGCAGTGAATAGGTGACGATCAGCGCCGGCAGCGTATCGTAGAGACCGAGTTGCAGCCAGATCACCATAAGCGGGATCGCCACCGCCACCGGCGGCAGGAAGCGCAGCGACAGCACGAAGAACTGGATGTCGCCGGCCCAGCGGTTGGGATAACGCGCCACCGCGTAAGCCGCGGGCAAACCGAGCACGACGCCGATCAGTACGGCTGTGCCGCAAGCGACGACCGAATTGTAGAGGCCGGTGACGACGCTGTCGCGGCCAACTATGTAGCTGATGTTGGCAAGCGTCGGTGTGAACACCAGGCGGGGAACGCGGGTGATGATATCCACGCTATTCTTCAGCGAATTGAGCGCTGTCCACAGCAGCGGAAACGCCGCGAGGAAGCCGGCGAAGGCCAGGACGGCCTTGGCGATGATGCGGCCGAGCCTCATGCCTGCACCCGCTTCCACAGCATGGTGAAGGTGATGACGGTGGCGATCATCATCAGCACGGCCATCGCCGAGGCATAGGAAACCTTGCCGGATTCGATGAAGCCTTGCGAGAAGGCGTACATGTCGAGCGTTTCGGTCGCGACCCCCGGCCCGCCGCGGGTCATCACATAAATCAGGTCGAAGGAGCGCAGCGACTCGATCATCTTGACGAACATCAGGCTGATCAGCGGCGCCTTCAGCATCGGCAAGGTGACATAGGCATGGATCTGCCAGCGCCGGGCATGGTCGAGCCGGGCCGCCTCGATCGGCTGCGGCGGCAAGGTTTCCAAGAGCTTCAGCACGATGACCGCGAAGAACAGGCCCCACTGCCAGACATCGACCGAAGCGACGGCGAACAGCGCCGTCGACGGCTTGGACAGCGGGTCGAAGATCAGCCCGCCGGTCAGCAGCCGGTAGGGATAAGTGGCGATGCCATAGAGCGGATGATAGGCGAACTTCCACACGAAGGCCGCCGACACGCGCGGCAACAGCACCGGAATGATGAACAGCAGACAGTAGAGGTTGCGCAGGCGCGGCGAGGCGACCTCGAACATCAGCACGCCGAGCCCGATCGCCACCACCATCGTCGCGACGACAGTGACGACCTCCCACTTCACCGACACCCAGACAGCGTTGAGGAAGCGGCGGTCGGAGAACAGGTCGACAAAATTCGACAACCAGACCCAGGAATAGGCAGCCGAGCTCAGCTCGCGGTTCTGCAGAGCGATGATGATCGCGTAGAGCGTCGGCACTATCGACAGGATCAGCAGAATGACCAGTGTCGGCACGACAAAGGTGACCGGCAGGGATGAACGTCGAGGCATTGGTCTCAGGCCTTGCTGTGTCTCTGATATCCGGACATGGCGGAACCCGCGCGCGGGACAGGGCAGGCCCTCCTGCGACACACAGGTCCCGGCATTCCCAGGGAATGCCGCGAACCGCGCGCCGCAAGAGGGAGGGGCCTATTTCTTCACCAGCTCATTGGCGTAGGCCTCGAGCTCGTTAAGGCTGCCCTTGACATCGGTGCGTGTGCCGGCAATCAATTCCTCGAGGATGATGCCCCAGCGGTCGCCGAGATCCGGCCAGCGCGGATCCTGCCAGAAGTTCACCGCCGTGACTTTGCCGGTTTCGGCAAGCGCCTGGCCGAGATCGGCGCCGTAGATGTCGGCGAACTCCTTGCTGGACAGGATGCTGGTGCGGTTCAGCTCACCGAACTGGTGGGCGTCGAGCCGGCGCTTCTCATTTTCCTTCGAGGTTGCCCAGGCGATGAACAGGCCAGCGCATTTCTTCGAAGCGTCGTCGGCATTGGCCTTCGCCGCAATGGCGAGGCCGTGGCCGTAACCGCCGCCGGGAAGCGGCGAGGGCGGCGGCAGGAAGCCGATCTTGCCGACCACTTGCGAGGTCTTCGGGTCGACCGCCATGCCCGAAAGCGGCGTCGATTCGACGAGGATCGCGACCTGGCCCGACAGGAAGGCGCCGGTCGATTCGTCCCAGCTGCCGGTCTGGGTCCCCGGTGCCGAATCCCTGAACAGCTTCAGATAGGCCTCGGTCGCCTTGACGGCCGCGTCCGAATTGAAGGCCGGCTTGTCGCCGTCGAACCACTTGCCGCCATAGGCCTTGAAGAACGGCATCCAGCGCCAGACATTTGCGCCCGACCCGCGCGCGCCGCGCAGCGCGATGCCGTACATGCCCTTGTCGGCATTGGTCAGCTTCGGCACGTCGGCGATCAGCTCGTCCAGCGTCTTGGGCGGCTGGATGCCGGCGGCTTCCAGCACGTCCTTGCGGTAGACCATCAGGTCGCCGCCGCCGGTCAGCGGCGCGAACCAGACCTTGCCGTCATAGGTGGCGACCTTCTGGCGGCCCGGATCGAAGTCGGCATAGTCGTAATCAGCCGGATAATAATCGGTCAGCGGCACGATCCACTTCGACGAGGCGAAAAGCGCCACATTGGCTTCATCGACATAGTAGACGTTGTAGTTGCCGACGGTGGACGCGTCCGCGCGCGACTTGGCGCGGCGGTCGTTTTCGTTCAGGTAATCGATCTTGAAGCTCGCGCCGGAGAGCTTCTCGAACTCGGCCTTGGAGTCCTCCAGAAGCGTCAGGCCATCGCGGGGCTGCGCCAGCACCTTGACCGGTGCCGAGCAGACCGGCGCCTGCGCCAGGGCTAGGGTTGAAACGGTAGCGGAAAGCACGAAAGCTGCGCCAAGGCTGGCAGCGAGCCGAACTGGTTTCACGATCTTTTCTCCTCCAGGAATACGTCGCAGGAAGCGCAGGTCCTCGGGTTACGCGATCCTCACCATCGCCCGAACGACATGCCACCCATCGCCAAAATGCGCAGTTGCGTTGGGCGACGCTAGAAGCCCCGTTGCAGCTGACCTGTACTTTTATGCATTGTGCAGCGCAAAAAACTGCGCCCAAGTACGGAGCGCGTCACATGAGTATCGATCTGGTCCAAAACGATGATTCAGGATGCGCTTATGCGCGCATCGCCAGGCGCTGCCGCGACAGCTTGCGATAGGATGACGGCGTCATCTTGTGCTTGCGCAGGAAGGCGCGGTTGAAGTTGGAGATGTTCATGTAGCCGACCTGGAAACAGATGTCGGTGATCGGAATATCGGTGTCGGCCAGGAGCTTGCACGCCTGCCACAGCCTGAGCTTGGCAAGATGGTCGCTGAAGGAGTTGCCGGTGTTCTTCTGGAAGAAGCGCGAGAAGGTGCTTTCGCTCATGCCGGCCAGCTCGGCCACCTCAGGCAGCTTCAGATCTTCGGCGAAATGCTGGAACAGATAGGTCAGCGTGCGCTGGACGATGTCGAGCGACGCGGCGTCTAGGACCGGCTGGAAGTCCGGCGACGACAACAGCTCATACTCGTCGGTCCTGGCCAGAAGATCGACCAGTTCGAGGAACAGGCAGAACCGGGCCAACCCATGCACCGTGCCCATCCGTTCCATGAGCGCGGCGCCTTCAAGCGCGGTCCCGCCGTGGAAGACGATGCCGCGCAGAGACCGTTCCAGGAACGGCTCCAGTTCGCGCAGTTCGGGCAGCATGTCAGCCGACCCGCGCAGCCGCTCGGGATCGAATTGCAGCACGATGTCGCGGCCATCGATCAATTCGCCCGGCTGCACCGCGGTGACCCAGTCATGCGGCAGGCCGCCGCCGACGATGGTGAGGTAGCCCGGCCCGAACTCGCCGATATGGTCACCGACGAGGACCACGCCGGAGGATTTCCGCAGCAGATGGATCTCGTACTCCGGGTGGAAGTTCCAGACATTGCGCTCCCAGGGATAGTCGTCCAGCCGCCACAGGAAACTGTCGTTCGCCTCGGTGACGATATGCTCGAAGGAAGGCGCCGTGCGCGGGATCGCTGCCGTGTTCTTTCTGCGTCTGAACGCCATCCTGCCTCCCACAATTCGCCGGTTGCCGATGTCTGATCCGTAGCAGTCCCTGGCCGGCAAGGGAACGAGGCGGCGGTTCCCGGGCAAGGCGCTGGCTCAATCTGTTCTGACGCCTCCTCCCTTGCCTTCATGTCGCATTTCGTTCAATAGACGGCGCAAACGGTGCCATTTCGTGCCGTTGCTGTGCGGCTTCCGGGCGTGGCCCGACGCGCCGTGTTCTGAAAGAGCAGGACAATGTCTGCGATCGAAGCCGGCGCTCGCGCGCCGGAAAATCTTTGGCGTCGGGAAATCAGGGCGACGCTGGCGCTGGCCTGGCCGATGGTGCTGACCAATCTCGGCCAGACGGCGATGACCGCCACCGACGTCATGATGATGGGGCGCCTCGGCGCGGACACGCTGGCCAGCGGCGCGCTTGGCGCCAACCTCTATTTCATGCCGCTGATCTTCGGCCTCGGCCTGATGCTGGCGACCTCGCCGATGATCGCCACCGAGCTTGGCCGCCGCCGCCACTCAGTGCGCGATCTGCGCCGCACCGTGCGCCAGGGCCTGTGGCTGGCGATCCTGATCGCGATCCCGATCTGGCTTGTGCTTTGGCACGGCGAGGCCATTCTGCTGGCCATGGGGCAGGAGCCCGCGCTGGCGCATCAGGCCGGCATCTATCTGCGCTGGCTGGAGTGGGCGGTGCTGCCCTTCTACGGCTATATCGTGCTGCGTTCGTTCATCTCGGCGCTGGAGCGGCCGGGTTGGGCGCTGATCATCGTGTTCGTCGCCGTCGCCTGCAACGCCTTTTTCAACTGGCTGTTCATGTTCGGCAATCTCGGTGTGCCGGCCATGGGCATCGCCGGCTCCGGTCTTGCCACCTCGCTGTCCAGCACGCTGATGTTCGTCGGCATGGCTGTCGTGGTGATGCTGGAGAAGAAATTCCGGCGCTACCATCTGTTCGGCCGTTTCTGGCGGTCCGACTGGCCGCGCTTCAAGGGCCTGCTGCGGCTCGGATTGCCGATCGCCGGCATCCTTGCCTTCGAGGTGACGATCTTCAACGCGGCAGCCCTGCTGATGGGCCTGATCGACGCGGATTCTCTGGCCGCGCACGCGATCGCCATCCAGATCGCCTCGATCTCCTTCATGGTGCCGCTCGGCCTCAACCAGGCGGTGACGGTGCGGGTCGGGCTCGCGCATGGCGCCGGCAATCCCGAGGGCGTGTCGCGCGCCGGCTGGACCGCCTTCGTCATCGGCGTCTCGTTCATGGCGCTGATGGGACTGGTGATGGTGCTTTGGCCGCATCTCCTGATCAGCGCCTTCATCGACCTCGGCAATCCGGCCAATGCCAGGGTGATCGCGCTTGCCGTGTCGTTCCTGGTGTTTGCTGCCCTGTTCCAGGTCTTCGACGGCGCGCAGGCGGTTGCCGCCGGCATGCTGCGCGGCCTGCACGACACCAAGGTGCCGATGATCTATGCCGCGATTGGTTACTGGGGCGTCGGCCTGCCGCTTGGCGTGCTGCTGGCCTTCCATTTCGGCTTCCACGGCGTCGGCATCTGGATCGGCCTGTCGTCGGGACTGGCCGTGGTGGCGGCCCTGCTCCTGGCACGCTGGCTACGGCGCGACCGCATCGCGCCGTCGCTGGCGCTCGGGCACTGAACGCAAGACGGCCGTCGGTTCGGCGGTCGCTCGTCCCAACATTGTGGCGCATCAAATGGCGCCTTCAGAACTGCCGCGAAACGACCGCTGGGCACGAAGGTCAGGTCGGCGGCTGGACGAGCAACGGCAGGACTTCGGTTCAGGCTGAGTCTCCGCGCCCTTGGCGTCCAAACTGCATTCCCGGAATAGAATTCCATCTTTCGACGCAGGCGGGCAACCTTTCCTGCACGATGACGTTTCGAGGGATGATCGTTGCATACGATCGACGTAAAGCGTGAGGAGATGAGAAATGAACTTCAAAATGCTCACTATGAGCGCGATGGCGATCGCAATGATAACTGGATCGGCTCTGGCCGCTTCCAGCGGCGGGACCTCCGCGCTCGACGACCCGGCAAAGATGTCGCCGTTCTTCACCGATGCCGGCATGAAAACACTAAGGTCGGAAGCGGATTTCAAGACCGCATGGATGTCCATGAAGCCAGATGAACAGAAGGCGGTGTTGAAAGACTGCGGCGACGCCACGATCAACAAGTCGCATGCGGATTTCTGCGCGATGGCCAAGAAGATGGGTGGCTGAATTTGGGGGAAAGGCGGCCGTTTCGCGCCGCCTTTTGGCCACAGACGCCGTTTGAAGGTACCGGTAAGAGCGCCTATGGTGCCTCGAATGGAGGCGGCGAATGGCGTTCACCGTTATTTGGTATGGAAGACAGGGCATCATCGACAAGGTGATCTTTGACGCCGAAAAGGTGGCAAAAGATCACGCAATCTCCATGTTTCAGACCCGAAGGGGTGACGAGGGGATCATTTGCGTTGAAGTTCGCAAGGACAATGGCACTGTCGTCTTCAGCCATGCTGAAAATTAGGATGGCTACTTACCTAACAGACTCATCGAAGCCAACATGTCCGTCACATCGCCAACAATGTGACAGGACCGATTGTGGTGGTATCGCCCTGGATCCAACTCCACTGCCAACGCGAATGATTGGCCGAGCTCGAAGACCACCCCGATGCCGTCGTAATCTCCCGCCTAGTTGACCGTCCGCTCTAAGGAACTCGCAGATGTCGTCTGAACGGCTGGGATGCGGCGCAAAGCTGTCATCCGTGCCCAAATGGAGCATTCAAGCGCTCTAACAGCACACAGCTTCCCAGCTTGCGGTCGCGTCGATGTTGGTCAACACAACATGCTCGCGGTTCAGCGCGTCAATGTCTGCTTCTCCAGCGACCGCGCATATTGCGTCAGCGGGAAGCACATGACGAAGAAGATCAGCGCCACCAGCCCATAGACCTTGAATGGCTCGAAGGTGGCGTTGTTGATGGCATTCGAAGTCCGCACCAATTCCTCGAAGCCGATGATCGAGGTCAGCGCGGTCGATTTGATCAGCTGCACCAGGAAGCCGACCGTCGGCGCGCGTGTGATCGAGAACGCCTGGGGCAGGATGATCAGCCTGAGTTCCTGCAGATAGTGCAGGCCGAGGCTGGCGCCGGCGTCCCACTGGCCCAATGGCAGCGCATCGACACCGGAGCGCCAGATTTCGGCGAGATAGGCGCTGGCGAAGAAGGTCAGGCCGAGCACCGCCGCGGTCCAGGGCTCGATGCGCAGGCCGAGCATCGGCAGGCCGAAGAACATCAGGAACAGCTGCATCAGAAGCGGCGTTCCCTGGAACAGGGCGATGTAGCCGGAGGCAAGGCGCCGGCTCCATTTGTTCTTGGCGATCCTCAGGAACAGCACCGCCATTCCGACCACCGCGCCGCCGACGAAGGCGGCCAGCGACAAAAGCACCGTCCAGCGCGCGGCAAGCAGAAGGTTGCGCACGATGTCCCAGAGCGTGAACTCGATCATGACACGCCCGCTCCGAGCGCGCGGCGTCCGCCTGACACCAGCAGCCGCCGCAAGGCCATTGACATCAAGAGATAGACCAGCGTCACGACGAAATAGGTCTCGAACGAGCGAAAAGTGCGCGCCTGCAGCATGTCCGCCTCATAGGTCAGCTCGCGCACCGCGATCTGCGACACCACGGCGGATTCCAGCATCATGATGACGATCTGGCTGGTCAGCGCGGGATAGATGATCTTGAGCGCCTGCGGCAGCACGATCTTGATGAATACCTGGCGCGGCCTCAGCCCGAGCGCCAGCGCCGCTTCCGTCTGCCCGTTCGGCACCGCGTCGAGCCCGGCGCCGACGATCTCGATCGTGTAGGCCGCCATGTTGAGCGTCATCGCCAGCATGGCGGCCAGGATCGGGTCAAGCCTGATGCCGAGGCTCGGCAGGCCGAAGAAGATGAAGAACAGCTGCACAAGGAACGGCGTGTTGCGCATCACCTCGACATACCAGGCGATGGCCCGGCGCAGCAGCGCGGGGCCGTTTCGCCGCCCGGCAGCACCGAGGATGCTGAGCAGCGTTCCCGCCAGCGTGGTGACGGCGATCAAAAGGATCGTCGTCGCCGCGCCGTGCGCGATGTCGCCCACGGCACCTGGAAGCCAGCCGAAGGCCACGGAAAACTCAATCCTTGAGGTTGTCGGGGTTGAGCGGCGTCTTCAGCCAGGCCTTCGAGCTTTCGTCCAGCTTGCCGTCGGCCAACATTTTGGCGACGGCGTCGTTGACCGCCTTCTTGAGGGCGTCCTCGTTCTTGTTGAGGCCGATATGCGAGGGCGAGGTCAGAAGCTGGAACTTCTGCTCGGGCTTGAGCACGTCCTGCTTGGCCAGCACCTGCGCGCCGACGTCGTTGCCGACGACCATCAGCTGGGTCTGGCCGGAGATGAAGGCCTGGATCACCGAATTGTAGTTGTCGAAGCGCTTGATGTCGGCCGATCCGGGTGCTGCCTCGGTGAGCGAGGTATCTTCCAGCGTGCCGCGATTGACGGCGATCGACTTGCCGGCAAGATCTTCCTTGCCTTTGACCGACATCGCCGCCGGACCGATCACCGCGATGTAATAGGGCGCGTAGGCGGCGGCGAAGTCGATGACCTGCTCGCGCTCCTTCGAGTAGCCGACGCTCATCAGGATATCGACGCGATGATCGTTCAAATAGGGGATGCGGTTCTGGCCGGTGACGGCGATCGGATTGAGCTTCACCTTGAGCGTGTCGGCGATGTACTGCGCGACGTCCATGTCATAGCCCTTGAGGCTCATGTCTGCGCTGGCCGAGGAGAAGGGCGGGAAATCGGCGAAGACGCCGACATTGATGGTGCCGGCCTTGGTGATATCGGCCAGCGCGTCAGCCTTGGCCGCCTGTGTGCCAAGGCTGAAACCTGCCGCGCCCAGGACCAGGACGGCGGCGATGGATGATTTGAATGTCGAGCGGATTGTCATTGTCATTCCCCTTCTGGAAGCTTTTTGATTGTTTGGGCCGGCCGCCGGCTCCAGCGCGGCGGCCGCCTTGCTTTGATCGTCAGGCGCCCTTGCTTCTGAGGGCCGGGCTGAACACCATCAGGCTCAGGATCTCGAACAGCACCTGGGCGCCGGCATGCGCGGTGTTGGTGGTCGCGTCATATTGCGGCGCCACCTCGACGACGTCGCCGCCGACGATGTTGAGGCCCTTGAGGCCGCGCAGCAGTTCAAGCACTTCGCGTGTCGTCAGCCCGCCGACTTCCGGCGTGCCCGTGCCCGGCGCGAAGGCCGGGTCGACGCTGTCGATGTCGAAAGACACATAGGTCGGGCCATCGCCGACTATTCTGCGCGCCTTCTCGATGATGGCTGGAATGCCGAGTCCGGTCACCTCCTCGGCATGGACCACGGTCATGCCGGATTCGTAGGTGAACTCCCACAAATATTCGGCCGAGCCGCGGATGCCGATCTGGATGGTGCGCGTCGGATCGAGCACGCCATCGAGCACAGCGTTGCGGAAGGGGCCGCCATGGTGGAATTTGGTCAGGTCGAACAGGCCGCTGGTGTCGCAATGGGCGTCGATGTGAATCAGGCCGACCGGCGCCTTCTTGCCGACCGCCTTCAGGATCGGGTGCGTGATCGAGTGGTCGCCGCCGACCGACAGCGGAATGACACCGGCGTCGACGATCTGGTTGATGCGCCGCTCGATATCCTCATGGCTGGTCTCCAGCCGGTAGCGGCTCTGGAACGGAACGTCGCCGATGTCGGCCACCCTGAGCTCATGCGTCGGCGCGCATTCCAGCACATGGTTGTAGGGGCCGATGCGCTCGATGGCCCGCAATGCGCGCGGCCCGAAGCGCGAGCCCGGCCGATTGGTGACGCCAAGATCCATCGGCACGCCAATGATCGCCACCTGCAGGTCGCCGAAGTCCGGATTTTCGGCGGCGATTTCACGATAGGGCGCGGTGAGGAAGGTCGGGATGCCGGAATAGGGCGCCAGCCGCGTGCCGCTCTTGGAAAAAATCTTGTCCGCGACCTTGCGGAATTTCGGGTCGAACATCTCGCCGCCATGGCTCTCGCCATATTTGCGACGCAGCGCGTCGAGCTTGCCGCGATCGTATCCCATATCCGCTCCTCCTCAGCCGATGCGGTGTTGCCGTCGGTGACTTCGGGCGAACCGACCGTCATCCGGCCGGGCCGCTGTCCCGCTGGCTGTCCGCAGATTTCACGTCTTGATGTTGTCTTGGGGCAAAGTGTCCGGCAGCCGCCTTGAAAAAGCAATTGATATTGTTAGGGTGTTTTCTGTGAGAAAATCTCACAATGAAGCCGAGCATCCATGGCCAAGCGCTTACCACCTCTCAACCCGCTGCGCGCCTTCGAGGCAACGGCGCGCCATGCCTCGTTGACCAAGGCTGCGAGCGAACTGAATGTCACCCATGGCGCCGTCAGCCACCAAATCAAGGCGCTGGAGCAATCGCTTGGCGTCAAGCTTTTCGAACGCGTCGGCCAGCGGGTCAAATTGACCCCGCACGGCGCCGAGCTCTTGCCTGCGGTATCGGTTGCGTTCGACGGCATCGCCGCCGCCACGCAACGGCTGACCCGACCGGCAAGCAGCGGCGCGCTGTCGGTGTCCTGCGTGCCGGCGCTGCTGCTTTTGTGGATGACGCCGAGGCTGGGCAGCTTCACCGCGCAATACCCCGACATCCAGCTGACGCTCATTCCCTCCAACGATCCCAGGGATATCCGAGCGCCGCATATCGATGTCTGCGTGCACTATGGCGATGGCAGCTGGGCCGATTGCTGGATGCGCAAATGGTCGGGCCTCGAACTGTTTCCCGTGGTCAGCCCGACGCTGATCAACAACCGGCCGATCCGCAATGTTCGCGACCTTGCCGACCATGTCTTGCTGCATGGTGACGACGGCCGCGAGTGGCACACCTGGCTGGCCGCCGCCGACGCGCTGGACCTCGAGCGCGGCCGGCGCCATCATCTCGGCGATGCGCGCATGACGGCGGAAGCCGCCGTGCACGGCCATGGCGTGGCGCTGGGCGACTCGGTGACGGCAAGCGCGCTGCTCGCCAGGGGCATGCTGGTCGCGCCGTTCAGCCTGTCGGTGCCGGCGGTCGACGACTTCTATGTCGTTTGCCGCAACGAGATGCGGGCGACGCCGATCGTGCAGGTGTTCATGGACTGGCTGTTCGCCGAGAAGGCCGGGGATGACGGCCGCGCCGACGCCCCGGTGGCGGGCCGCCTCGTCACCCGCCGCAAACGTCCCGCGCTCAAGGTGATGGGCGGTAAATCTTCGTAGCCGCACGCAGGACTTTCTTTTTGTCGGGCCAGCCTGAAAGCGGGCAGCGTTTTGGTCAATTCGATGCTATGAGGCCTGTCGCTATTGTGGTGGCAGGGCAGCGAAGGCGGTAACGAGACATGGCCAAGACCGATATTGCGCGGCGCGTCTACAACCACACCTGGAAGCTCGACCCGATCGTGCGCAGCCTGCTCGACACCGACTTCTACAAGCTTTTGATGCTGCAGATGATCTGGGGAATGTATCCCAAGGTCGACGCCACCTTCTCCCTGATCAACCGCACCACCTCGGTGCGGCTCGCCGACGAGATCGACGAGGGCGAATTGCGCGAACAGCTCGACCATGCCCGCACGCTGCGCTTCTCCAAGAAGGAGATGATCTGGCTGGGCGGCAACAATTTCTACGGCCGCAAGCAGATTTTCGATCCGGAATTCCTCGCCTGGCTGGAAGGTTTTCGACTGCCCGACTATGAGCTTTCCAAGCACGACGGACAATACGAACTGACTTTCTCCGGCCCCTGGATGTACACGACGCTGTGGGAAATCCCGGCGCTCGCCATCATCAACGAACTCCGATCTCGCGCGGCCATGCGGGCCTATGGGCCCTTCGCGCTCGACGTGCTCTACGCCCGCGCCAAGGCCAAGATGTGGGCCAAGACCGAACGGCTGAAGGCGCTGCCCGGCATCCGCATTTCCGACTTCGGCACGCGCCGGCGCCATTCCTTCCTGTGGCAACGCTGGTGCGTGGAGGCGCTGAAGGAAGGCATAGGCGAAGCGTTCACCGGCACCTCCAACGTGCTGCTGGCCATGGACAACGACCTCGAAGCGCTCGGCACCAACGCGCATGAACTGCCGATGGTGTTCGCGGCACTCGCCAATTCGGAAAAAGAGCTGAAGCAGTCGCCCTATAAGGTGCTGCAGGACTGGCAGCGCTACTATGGCGGCAATCTGCTGATCGTGCTGCCCGACGCCTTCGGCACCGCCTCCTTCCTGCGCGACGCGCCGGACTGGGTCGCCGACTGGACGGGCTTTCGCCCCGACAGCGCGCCGCCGATCGAGGGCGGCGAAAAGATCCTGTCCTGGTGGCGCGAAAGGGGCAAGGACCCCAGGCAGAAGCTGCTGATCTTCTCCGACGGGCTCGAGGTCGAAACCATCGAGGAGACCTACCGCCACTTCAAGGGCAAGGTGCGCATGTCGTTCGGCTGGGGCACCAATTTGACCAATGATTTCGAAGGCTGCGCGCCGACCGAAACCAAGAACCTCGACGCCATATCGCTGGTCTGCAAGGTCACCGAGGCCAATGGCCGGCTGGCGGTGAAGCTTTCCGACAATCCAGCCAAGGCGACCGGCGATCTCAAGGAGATCGAGCGGTATTTGAGGATTTTTGGGCAGAAGGATCGCGTGGAGCAACTGGTCAAGGTTTGAGGTTGAAGGCTCGCGCGGGATGGAAAACCTGGATAGGTCGAGTTCCGCCGTAGAACGCCACTGTCCGTCACTGGCCCTCTTGCTTGCCGCCTTGTGGCTCGTCTCCCCCACCACCGCCTTCGCCCACGCCTCCGAACGCGGCCACGTCCTGCTTCTCCCCACCGGCTATTACCTGATCGGCGGCGCCTTCGCCGTAGCAGCCAGTTTCCTCGTCCTGGCATTGCTCCCACCCGACACCCTCGGCCTCCTTTGGCGCCGGCGCCTGCCGCTATTCGCCTTCGGCGACAGCACCCGCGCCACCATTAGCCTGATCTCCTTTGCCGGCTTTGCAATTTTCATCGCCGCCGGCTTGCTCGGCAGCCGCGACCCCCTCTCCAACCCGCTGCCATTGGTGATCTGGACGCTGCTATGGGCCGGTCTGACCCTGCTGCAAGGCGTGCTCGGCGATCTCTGGTCGTGGCTCAATCCCTGGTGCGGCCCGTGGCGGCTGCTGTCGCGCGGCAGAAGCGATGACGCGCAACTTCCGCAGTGGCTTGGCTGCTGGCCGGCCGTCATCCTGTTCTTCGCCTTTGCCTGGTTCGAACTCGTCTATCCATCCCCTGACGATCCGGCGCGGCTGGCATGGGCAGCCGGCCTCTATTGGCTGTTCACCTTGCTGGCCATGCGGGTGTTCGGCTTTGACAAGTGGAGCCGCAGCGGTGAATTCCTCGGCGTCTTCTTCTCGATGGTTGCCCGCTTCGCGCCAGTCGAGCGCGGCGACAAAGGCCGTCTTGCGCTGTGCTGGCCGGGTGCCAGGCTGCTCACGGCCGAGCCATTGCCCGCCAGCGGCATCGCCTTCCTGCTGCTCGCTTTGTCCTCGGTCTCCTTCGACGGGCTGTCGAAGACCTTCTTCTGGCTCGGCCTGTTCGGCATCAACCCGCTCGAATTTCCAGGCCGTACGGCGGTGATCGGCAGCGGCAGCTTTGGCCTTGTCCTGGCATTCGTGCTGCTCGCTGGAGTGTTCCTGGTTGCGGTAATCCTCGGTCAGTGCCTTGCCGGCGGCGATAGATCGCTCGCCCAGGCGGCGGGCCTGCTGGTGTGGTCGATCGTGCCGATCGCGCTCGCCTACCATGTCGCGCACTATCTGACGGTGCTGCTGGTCGACGGCCAGTATGCATTGGCCTCCCTGTCCGATCCGTTCGCGCTGCGCTGGAATCTGTTCGGCACCGCCGACATGCAGGTCGAAGCCGGCGTCGTTGCCGGCGCAGCGTCAGCGTGGTGGCTGTGGAATGTCCAGGCCGGCGCCATCATCCTTGGCCATGTGCTCGCGGTTCTCGTCGCCCACGGCCTTGCCTGGCGCCTGCATCCGCAACCTGCCCGCGCCGCGCTCAGCCAGTTTCCGCTCACCGTTTTGATGATCGCCTACACCATTTTCGGTCTCTGGCTGCTTGCCACGCCGACGGTCGGATGAGACAAGCTACTTCCTATGGCATGCCCTGACGGAAAGCTCGCTTGCCAGGCCAAGCCTTTGGTGATTTAGTTTGTACACATGCAATTTTGCATCCTCTTGCCGAGGATGTTCGAGCCGCCTTATCGTTGGTCAAAACGCAAAAACAGGGGAACGAACGTGACTGACAAGAACGGATTTTTCGACCTCTCCAAAACCACATTCACCCGCCGCACCGCGCTGAAGGGGATCGCCGCTGGTGCCGGCCTCGCCATGGCGCCCGGTTTCGTCCGTTATTCCCAGGCGCAAAGCTCCGCGCCGATCAAGATTGGCTTCCAGTCGCACCGCACCGGTATCGGCGCCGCCTATGGCCGCTGGTACGAGAAGACCACCGCCGCCGCCATCAAGGCAATCAATGCCGCCGGCGGCATCAATGGCCGCCAGGTCGAGGTGATCATCGAGGACGACGGCACAGATCCCGGTCGCGGCGCCGAGGTGGTCGGCAAGTTCGCCACGCAGCACAAGACCGACATCGTCTTCGGCACACTGTTCTCGCACGTCGTCATCGGTTCGGCTCCGGCCGCCGGCGAAGCCAAGATGCCCTATTTCGTCGTCAGCGAAGGGCATCATGTCGCCTCGACCAAGCTCAACCGCTACGTCTTCCAGCCCGGCATCACCGACGTGAAGAGCCAGATCCAGTCGATGGCGCCGTGGATCGCGGCCAATGCCGGCAAGAAGGTGACGCAGATATTCCCCGATTTCGCCTTCGGCTACGACCATCGCGATTACCTGCCGCCGGCGCTGAAGGCGCAAGGCGCCGAGGTGATCGCGCAGATCGCCATTCCGCCGACGGAGAGTTCCTTCACCAAATATTTCCCGCAGATACCGGCCGAAACCGAGGTGATTTACCACGTCATGGTCGGTCCGGCGGTGCTCACCTTCGTCAAGGAGCTCGGCGAGTTCTACGGTTCGAACCGGCCGCAGCTGTTCGGCTTCATCGATTCGCTCGAAGCCGTCGACATCAACAGCCCCGGCCTCGAATTCCTCGACGGCAGCCATTTCTGGGAAGGCTCGCCGCGCTACGCCCAGCCGGATGACACCGAAGCGCAGAAGGCCTATCGCGCCGCCGTCGGCATCGACGACAATGGCGCCGCCGTCGGCGACCCCAAGGACGTCTCCACCGCCGCGCACATGTTCGGCTGCTGGGAAACGCTCTATGTCGTCAAGAAGGCGATGGAAGACGCCGGCTACAAGGGACCGGAAGACCGCGCCAAGCTGGTCGAGGCGACCGAAGCGCTGAAGGAATTCGCCGAAGGGCCGGAGCATCCGCAAGGACCAAAAACCTTCAACGGCAAGATCCACCAGTGCTTTGGCATCCAGAACATCTCCAAGGTCGAAGGCGGCAAGCTGAAGGTCGTCCACAAGACCAAGATCGAGGACGGGCTTTACGAAGCCGAAGGGGATTACACGACGCAGGCGCTCTAGGCTCATTCCAGCAAGCGTGAGCGCCAAGCCACCCCCCTCTGTCCTGCCGGACCCGGCCCTGCGCTATCGCTCCGGGCCGGCCGGCAGGTCAGAGGGGCGCGCTTCGCGCCACCCTATCGGACGTGTAATCGATGCACTTCGGCCCCCACCTCCTCCTCGCAACCCTCGAAGGCCTCGTCACCTCGGCCGTGCTGGCGCTGACCGCGCTTGGCTTGTCGCTGGTGTTCGGCGTCATGCGTGTCGTCAACGTCGCCCATGGCGAGTTCTTCATGCTCGGCGCCGTGCTTGCATGGGCGATCACATCGGCAATCGGCGGCCACCCGGCCCTCGGCTTCCTGGCGGCGCTGGTGATTGCGCCGCTGATCGTCGGCGCCATCGCGCTGATTGCCGAACGGCTGGTGCTGCGCCGGCTCAATTACAATCCGGAAGCCACCATTGTCGCCACCATCGGCATGCTCTACATCATCCAGCAGCTGGCGCTGACTTTCTATGGTCCCGAAGCGCGACCCGTCGAGCCGCCTTTCAGCTACCGCATCCTTTTGCCGTGGTTCGGCTATTCCGGCTACAAGCTGTCTGTTATCGCCGTATCCGCTCTCTTGTTGATAGCGACATGGCTTGTGCTGACGCGCACGAAAATCGGCCTGATCATGCGTGCCACGCAATATGACAGCGAAACGGCGCAGGCCTTCGGCATCCCTGTCGGCCGTGTCTATGGCGGCGTCTTCGCGCTCGGCGCCATGCTGGCGGGGATCGCCGCGGTGCTGATCGTGCCGATCAGCCAGGCGCACTACCTGATGGGGCAGGACCCACTGCTGCTGTCCTTCATCGTGGTCATCATCGGCGGTCTCGGCTCGCTGCGCGGCACCGTCGTCGCCGCCGTACTGATCGGCCTGTCCGACGGCATCATCTCGATGTTCTTCTCGCCGACGTTGGCCAAGATCATCGCCACGCTGCTGGTCGCCATGGTGCTGGTGTTCCGGCCGCAAGGCCTGTTCGGGACGGCATCGCGATGAGCGAAGCTTCGCCGGCAAAGGCGTACGCGCTGCACCTCGGTTTGATTGCCCTGCTCTTCGTGCTGAGCTTCCTGCTGCCGGAGTATTATCACGGCCTGCTCGCCCGCATCATGGTGCTGGCGGTCTTCGCGATGGGCTACAACATGCTGTTCGGCTATGTCGGCCTGCTCAGCCTCGGCCATGCCATGTTCTTTGGCGCCGGGCTTTATGGTGCCGGCCTTGCGGTCATCCAGCTCGGCTGGAGCGTGCCGGCGGCATTCGCCGCGGGTCTCGGCTGTGGGGCCGTTCTCTCGCTGATCATCGGCCTCTTGGCGCTGCGCACCACGGGCGTCGCCTTCATGATCGTCACCATGATGTTCGCCCAGGTGTTTTATCTCGCCATCCTCTATTTCGCGGCCTGGACCGGGGGCGACCAGGGCATGGTCGTGCCGCAGCCGGCGCGTGTCCTCACTTTCGGCGGAACCTCGCTCGACCTCACCGATCCGACCGTGCGCTACATGAGCGCGCTGACGCTGTTCTCGCTCGTGCTTCTGATGATGCTCGCTATCGTCCGCTCCCGCTTTGGCCGCGTGCTGGTCGCCATCCGTGAAAACGAAGAGCGCACGAAGATGCTGGGCTACGACACCTTCTCCAACAAGCTCGCAGCCGTCGTCGTCTCCGGCACGATCTGCGCGGCGTCCGGCGCCGCCTACGCGCTGCTGTTCGGCTATGTCGGCTCGAGCTTCGCCTCGGTGCAGTATTCGATCCTGCCGCTGCTGTGGGTGCTGCTCGGGGGTGCTGCCACAACGCTTGGACCGCTGATCGGCACGCTGTTCATGTACTATGTCATCGACGTCACCAGCGGCTACACATCGGCCTATCTGCTCATCGTCGGCATCGCGTTGATCCTGCTTGTGCTGTTCTTCCCGAAGGGCATTCTCGGCAGCATCCGCCAGCGCTGGCTCGGGTGGTTGCCATGACGCCGCTTTTGACCACCAAGGGTCTGTCGCGCAATTTCGGCGGCCTGCGCGCCGTCGACAGCGTCGACTTCACCCTGATGCCCGGAGAAATCCGCGCCGTCATCGGCCCCAACGGCGCGGGCAAGACCACCTTCGTCAGCCTTGTCAGCGGCCGCATCCAGCCCTCTTCGGGGGCGATCCTCTTCGACGGCGCCGACATCACCGGCCTGCCGGCCTATGTCAGGGTCCGCCAGGGCATCGCCTACACATTCCAGATCACCAGCGTCTTCGCCAACCTCAGCGCCTATGACAATGTCGCGCTGCCGGTGCAGCGCACGCTGAGCGACGGCCGCTCGAAGGGTGCGGTACGGGCCGGCGTCATGTCGGCGCTCGAACGCACCGGGCTGGCCGGCCGCGCCCATATGCCGGCCGGGCAATTGTCTTACGGGCATCAACGATTGCTGGAAGTGGCGATGGGCCTGGCGCTGAAGCCGCGCCTGCTGATCCTCGACGAGCCGACGCAAGGCCTGGCCGACAGCGAGATCGATAATTTCATCGAACTCGTGCGCGACATCGCCAAGAACGCCACCGTGCTGCTGATCGAGCACAACATGCCGGTCGTCATGCAACTCGCAGACCGCATCACCGTCTTCAACGCCGGCAGGATCCTGGCCGAGGGCACCCCGGAAGCGATCCGCGACAACGCCGCGGTGCAGGACGCCTATCTGGGGACGGCCCCATGAGGGAGACGAGCAAGACCGATGCACTGGTGATCTCGGGGCTGGACTGCTTCTATGGCGAGGTCCAGGTGCTCTACGGGCTCGATCTCGTGCTGAACAAGGGCGAGGTGCTTTGCCTGTTCGGCCGCAACGGCGCCGGCAAGACGACGACGCTGAAGGCGATCATGGGCCTGGTTCCAGCGAGTGCCGGCTCGATCAGGCTCGCCGGGCAAGAATTGACCGGCCTGCCGGCGCATGACGTGCCGAAGGCAGGCGTCGCCTATGTGCCGCAGGGAAGGCGGCTGTTCGCCGAGATGACTGTGGCCGAGAACATCGCGATCGGGCTGATGGCGCGCGGCAAGGGCAATGCGACGCGCGAGAACGTTCTCGACCTCTTCCCGCTGCTGCGTCAGCGGCTGCGGCAGCGCTCCGGCACCTTGTCCGGTGGCGAGCAGCAGATGCTGGCCATGGCGCGTGCGCTCTGCCTCGAGCCGCAGGTGCTTTTGCTCGACGAGCCGACCGAAGGGTTGATGCCGTCGATGATCGCCAAGATCCGCGAGACGGTGTCAAAGCTGCGCGAGATGGGTGTCTCCACCATCCTGGTCGAGCAGCGGGTCGATGCCGTGCTGTCGGTCGCCGATCGCGTTTGCTTTATCGAGAACGGCCGCAACCGCGAGACGGTCGATGTCGAGACCTTGCGCGCCGACCCGTCGGCGGTCAGGCGCTATGTCGGTGTCGGCTGACGGGAGCAATTCCAGGAAAAGTGTGCAGCGGTTTTTCCGGGAAAAGGGTGTAGCGCTTTCGCTTGGGAATTGCGTCGAATGGATCTAGCCAAAGAACAGAAACCCCGCGATCAAAAAGGTCGGGATCAGCACCAGCCCGGACCACAGCATATACCCGAAGAAGCCCGGCATCTTGACGCCGCGATGCCTGGCAATGGCATAGACCATGAAATTGGGTGCGTTGCCGATATAGGTGTTGGCCCCCATGAACACGGCACCCGCTGAGATCGCGGCAAGCGTCGAGGCGAACTCGGTCATCAGGTGCTGAGGGTCGCCGCCCGCCAACTCGAAGAACACCAGATAAGTCGGCGCATTGTCGAGGAAGGACGACAGCGCCCCGGTCAGCCAGAAATAGGCAAGGTCGTTTGGCGCGCCTTGTGCCGAGGTGACGAGCGCGACAAGCGGCGCCAGCGCGCCGTCATGGCCGGCCCTCAAAATGGCGACGACCGGAACGATGCAGGTGAAGATGCCGGCGAACAATTTGGCCACTTCCGCGATCGGACCCCAGTTGAAGCCGTTCGCTTCGCGGTGGCTCTTATACGAGAGGGGAAGCGATAGCAGGGCCAGCGCGAGGATGATTGCGTCGCGTATCAGGTTCTGCAGCTCGAGACTGACGCCGAACATCAAAAAGCTCACGCCCGGTTTCCAGGCTGCCGACAGCAGGATGCCGCCGATCACACCGGCCAACAGCGGAAGGTTGGCCAGGCCGCGCAGGCGCACCTTCGTATCCGGGGTCGGATCCTTGATCTTCGGCGCGCCGGCCTCGCGCCGGTGCAGGATGAGGTCGATCGCCAGGAACGCCGCCAGCACGACGACGCCGACGAACAGCGTCTCCCGGTAGAGGTTGGTGGTCGTCCAGAAGAAATCGACGCCGCGCAGGAAGCCGACGAACAGCGGCGGGTCGCCGAGCGGCGTCAGCGAGCCGCCAATGTTGGACACCAGGAAAATGAAGAAGATGACGACATGGGCATTGAAACGCCTGTTGTCGTTGGCGCGCAGGATCGGCCGGATCAGGATCATCGAGGCGCCGGTCGTGCCGATCACCGAGGCAAGCAGCGCCCCGACGATCAGCAGTCCGGCATTGACCAGCGGTGTGCCGTGAATATTGCCGGCAAGCAGGATGCCGCCCGAAATCGTGTAGAGCGCAAACAGCAGGACAATGAACGACATGTATTCGGTGAGCAGCGCGTGCAGCACCGCCTCGGTTGCCGCCGGGGCACCGAAGGCGACCGCGAGCGGTACGATCACCAGCGCCGCCCACAAGGCGGTGATCTTGCCGTAGTGGTGTTCCCAGACATGGTGGAACAACAGGGGCCCGGTGGCGATCGACAGGAGCAGCCCGGCAAAAGGCAGCGCCCACCAGAGCGACATGGTGGCGCCAGGCAGGCCGTGTTCTTCAGCCGCGAATGCCGATACCGGAAACAGCATCGCGACGACGATCGCACCGGCCGTCCCGATCGCCATCGGCAAAGATCCCCTTCTGCCCCCCACGGTGCGGTCAGCCGGACGTGTGATCTTCGAGCGTCACGCCGGCATCGCGCATTTTCGCCAGCATTGTCTCGAGCGATCCGTTGAGATCGATGCCACGGCAGGCATCGAGCCTGACCGTGGTTCTAAAACCCTGTTTGACCGCATCCAGCGCCGAGAAGGCGACACAGAAATCGGTCGCCAGGCCGACCAGGGTCAGCGTGTCGATACCGCGCTCCCGGAGATAGCCGGCGAGCCCGGTGGGCGTCGCGTGATCGTTCTCGAAGAAGGCGGAGTAGCTGTCGATGGCGGACCGAAAACCCTTGCGGATGACGAGCTCGGCCTTTGTCCACGCAAGGCCGGAATGGAAATCCGAGCCGAGACTGCCCTGAATGCAATGGTCCGGCCACAAAGTCTGTGGGCCGTAGGGCATCTCAATCATCGAAAAGGGCTGCGCGCCGGGATGGCTGGAGGCAAAGCTGGAATGGCCGGCGGGGTGCCAGTCCTGCGTCAGCACGACATTGTCGGTTCGCCGGATCATGTCATTGACCAGCGGCACGATCTCGTCGCCGCCGGCCACCGCCAGCGCGCCGCCCGGGCAAAAATCGTTCTGCAGGTCGATGACAACGAGCGCTTCGTCGGCCATGGGGCTTCCTTCCTGTCAGGCTAGGGCTCGGGCTCCGAACGAGGGGCTCGGCGAAAGAAAAAGCCGCTGGCGCGACCGGAGGGAGAAACTTGACCAGATGGCGGGCCGCGTCAACCTCCAGCGGCATAACAAATGCGTGGCGATGCCAGCCACATTGGCGCCGGCGTAAACTCTGGCTTTGACAATTTCCGCCGTCTTGATATCATTTGCATACGAATGAATTTGCCGGATTGAAACCGGCAAGATATTCCCGGGGGTAAGCTCCTTGGGAGGGCCGGTTTCGGGAAAGGCCCATCTTATTGGGAAGGCCCATCTTGTTGGAAGGCAAAGCGTGATCCGTTACGCGAAACCCACCACGGTCGACGAGGCGCTCGCGCTGCTTGGCGAGGGCGCCTGGCGTATCCTTGCGGGCGGCACGGATTTCTATCCGGTGCAAGGCAGCAAGCCGTTTCGCGACAATGTGCTCGACATCAACGGCCTGGCAGCGCTGCGCGGCATCGCCGAGACCGGCAGTCACTGGATCATCGGCGCGCGCGCGACCTGGACCGACATCATCCGCCATCCCTTGCCCCCGGCCTTCGATGCGCTGAAACAGGCCGCGCGCGAGGTCGGCTCGGCGCAGATCCAGAACGTTGCCTCGGTCGCTGGCAATCTCTGCAACGCTTCGCCGGCCGCCGACGGCGTGCCGGGATTGCTCGTGCTCGACGCCGAGGTCGAGCTGCGCTCGGCGGCGGCGACACGCCATCTGCCCTTGGCGGAGTTCATCCTGGGCAACCGCCGTACGGCCTTGCAGCCTGGCGAGATGGTGACGGCCATCCGCGTGCCGAAACCCACCGGCACATCGGCCTTCGTCAAGCTTGGCGCCCGGCGCTATCTCGTCATCTCCATCGCCATGGTGGCGGTGCGTCTGGTTGTCGAGAATGCCACTGTCGCGGATGCGGCCGTCGCCGTCGGCTCCTGTTCCGCCGTTGCCAGGCGGCTTGCCGGTATCGAGGCGGCGTTGCGCGGGCTTCCCCTGGATACCGGGCTTGTTGCCGCGGTCCGTTCGGCGCCGATGGCTGAGCTGTCGCCGATCGCCGATGTGCGCGGCAGCGCCGAATACAGGCTGGACGCGGTGCGCGAGATCGTTGCCCGCGCCATGCTCGAGGCCGCTGGAAAGCCGGCAGGCGACAAGGTGGCCGCATGAGCATGGATCGCGCCGATATCGCCTTCACGGTCAATGGCGCCGCCGTCTCGGTCAACGTGCCGCCGCTGCGCCGGCTGTCCTCGGTGCTGCGCGATGAATTGCGGCTGACGGGAACAAAGGTCGGCTGCGACGCCGGCGACTGCGGCGCCTGCACGGTGCTGGTCGACGACGAACCCGTCTGCGCCTGCCTGACGCCGGCGGCCTCCGCTGCCGGCACCGCGGTGACGACGGTCGAGGGCCTCGCCAAGGGCCGGCTGTCGGTGCTGCAAGCCTCGTTCCTGGCGCATGGCGCCGCGCAATGTGGCATCTGCACGCCGGCACTGCTGGTAGCGGCAACCGCGCTGCTGGACACGAAACCCAGGCCGACCGAGACCGAGGTGCAGGATGCGCTGGGCGGGATCCTCTGCCGCTGCACCGGCTACCGGAAGATCATCGCGGCGGTGATGGAGGCTTCCCTCCAGGCTGCGAGCCTGGATTTCCGTCTGCCTCGGTCCTGCCACGCCATCGGCGCGTCACCGGTCAGGCTCGACGGTGTACCAAAAGTGACCGGGGCCGAGAAATTCGGTGGCGATTCTTTCCCGGCCGATGCGCTTGCCGTGCTGGTGATCCGCTCGCCGCATTATCATGCCGGCTTCGCCTTCGGCGACATCGATGGCTGGGCAAGCCGCCATCCCGGTATTGCGGGCGTTTTTACGGCCGCCGATATCCCGGGCAAGAACTGCTTTGGCGTTATCGGCCCGTTCGCCGACCAGCCGGCGCTGGCCGAGGGCGTTGCCCGGCTTCGCGGCGAGGCGGTCGCCCTGGTCGCCGGCGAGCGCGAGGCGATGCTCGATCTCGATCTGTCGGATTTCCCGGTCCGCTGGACCGAGCTCCCACATGTTCTCCAGCCTTGCGACGCGCAGGCCACAGGTGCGGCGCTGATCCACGAAAGCCGCCCGGCCAATTTGTTGACCAAGGGCTTCGTCGAACGCGGCGATCCCGAGTTAGCACTTGCCAGTGCGGCCTTCACCGCGAGCGGCACGATCGACACCTCCTATGTCGAGCACGCCTATATCGAACCGGAAGCCGGCTATGCCTATCTCGACGGCGACACGCTGGTCGTCGTCGCCTGCACACAGGCGCCCTATATGGACCGCGACGAGACGGCGAAGGTGCTTGGCCTTGCCGTCGACAAGGTGCGCATCGTGCCGACCGCGACCGGCGGCGGCTTTGGCTCCAAGCTCGACATTTCCCTGCAACCTCTCATCGGCCTTGTGGCGCTGAAGACCGGGCGGGCGGCGGCGCTCGCGTACACCCGCAACGAATCCATGATGTCGACCACCAAGCGCCATCCGGCGCGGATGAAGGCCACCATCGGCGCCGACGCCGACGGTTACGTCACCGGCATGGTCTTCGAAGGCGATTTCAACACCGGTGCCTATGCCAGCTGGGGGCCAACGGTCGCCAACCGCGTGCCGGTGCACGCCTCCGGCCCCTATGCGACGCCGAACTACCGCGCCGAGGGCCGCGCAATCCACACCCATGGCCCGATTGCCGGGGCCTTCCGTGGCTTCGGCGTGCCGCAGGCGACGATCATGCAAGAGACGCTGTATGACGAACTCGCCGGCAAGCTCGGCATGGACCGGCTCGACTTTCGCCTGAAGAACTGTCTTCGGAACGGCTCCGAAACGGTTACCGGGCAGCTTCTGGAGTCTGGCGTCGGCATTGCCGAATGCCTTCAAGCCCTGCGGCCGCATTGGGCGCGGGCGACGGCCGATGCGGATGCTTTCAATAGTGCCAGTATCGACAGAAAGCGTGGCGTCGGCATCGCTTCGTGCTGGTATGGCTGCGGCAACACATCGCTGCCCAATCCGTCGACCATCCGGGTCGGCATCGTGGCTGACGGCGCGGTCATCCTGCACCAGGGCGCGGTCGATATCGGCCAGGGCTCCAACACCGTCATCACGCAGATTTGCGCTGACGCGCTCGGCCTGCCTCTGGAAAAATTCCAGTTGAAGAGCGCCGATACGGCGATCAGCCCCGACGCCGGCAAGACTTCGGCCTCGCGACAGACTTTCGTCACCGGCAAGGCGGCCGAGAAGGCGGGCCGCGCCCTGCGCGAAACAATCCTGCGCTTTGCCAATGTCTCGGACAAGGCTTCCCTCCAACTGGATGGCCCGGCGATCGTCATCCGCGAAGGCGAGGCGACGCGCCATATCGATCTTGCCTCGCTCGAAATGGATGCCGACAGCTTCGTCTTCCGTGCCGAGGAGACCTATGACCCGCCGACGCTGCCCCTCGATGCCAAGGGCCAGGGCAAGCCCTACGCGGTCTATGGCTATGGCGCGCAGATCGCCGAACTCGAGGTCGACCTCAAGCTCGGCACGGTCAAGCTGATCAGGATCATCGCCGCGCATGACGTCGGCAAGGCGATCAATCCGCTGCTGGTCGAGGGCCAGATCGAAGGCGGCATCGCGCAAGGCATAGGCATGGCATTGATGGAAGAATACATACCCGGCCGCACCGAGAACCTACACGACTATCTCATCCCGACCATTGGCGACGTGCCGCCGATCGAGACCATCCTTATCGAGGTCCCCGATCCTGAAGGGCCATTCGGCGCCAAGGGCCTGGGCGAGCACGTGCTGATCCCGACGGCGCCGGCGATCCTCAACGCCATCCGTCACGCCACCGGCGTGCTGGTCACCAAGGTGCCGGCAACGCCAAGCCGCATCCTGGCGGCCATCCGCGAGAAGGAGGCACGCACATGAGCGAGCTTGCCGAACGCTTCGAAACCCATGATCCCGGCGAGAAGCTGGTGGCGGAAAAGATCCGCTGCGATGCCTGTCCCGTCATGTGCTACATCGCTGACGGCCGCACCGGCGCCTGCGACCGCTATGGCAATGTCGCGGGCCGGATCGTGCGCATGGACCCGCTGACCATCCTGGACCATGCGGCCGAGACCGGCGCCGCCATGGTGTCCTTTGTCGCCGAGGGCGAGCAGTGGGACGGCGAGCTGGTCAACACCGGCCGCCGCTTCGTCACGGCAATCGGCGCCGGCACCACCTATCCCGACTACAAGCCCGCTCCCTTCATCGTCAGCCAGGAAGTCGAGGGCGTCGATCTCGTCACCGTGGTCACCGAGGGCATCTTCTCCTATTGCGGCGTCAAGGTGAAGATCGACACCGACCGCCATATCGGACCCGAAACGGCTATTGTGCGGGCCGAGGGTGAGGCGATCGGCCATGTCACGACGGGAGAATACGGCTCGCAGATGCTGTCGCTGGGCGGCGTGCATCATCTGACCGGCGGCTCCAAGGCGGAAGGCCGCGCTACCTGCGACGCGCTGCTCAATCTGTGCAACCGCAAACCGGTGGAGCTCAGCATAGGCGGCGGCGCCACGGTCATTGTCGAAGCCGGCAAACCGCCCGTCATCGACGGCAAGCAGGAACATCGCATGCGCGTCGGCTGCGGCTCGGCAACCATCGGCATGTTCGCCACGCAATGGCGCGGGCTGGTCGACGAGGTGGTGGTGGTCGACGACCACATCACCGGCGTCGTCTCCGAACACCAGGCGGGAAAGGTGCTGGGCTGGCAGGATACCGGCATCAAGATCATCGGCCGCCGCTCGACACCGGGCCGCTATTTCAAGGTCTCGGAGCCAGGATTGGGCTGGGGCGGCACCAGTATTTCCGATCCGCTGTCGATCCTCGGCGAGTGGAATGCCAAGAAGGGCGCGCGCCCGGGCCTGTCGCTGCTGATGGTTTCGACCACCGGCGAGCAGTTCGCCTATTACGAGCTCGACGACGAGCTGAAACCGGTGCAGAAGCCGTTTCCCGATCGGCTGCGGAAATCGGTCAACCTGATCGAGGACAATTGCGAGCCGGCCTTGTGCACCGTGCTGTTCATCGGCGGTGCCGGTGGCTCGCTGCGTGCCGGCGTCACCGAAAACCCGGTCAATCTCACACGCTCCGTGCAAGGCCTGAAAACCTATGTCACCGTGGGCGGCGCGCCGGTCTATGTCTGGCCGGGCGGCGGCATCACATTGATGGTCGATGTCACCAGGGTTCCGGAAGGCGCCTTCGGCTATGTGCCGACGCCGGCACTGGTGGCGCCGATCGAGTTCACCCTGCGTCGCGACGATTACGTCAGGCTCGGCGGCTACGAGGCGGAGATACGCAGCGTCGCGGACATCGTCGCCAAGGGCGGCGAGTATCTCAATCCCCGGCGCGGCACGGGTGCTGCAACCCAAAATCCATGGCCGCCACTGGCGCAGTTGCGCCGCACGGGCTCGGACGGGGCCGGCTGATGCAAGGTCCGCAAGCGCATTGGCTGCAGGACGGCAAGCGGCTGCATCTCAACCATGGGCCGATCGACCTGATCGTCGAGGCTTTCGGTGATGCCGATGAGTGTCGCGCGGCCTACGCCCAAGCCGTCGCGCGCTTCCAGACGATCCTGATCGAGTTGGTCGAGGAGCTTCCCGAACTGCGCCTTCCTGCATTCTTCCTGGCGCCGCGCGCCTTCGCCGGCCCGACCGCGCGCCGCATGGAAGCAGCCGTCATGCCCCTGGCGGAATGCTTCATCACACCGATGGCCGCCGTTGCCGGATCGGTAGCCGACGAAATGATCGCCGCGCTGCTTGCAGGCCGCAAGCTCGACCGCGCCTATGTCAACAATGGCGGCGACAGCGCCCTCCACATCGACAACGGCCGGTCGATGGGATTGGCGGTCGCCGGCACCGGCAACGGCATGGCCGACCGGATCACGATCCGCGCGCAAGATGGCGTGCGTGGCGTCGCAACCAGCGGCTGGCGTGGCCGCTCCTTCTCGCTTGGCATTGCCGACGCCGTCACCGTGCTCGCGCGGACTGGCGCCGAGGCCGATGCGGCGGCGACGCTCATCGCCAACGCGGTGGACCTGCCCGGCAATGCCGCCATCAGGCGCATTCCCGCACACGAGCTGTCGCCCGACAGCGATCTTGGCGCGCGGCTGGTGACACAAGGCGTCGGCACGCTTGCACCTGATGAGGTGGCGCGGGCGCTGGACAATGGCCTTGCCGTCGCGGAAGATTTTCGCCGCCGCGGCCTGATTGCCGCATCGGCGCTGTTTCTTGGCGGGGAAGCCCGTATCAGCGGCTCCGTTGCACTGGCCGCGTCCAACAAGCATGAACCGGAGGAAGTTGCCCATGCCTGAATTTCCGATCCGCAAGATCGCGGTGCTGAGCGAAGAGATCTTTCACGAAGGCGGCCCGGTCGCGGAAGTGCCGCGCCGGCGTGCCGCCGCCATGGCCGTGGTCAGGAATCCGTTCGCGGGGCACTATGTCGAAGATCTGCAAAGCGCTATGGAGGATCTGAAGCCGCTCGGCCTGCTGCTCGCCGACCGGCTGATCGCCGCACTCGGCGGCGACGTGAAGCAGATCGATGGCTACGGCAAAGGCGCCATCGTCGGCACGGCTGGCGAACTGGAACATGGTGCGCTGTGGCACGTGCCGGGCGGTTACGCGATGCGCGAGCGGCTGGGCGATGCCAAGGCGATCGTGCCCTCGGCCAAGAAGGTCGGCGCCTTCGGCTCAAAGCTCGACGTGCCGCTCGGCCATATCAACGCCGCCTATGTGCGGAGCCATTTCGACGCCATGGAAGTCGGCATCAGCGACGGCCCGCGTCCTGACGAGATCCTGTTCTGCCTCGTCATGACCTGCGGCCCTCGCGTCCATAACCGCATGGGTGGCCTCGCGGCGGACGACATAAAAGCCTGGGACGGGTTGCGGTGAGCGGCGGGGACAACCTGCTCAAGTTGGTCGAGGCCGAAGAGGCCGACGACCACGACTACCTGCTGCAGGAACAGGTCGGCTTCATCCTGCGCAAGGCGCACCAGCGCCATGTCTCGATCTTCGCCGCCCGTATCGCCGATCTGACGCCGCCGCAATTCGCGGCCCTGGCCAAGCTGCGCGATGTCGGCGAGACCTCGCAGAACCAGCTCGGCACGCTGATCGCCATGGATGCGGCGACGGTGAAGGGCGTCATCGACCGGCTGAAGGCGCGTGGCTTTGTCGAGCTTTCCAGGCATGAAGTCGACAAAAGGCGGCTGCTGGTCAACCTGACGGCCGAGGGCCGCGACGCGATCGAGCGCCTGATCCCGCTTGCAAGGGAGATCACGCAGGAAACGCTGGCGCCGCTCACGGTCAAGGAGGCCGCCACTTTCATGAAGCTGCTGGCGAAGCTGGCGTAGATTGATTCTGCCGGGCGCCATCAGCGCCCGGCAGAAGAGCATCGCCTCAGAGGCCGTTGTCCTTCAGCACCTGGGCGGCGTTTTCCTTGGTGATCTTCTCGGTCGGCAAGGTGATGGTCTTCTCGACCTTCTCGCCGTTGAGAAACTTGATCGCCTGGCGCAAGCCTTCCGCACCTGGGGTGACATAGGTGAACGTCGCCGTCAGCTCACCCTTGTTCACCATTTGCACGCCTTCGTTGGGCAGGCCGTCGATGCCGATGAACTTGATGTCCTTCTCGCGGCCGACATCCTTGGCGGCGAGATAGGCGCCGTAGGCCATTGGGTCGTTATGGCCGTAGACGAGATCGATCTTCTCGTTGGTCTTCAGCGCGTTGGCCATCAAATTGTAGGCCTGGTCCTGCTTCCAGTCGCCCGACTGCTGGTCGAGCAGATATTTGATGCCCGGCTCCTTGTCGGTGAATTCATGGAAGCCGTCATGACGGTCATGCGCCGGCTGGGTGCCCATGCCGCCCCAGATCTCGACCACATTGCCTGCCGCCTTGCCCTTGCCGCCGAGCAGTTCGACGGCATATTCACCGGCCGCACGGCCGATCAGCTTGTTGTCACCGCCGACGAACTGCGTGTAGTCCTTGGTGTCGACATTGCGATCGAGCACGAAGACCGGGATCTTGGCGTCGATCGCCTGCTGCACGACGCCGGTCAGGCCAGCCGATTCCTTCGGCGATACCAGCAGCGCGTCGACCTCCTGGCGGATCAGGTTCTCGACGTCGGCGACCTGCTTCTCGGTCTTGTCCTCGCCATCGGTGATGATCAGCTCGACCTCCGGATGCTTGGCGGCCTCGGCAATGATGTCCTTGTTGAACTGGGCGCGCCAGGGCTCGATGGTGGTCACCTGCGAGAAGCCGATCTTCCACTTCTTGTCCTGGGCGAAGGCATGGCCGGTGGAGAGCAGTGCCGTGGTGGTCAGCAATGCCGCGCCGAGTGCGGCAAGCTTCAGCATGTCACGTCGTTTCATTTCTTGTTTCCTCCGAGATTGAGAGACGGTGTCTCTTGCGACGGCCGTTTTGCGGCGGCCGTTTCCTTGTGCGCCGCTCCAGGCAGGCGCAGATAGGCCAGCAGATCACCGGCATTGCGCTCCTGCACGAGCACGGTGCCGATGATGATCATCCCCTTCAGCACCAGCTGAAGGTTCGAATTGATGTTGTGGAGCTGCAATATGTTGGAGAGCAGCCCGAAGATCAGCACGCCGCAGAAGGTGCCTATCAGGCTGCCACGCCCGCCCATCAGGCTGGTGCCGCCAATGACCACGGCGGCGATGGCGTCGAGCTCCAGCCCGGCGCCGGCGTCCGGCTTGCCTTGCCGGTATTGCGCCACATAGAGCACGGCGGCGATACCGGCGAGCAGGCCTGATATGGCGTAGGTGGCGATCTTGACGCGCCCGGCGGCGATGCCGGAAAGCCGGGCCGCCTCCTCATTGCCGCCGATGGCATAGACATAGCGGCCGAACGGCGTGAAGCGCAGCACCGCGCCATAGATGACGATGGCGCCGAGGAAGAACAGGCCGGGCATGGGGATGACGCCGAACACCAGCGAGCGCAGCAGCTCGAAGTCGGCGGTGGCGTTGGAACCGGTATAGACCGGCAGCACGGCATTGTTCTGGCCGGCGGTGAGTCGGGCGATGCCGAGCGCCGTCACCATCATCGCCAGCGTGACGATGAAGGGTTGCAGCCGTCCGCCGACGATGATGAAGCCATTGATGGCGCCGAACAGCAGACCGACGCAGGGCGCCACCAGCAGCACACCGAGAACACCGAATTTGGGCTCGATCTGCGGCAGCAGGTACCAGAGCGAAAGGCAGCACAGGACGACGCCGACGATCGCCGGCGTGACCAGGCCGCGAATGGTGTCCAGCCTGACGTCGCGCGCGGCGGCATCCGAGCCGGCGCGGGATTTCTGCAAATTGAGGAGGATGAAGCGCGTGACGACGATGCCGAGGCACAGCGCAACCAGGGCAACGGTAGGCACGCCCAGCACGACGCCCGGCGTCACGCCGGGAACCGTCAGCAGCATGGCGCACACCACAGAGCAGATGGCCATCAGCGAGCCGACGGAAAGGTCGATGCCGCCGGTGATGATCACCGCCGTCATGCCGGTCGCGATCAGCCCGGTGGTCGACACCTGGCGCAGCACGTCGAGCAGATTGCCGTAGGAGAGGAAGATGTTGTTGCCCTTGGAACTCACCGGCGAGCCGAGCACGCCAATCAGGAAGATGGCGATCAGGCCCCAATAGAGCTTGGTGCGGGACAGGAGTTTCAGTGCGGTCATGCGGCGGGTCTCGATAGGGTCCGGCGCGGCGCCGCGAGGCGCATGATGGCCTCCTCGCTCGCCGCGTCGCGGGAAAGGATGCCTGTCTGGCGGCCATCGGCCATGACCAGGATGCGGTCGGAAAGATGCAGCAATTCCGGCAGCTCGGAGCTGATGACGGCGATGGCGAGGCCATCGCGCGCCAGCCGGAAGATGAGGTCGTAGATCTCGCGCTTGGCGCCGACATCGATGCCGCGCGTCGGCTCGTCGAGCAACAGCACCCTCGGCCTCGTCGCCAGCCATTTGCCGATGACGACCTTCTGCTGGTTGCCGCCCGACAGCGTGCCGGCGGGCTGGTCGATATCCCGGCAGCGGATGCCGAGCGCCTTGACCGCCTGCCGCGCCAGCCCCTGTTCGCCCGCCAGCGAGCGGATGCCGAAGCGGGCCAGCGCGCCGACCAGCGGCAGCGCCACATTGTCCGATATCGAGGCCTGCAGGTGCAGGCCTTGCGTCTTGCGGTCCTCGGTGACCAGCGCGATGCCCAGCCGCCGCGCATCGCGTGGTGAGCGGATATCCACCGGCTGGCCGTCGAGCCTGATCTCGCCGCCGGCACGGCCATCGCTCGCGCCGAAGATCGCTTCCATGATCTCGGTGCGGCCGGAGCCCAGCAGGCCGCCAATGCCCAGAATCTCTCCGGCGGCGAGATCGAAGCTGACGCCGCTAATCACCTGCCGCCAGCCCTGGCGGTCGGGCTTCGACAGCGACAGGTCGCTGACCGAAAGCACGGTTCTGCCGCCGGGATCCCGCTCACCTTGAGAGGATGCGAGCAGGTCCCGTCCGACCATCGCCGAAATGATGGCATTCTCGTCAAGCTCGGCCATCGGCCGCGTCAGCACATGGCGTCCGTCGCGGAAAACGGTGACGCGGCCGGCCAGATGCATGACCTCGTCGATGCGGTGCGAGATGTAGACGATGGCGACGCCGCTATCGGCAAGCTGGCCGATGATGCGGAACAGCCGCTGACATTCGGCCGGCGACAGCGCCGAGGTCGGCTCGTCCATGATCAGGATGCGCGCCGACATCGACAGCGCCTTGGCGATCTCGACCAGTTGCTGTTCGCCGACGCGCAAGGCGCCGACGCGTGCGTCCGGATCGAGTTCGATGCCGAGCCGCTGCAGCAGGGCGCTTGCCGCGCGGCTGCTCGCCTTGCGGTCGACGATCAGTCCTGCAATCAGCTTCTCGCGGCCGAGAAAGATGTTGTCGGCGACGCTCAGCTCCGGCACCAGATTGAGTTCCTGGTGGATGATGGCGATGCCCGCGTCCTCGGCATCGCGCACGCCGGCGAAGCTGACCGGCCGGCCGTCGATACTGACCGTGCCTTCGTAGCCGGTATAGACGCCGGACAGGATCTTCATCAGCGTCGACTTGCCGGCGCCGTTCTCGCCCATCAAGGCATGGACTTCGCCGCGCCGCAATTCGAAGCCGACGTCGACCAGGGCGGCGATGCCGCCAAAACTCTTGGAAATATGCTCGGCACTCAGAACGATGTCCGAGCGATCCGACGCCGCACTGCGCGTCGAAGAAAGGGAATTGTTCTGTTCCATGACAATAGCGGCCTCCCTTCCGTCCTCGTCAGCTACTTGAACGCTAATCTAAACGTTTCGATCATGTCAAGCCGATATGGGGGTAGCGCAACTTTGATGCATTTCGATTCTTGCCTAAAACGACAAGATTCCGTAGGTATTGGCGGCAATAGGTGGCGAAACGTTTCGAAAATGACAGCGTCAGGGCGAAAAAAACACCGCAAATCCACCGCGCCCACCATGCTTCACGTGGCTGAAGCGGCGCGTGTCTCGGTCGCCACCGTGTCGGCGCTGATCAACGGCACGGCGACTGTCAGCCCCGAGCTCAGCGCCCGCATCGAGCAGGCGATCCGCGATATCGGCTACAAGCGCAACGCCATCGCCCGCAGCCTGAAGATGGGCACGACGCGCACCATTGGCCTAACCGTTCCGCACATCACCAACCCCTTCTTCACCGATGTCGTCTCGGTCATCCAACAGGCCTTCGACCGCGCCGGCTATGCCGTCATGCTGTGCTGCACCGACGAGGATTTGAACACCCAGGACGACCAGATCAGGCTGCTGCTCGACCGTATGGTCGACGGGCTGATCGTGGCGCGCGTCGGGGATGGCGCGATCCTCAAGCGGATCGTCGCCGACGCCAATGTGCCGGTCGTGCTGATGGATCGTCTGTGCGAGGGCGTCGACACCGACGCCGTGGTTCTCGACAACCAGCGCGCGGTGTTCGACGCCATGAGCTATTTGATCAATCTCGGCCACCGCCGCATCGGTTACATTACCGGCACCTCGGACATTTCACCCATGCATGACCGCATGACCGGATATCGCGAGGCGCTCCAGGCCGCCGGCTTGCCGGTGGCCGAAGAGCTGGTTCGCTCCGGCAATTTCCACGAGATCGACGGCTACAACGCAACCATGCAGCTGCTGTCGCTGCATGACCGGCCAAGCGCGATCTTCTCGGCCAACAACCCGATGGTGATCGGAACCATGAAGGCGATCCGCGACATCGGGCTGTCCTGTCCGGAGGATATTTCGGTAGCCTGCTTCGACGATTTTCCCTGGTCCGACGTGTTCCAGCCTCAACTGACCACGGTGGCGCAGCCGGTGCAGGCGATCGGCGAACAGGCGGCCAATCTGCTGCTCGACCGCCTCGCCGGCAACCGGGATGCGCCACCGCGCAAGCTCGTCCTCAAGGGCCGGCTGATGATCCGCAATTCATGCCGGCCGCTGGGCGCGGTGGTGCACAGCGTGAGTGCCTAAATGCCGAAAGTGTGAAGCGGTTTCGGATAACGTCGTGCTGAAATTGATCAGGACGTGAAAACACCAGAACACAGTTCTTGCAGTTTCGAAAAGACGCCCTTGCCGCCCGTGATGACCTGTGTGCCGCTCTGCAGCACCGTCTTCGGATCCGCCTTCAGGATTGTGCCGCCGGCTTCCTCGATCAGCAGCATGCCGGCCACGCAGTCCCACGGGTTCATGTGTTCTTCCACATAGCCGAGCAGCCGCCCTGAGGCGACATAGGCAAGCATCAGCGCGCCGGACGCGTTGCGGAAGAAGACGCCGCCCTCGGCCAGGATCCTTTTGATCAGCACGGCGATGTTTTCGGCCTCGGCCCGGTTTGAGAAGCCGGTGCCCACCGAGCCCTCTTCCAGGCTGGCCGCCGCACTTGTCTTGACCGGCCTGCCGTTGACGAAGGCGCCGCCGCCCAGCCTCCCGTGGAAGGTCTCGCCGGTCGACGGTTCGTGGATGACGCCGACGATCGTCTCTCCATCACGGGCGCAGGCGATCACCACGCACCAGGCCGGAATGCCACGGACGAAATTGGCGGTGCCGTCGATGGGGTCGATCACCCAGACATGGCCTGTCGAGCCGGCGACCGAGGCGTGCTCCTCGCCGACGATGCCGTCCTGCGGATAGTCGGCCGCGATTGCCGCGCGGATGAACAGCTCGACCTCGCGATCGGCCTGCGAGACCAGGTCCTGGTGGCCCTTGCTTTCGATGGTCAGGCTGTCGAGATCGCGGAAATATTTCAGGCCGAGTTCGCCGGCACGCCGCGCCAGATCAATGGCAAACTGCTCGCGTCTATCGAGATCATGGGGCAAGGCAAGGCTCGTTGTAGCGAAGGATACCCGCATTTAGCAGAGCATCGACGTCGGCAAAAGCGGCTGGCCGCTTATTCGCTTCAGGCGGCCTGTGACAGAGATTTGTGAGCCTCGGCTAAAATCTCGAACGACCGCACACGGGCGGCATGATCGAAGATCTGCGCGGTGACCATCAGCTCGTCGGCACTGGTACGGCTCACGAAGGCATCGATGCCCTGGCGGACCGTTTCCGGCGAGCCGACGACGGCGCAGGACAGCGCCTGGCCGAGTATGGTTTTGGCCATCGGGTCGAGATCGCGGTCATAATTCTCGACGGGCGGCGGCAATCGTCCGGGCCTGCCGGTGCGCAGATTGACGAAGGCCTGCTGCAGCGAGGTGAACAGCAGCCGTGCCTCGGCGTCGGTGCGTGCTGCAAAGACGTTGAGGCCGAGCATGACATGTGGCTTGTCGAGTTGTTCGGACGGCTGGAAGCGCGAACGGTAGATGTCCAGCGCGTGATCCAGTTCCGCCGGCGCGAAATGCGAGGCGAAGGCGTAGGGCAGGCCGAGCATGGCGGCGAGCTGCGCGCCGTAGAGGCTCGACCCAAGAATCCAGATCGGCACCGTCTGGCCTTCGCCGGGCACGGCGCGCAGGCGCTGGCCCTCCTCGGCGGGCAGGAAATAGCCAATCAGCTCGACGACATCCTGCGGGAAATTGTCGACCCCGGCCTCGAGGTTGCGGCGTAGCGCCCGCGCCGTGTTCATGTCGGTGCCGGGCGCCCGGCCGAGGCCAAGATCGATCCGGCCGGGAAACAAGGCGGCCAGCGTGCCGAACTGCTCGGCGATCACCAGCGGCGCATGATTGGGCAGCATGATGCCGCCGGCGCCGACACGAATGGTCTTGGTGCCGCCGGCGACATGGGCTATGACGACAGCCGTTGCCGCACTGGCGATGCCTGGCATGTTGTGGTGCTCGGCCAGCCAGTAGCGCTTGTAGCCGAGCCGCTCGGCGTGGCGAGCGAGATCGAGCGAATTGGCAAGCGAGCGCGAGGCATCGCTACCTTCGACGATCGGCGACAGGTCGAGAACGGAAAGTTCGGTCATATGCTGGTCTCCACGATCTTCTTCTCGCGCACCCGGGCCTCGAAGGCCGTGCGGTCGGGGATGGTGACGCCGAGCTGGCCTTCCAGCGCGTCGGCAAGCTCGGCGGCAGTGGCGATATGCTTCTGCTCGGTGCGGCCATCGATGTGATGGATGGACAGGCGATCGCCGCGCAGGCCATAGCGCCGGTCGGGCGCGGCGCGAGCCGCCAAAACCGAGGTCAGGAAATGCGATGCCGGATTGGTCGACAGGAAATAATTGGCGATGGAATAGTCGACCTCATATTGCGGCTGCAGGTCGAAGCGATACAGCGAGCGCCAGTCGCCGCCGATGGCGGCCTGCAGGCGGAAGTGATCGCCGGTTTCGGCGATGCGGAACGTTTCGTGCGGGGTCGTCTGTTCGAGGCCAGGCTCGAACAGCAGCGGGGCGGTCAGGGTCAGGCCGCCGAAGCCGACATCGGCTATATAGGTCCGGCCATCGAGCTCGACGCGCAAAAGCATGTGGCTGCGCGCAGTGATCGCGTCCTCGCTCTGACCCCAGAGCACACGCGCGGCAAGGCCGCCGACCTCGAAGCCAAGCGCCTTCAGCGCATGTATGAAGAGGAGATTGTGCTCGAAGCAATAGCCGCCACGCCCGGCAAGGACGATCTTGTCCTGCAGCGATGCGGCGTCCAATCGGACCGGCCGCCCCAGAAACGGATCCATGTTCTCGAAGGGGATCGCCTGCGGATGCAGGAAATGGAGCGTCTTCAGCGTGTCGAGCGAAACATCCCTGGACCCGGCATGGCCGATCCGGGCGAAATAGGCGTCGAGATCGAAGGGAGCGTCGTTCATCGGAAGGGCACCAGGCACTGATCGGGCGGATATAGGCATTCGAACCCGCCGCCGCAAACCGTACGCCGGTTAGCCGGCGGCCGTGCCGTCCTGCTCCTCGGCTTCCTCCTCGATGACCGCCGTATGTTGGGCGGCGAGAAAATTGCCGACATGGCTAAGGCTCTCGAAATGGTCGCAGAACACCTTGACGACGACCAGCAGTGGCACCGCCATCAGCGCGCCGACGAAGCCCCACAGCCATGACCAGAATGCGATGGCGATGAAGATCGCCACGGCGTTGATCTCGAGCCGCCGCCCGACCACCATCGGCGTCACGAACTGGCCTTCGATGATGTCACACAATACCAGGAAGGCAGGCGCCAATAACGCATAGGCGATCGTGTCGAAGCTGATCAGCGCGATGACCGTGACTAGGACAAACGTGATCATGGCCCCGACATAGGGCAGGAAATTGAGCAGGGCGGCCGCCGCGCCCCAGACCAGCGGATTGGGCATGCCGAGCGCCCACAGGCCTAGGCCGATGACCGTGCCGAGGCCGGTGTTGATGATGGTGACGGTGAGCAGGTAGTGCGAGATTTCCCGCTCGACATCGTAGACGACGCGCAGCGCCCGCTTCTTCTCGGTAAGGCTGGCGAAGGACTGGATGATCTTTTCGTAGAACATCGTGCCCGAGGCGAGCAGGAACAGCGACAACACGAAGATGATGGTCAGGCTTGTCCCGGCCGACAGAATGTTGCTCGCCGCCGATGAGAGGAAGCCTGACTGCGCAACCGCGACCTTTTGCACGCCCGGTTCCTGCGATGTCTCGGTCAGCCCTTCGATCTGGTGCGCAATATCCATGATCCTCTCGACCGGCCGCCGCAGCTGCGCCAAGCGTTCGGTCAGTTGCTGGCCGATGGACGAGGTGTTGTTGATGAGATCGATGACGGGGCCACTGAGCACATAGCCGGCGCTCGCGAAGACGATGATGGACACAAGCACCAGAAGCGTCGCCGAAACCACTTCGGGAATGCCGCGCTTGCGCAGCAGCCGCACGATCGGCGTCAGTGTCAGTGTCAGCAGGAAGGCCAGAATAACCGGCATGAAAAAGGCGCGCGCGAAATAGAGCGCATAGACGGTCATGAACAGGAAGATGCCGATGAGCAGCGAGCGCATCAGGCGTGTATCGGCGCGCGCCGCCACACGCGACTCTTCAGCTTCGGCAACGCCTGCGCCCAAAGCGGCGGACTCGGCTTTCATCGTGGTCCCTCGGCGGCACACCACAACTGATGCAATCCGCAGACGGAAAACGCCGGCACGGCTTCAAGGTTCCGTTAGCCGGCACTGACGGCACGGGCCGCCGTTGCGGGGTCCTGCCGCCGGTAGCTCAACGGACGCTCGGCTGCGAGTGTTCCGTATTACATGCCGTGTAATTGAGTCCGGGCACGTGGCGGGCCTGGTACGGGAGCAGGCCTTCGCAACCGTGGGATCGCAAGGCTGGCGTGGCGAAGATCGCCCGTGCGATTACGCGCTACCCTGAAAAGAGGACATCACGATGCAAAGATTTACCCTTCAAACAACCGAGTCGGCGCCGGAGAAATCCAGGCCCGCGTTGAAGGCGCTGGAGGAGAGGTTTGGCTTTCTTCCGAACGTCATGGCGACGATGGCCAACAATCCGGTTCTCCTCAACGGTTTCGTCAGCAGCTTCGGCAGCTTTCACGGCGGAAGCTTCGACGAGATCGAGAAGCAGGTGCTGTTGCTGACCAACGCGGTCACCATCAAATGCCCCTGGACCGTCGCCGCGCATTCGACATTCGCCATGGAGGACGGGATTGCCGAAAGCGAAGTCAAGGCGATCCGGGATGGCAGGTGCCGTCGGACCCGAAATATGGCCGCTCGGGAAGGGCTGCGCAACATGCTCCACCTCATGTTCGATCCCGAAGGCATGCGCCCGTTCGTCGCCAATTGGCCTGACGTGGCGAGGAGCCTGTTCGAGCGGGTCTATCGCGAATCCATCGGCCGCGTCGTCGACGAAAAAACCAGGGAGTTGCTGGCGGCGCTGCTCGCCTATCCGGACGTGAACAGTGATTGGAAAAATCCGGTGGCGATCGGCTTCATGCCGGTCATTCCGCTCGGCTTCATCAAGGACGGTCGCCGCCTGAACTATTTTTCGATGGTTACCACGGTGGGCCCCCCCAAACCGTCGCCGCCCAGGAACTGCGCATGGAGTGCATGTTCCCAGCCGACGAGGCGACCGAAATCCATCATGCCGCGATGATGGATACAGCCTCGCACCGGGCAACGTGATAGCCAAACCTATCGGAGGGCCCATGGAACAGCCCTATCCTTGCGGAGTCCCACTAAGTTCACGCGACAGGCGCCGCCACGGCCGGCGGGGGTTTCGCCGTTTCCTTGCGCACGACCGGCGCCACCTTGGTGCCGTAAAGCTCAATCGCCTTCATGATCTTGGCGTGCGGCATGGTGCCGATGGCCATTTGCAGCAGGAAGCGGTCGTTGCCGAAGATCCTGTGCTGGGCGACGATCTTTTCCGCCACCTGCTCCGGATTGCCGACGAACAGGGCACCATTGGCACCACGCGATTGATCGAAGTGCGCGCGCGATGTCGGGCCCCAGCCACGCTCTCGACCGATGCGGTTCATCACTTCCGCCTGCGGGCCGTAGAAGTCGTCCGCCGCCTGCTCGGTCGTCCCGGCGATGAAGCCATGCACGTTGATGCTGGTGGCCAACCCTGCCGGATCGCTGCCGGCCCGCTTGGCTGCCTCACGGTAGATGTCGAACAGCGGCGCGAAGCGCGCTGGTTCGCCGCCGATGATGGCAAGCGCCAGCGGCAGGCCGAGCGCGCCGGCGCGGGCGGCCGATTGCGGCGTTCCGCCAATGGCGATCCAGACCGGCAGCCTGTCCTGGAAGGGCCTGGGATAGATGCCGCGATCGTTGATCGGCGCGCGCAGATTGCCTGACCAGGTCACCTTCACCTGATCGCGGATGGCTAGCAAAAGGTCGAGCTTTTCGGCGAACAGTTCGTCATAGTCTTCGAGGTTATAGCCGAATAGCGGGAAGGATTCGATGAACGATCCGCGCCCGGCCATGATCTCGGCGCGGCCGCCCGACAGAAGGTCGAGCGTGGAAAACTGCTGAAAAACGCGCACCGGATCGTCGGAGGACAGGACGGTGACCGCGCTGGTCAGCCTGATGCGCTTCGAACGCTCCGCCGCCGCGGCCAAAGCCACGACCGGCGCCGAGGCGGCATAGTCCGGCCGATGGTGTTCGCCGAGGCCAAAGACATCGAGGCCGACCTGGTCGGCCAGTTCGATCTCGTCGATCAGGTTGCGCAGCCGCTCATGCGGGCCGATGGCGCCGGGACCCGGCACAGGGCTCACATCGGCAAAAGTGTAGAGGCCGAGTTCCATTTGGATGTCATCCCAGTGTGTTGATTGTCGCGCTAGAGGTAGCGACACGCCCGCCACGCCGCCAGAGGGCGGCTGGTGAACAGTGCATGTCGATTTCGGCGGGAAATGCGTCTCCCCGGTGCAACATCCCGGAATTTCATGGCTGGCATGCCGTTTTGGCGCTTGAACTCCCGGTTTTCGCGCGTATGTAAGCGTCGCGAATAGACTTCAAGGAAGTGGACTTGGCTATCTACAGGGAAAAAGACATTTTCGAGCGGCGCAATGCCGCGACCGAGGCAAAGAAGGCGCTTCTGGAGCGCTTCAAGTCAAAGCCGGCAGCAGACGATCCTGCGGTGCTGGCACGACAGGCCGAACGCAAGGCGATCCTTGCGGCTCGGGAGATCCGCGAGGCCGAGAAGGCCAAGCTGAAGCAGGAAAAGCTGGCACGCGAGGCGATTGAGAAGGCCGAGCGTGAGGCCGCAGCCGAAGCGGCGCGCATTGCCGCCGAAGAGGCAGCGCAAGCGGATGCCAAGCTTCGGGAAGCCGAGGAGAACGAGCGTATTGCTCGTTTGCTTGCCGATGAAGCTGAGCGCAAGGCAAAGCGCGACGCGCGCTATGCGGCACGCAAGCAGCGCACCGGCAGGACACCTCCCGGCTTTACGGGTCGCTAAGAGCGCACTCGCCGCGACGGATGATGAACAAGGGACGCGCCAAGGCGCGGCCCTTTTCGCGGTTGTCCATGTTGCCACCGGAAGCCCCTGCATTCCTGGATATCGGCTTGACATCCAGGATGTCGCTTGACATCCAGGGATGTCGGCTTGACGTCCGGGGATATCGGCTTGACGTCCGGGGATATCGGCTTGACGTCCGGGGATATCGGCGCGGTCGATACCGTCTGCCGGCGGACAGGGCCGTTCAAGCCGCGAATTTCAGCCCCATGATACCGCAGACGATCAACGCGATGCACCCGAGTCTGATCGCCGTGGCAGGCTCGCCCAGCAACCAGATCCCGAGCAGCGCCGTGCCGACTGTGCCGACACCGGTCCACACCGCATAGGCGGTGCCGACAGGCAGCGCCTTCAGCGCCAGGCCGAGCAAGGTGAGGCTGACGATCATCGAAGCGACCGTGAGCACGGTCGGCACAAGCCTGGTGAAGCCGTCGGTATATTTGAGGCCGATCGCCCAGCCGATTTCGAACAGGCCGGCGAAAAACAGAAAAGTCCAGGACATCGCAACGCTCCATCGGAACATCCAGCCTCTCCGGCCTCGGATGCTCAGTCGACAATGGCGGGTCGTCCCGACCGAATTTTTCGGAAAGTGCGAGGTCGTCCCCGCGTCGTCGACATAGGGCTGTCCGAACGCCGATCAACACGTGCCGGCGGCATTGTCGAATGCCGCCGGTGAAGTCCCGCCCCGTCGTGTTGCCGAGACTTACTTTTCCTTGATCCTCATTGCCTTGACCGGCGGCGCCTTCAGGGCCGGAGCGGCTACAGGCTTCTTGGCGTCTTTCTTTGGTTTGCGGGCTTCCTTGCCTGCCTTCATCGCACCTTTGGCCATGATTCGTTCCTCCTGTTGCGGGAGACGGAGTGAAACAAGACAAACGCCGGACTGCAAGAGGCTAGTGCTTGCTGCCAACGCCGGCAGGCCGCTTTCAACCGGTTTCTAATTTGCTCGTAAACCCGGGCGGTCCATGCCATGGTTGTCTTCGCACTGCTGCATCGACCCGTGCACCGCCGGGTGATCGTCAGGCAGGCCGGTCGGGACGACAATGCGGATCCACATCGGCTGCGAGATGAGCTTCGATTTTCCGCAGGAGACGCCGCTCATCGCAATGCTCAATGTCCATTATTCCCGCGCTTCGGATCTTGAGCGCCCGGATTTTCTGACCTCCAGCCCGCCGGTGCCGATTGAAAGTTATCGCGACAGTTTCGGAAACTGGTGCAACCGGTTCGTCGCTCCGCCCGGGCGTTTCACTTTCGGTACCGATGCGGTGATCCGCGACCCCGGCACACTCGAGATGGGCGAGCTGATGGCGTGGCAGCACGAGGTGCGCGACCTGCCGGCGGAAACGCTCCTGTTCCTGCTGCCCAGCCGGTTTTGCGAAAGCGACCTCCTGGCAAGCGAGGCATGGCGGCTGTTCGGCCATACGCCGCCCGGCATCCCGCGCGTGCAGGCGGTGTGCGATTTCGTCCACAACCACATCGCCTTCGACTACGGCAACGCACGGGTGACGCGCACCGCCGCGGAAGCCTGGCGTGAACGGAGTGGCGTGTGCCGCGATTTCGCGCATCTCGCCGTCACATTCTGCCGGGCACTCAATATCCCGACGCGCTACTGCACAGGCTACATCAGCGACATCGGCATGCCGAAGCCCTGGGCGAGCATGGATTTCTGCGCCTGGATGGAGGTCTACCTCGGCGGCCGCTGGCACGCTTTCGATCCGCGCAACAACGCGCCACGTATCGGCCGCATCCTGATCGCCTCGGGCCGTGACGCGGCGGACGTGCCGCTGACCCATATTTTCGGGCCAGGCATGCTTGCGGGCTTCAAGGTATGGACGGACGAAATCCAGGAATAGCTGGCGTTGTTGCCAGCAGGTTTCGAAGACGTTGAACGACCCGACGATTGGCGCGTTGTGATGGCTGTGCAGCTCCGCGGCAGGGCCGCTACATTGTACCTCAAGAGGATAGACCTGCATGGCAGGGCATGGCGGCTCCAGAACGGTCATCTATGCGGCGCTCGCCGGCAACCTCGCCATAGCGCTGACCAAGTTCGCCGCGGCCTTTTTCACCGGCAGTTCGGCCATGCTGTCGGAAGGCGTGCATTCGCTGGTCGATACCGGCAATGGCGGCCTGCTGCTTTACGGCATGCACCGGGCCGAACGCCCGGCCAGCCCCACCCATCCGCTCGGCCACGGCCGTGAACTCTATTTCTGGAGCTTCATCGTCGCCCTTCTGGTCTTCGCGCTGGGCGCCGGCGTGTCGTTCTACGAGGGCATCATCCACATCATGGCGCCGGAACCGGTCGCCAACGTCAAGGTGAACTACGTCGTTCTCGGCCTGTCCTTTCTGTTCGAAGGCAGTTCCTGGCTGGTGGCGCTGAAGGAATTCCGCAAGCAGAAGGGCAAGCAAGGCTGGCTGGAAGCCGTGCAATCGAGCAAGGACCCGAGCGTCTATACGGTGCTGTTTGAAGACAGCGCGGCCCTTCTCGGCCTGACGGTCGCCTTTGCCGGCATATCGGCGGCGGAGATTTTCGAGATGCCCGAACTCGACGGCGCCGCCTCGATCGGCATCGCGCTCATCCTCGGCGCGACAGCGATCTTCCTGGCGCGTGAAAGCAAGGGCCTGCTCATCGGTGAGCCGGCCTCACCCGAGGTGCAGAGGAAGGTGCTGGCGATCGTCCAGCAGGATCCGGCGGTGCAGCGGGCGAACGGTGTGCTGACGGTGCATATGGGACCGGAAGAGATCGTTGCCGCCCTGAGCATCGAATTCGAGGACCATCTGGCGGCGCCGGACATTGAGGCCTGCGTCGAGCGTCTCGAGGCCCGGCTAAGGAAGGAAATGCCTGAGATCACGCGGCTGTTCGTCAAGCCGCAGACGTCAGGCACCTGGGAAAAGCGGCGCAAGCTGATCGAATCCGCGTCCGGATAGAGTTTGAGTATGATCCGAAAATCCCCTCTTCCTGATCATGCCTTGGCCTCTGGACCAGCGCCGCGCCGTTGCTTCGCGTCGCCGCGCCGCTAAGATTACCTGATCGATGTTGGAGGAATGACGATGAAGATCGACGGCGGCTGTCATTGTGGTGCCATCACCTATGAGGCGGAGGTCGACCCGGAAAAGACCTCGATCTGCCACTGTACCGATTGCCAACAGCTGACCGGTACGGCCTTTCGCGTCACTGTTCCCACGCAGGAAGATCACTACCGGATCACCAGGGGCGCGCCGAAAATCTATATCAAGACCGTGGCGAGCGGCGCCAAGCGTGCCCAGGCTTTTTGTGCCGACTGCGGCTCGCATCTTTATGCGACCTCGGTCGGCGACGGTCCAAAGGTTTATGGCATCAGGGTCGGGACCTCGCGGCAGCGCCAGGACCTGGTTCCAAGACACCAGAAATGGCACCGCTCGGCGCTGCATTGGCTTCCGGAATTCGAGGGCATGACCACAGTGGAGGAGCAGTAGCGTTCAGTCGTCGCCTTCGACGACCCTCAGCCTCAGCTGTCCCGTCTTGGAATCGGCCACGCGCGGTGCGGCCTCCACCTTGGCGCCGCCGTGTGGGGCGTCGGGCTCGCCTTCCCCGAATTCCAGCGCCTCGATCTTCTGGCCGCGCTTGGTCACTTTCGAGGTCGAGACGAGGATGTCTTCGATGTCCTTGGCCGACTGGCCGAAATGGCCCTGCAATTTGCGCACCCGCTCGTCGACACGCTGGACGTCTTCCATCAGCCTGATGACTTCGCCCTGGATCAGATGCGCCTGTTCGCGCATGCGGGCATCCTTGAGGATCGCCTGGATGACCTGGATCGACAGCATCAGCAGCGAAGGCGAGACGATGATGACCCGGGCGCGGTGCGCCTTCTGGACAACCGCTTCGAAATTCTCATGGATTTCGGCGAACACCGATTCCGACGGCACGAACATGAAGGCCGTGTCCTGCGTCTCGCCCTGGAGCAGGTATTTTTCCGAAATGTCGCGGACATGGACCTCGATGTCGCGGCGGAAGGCCTGGGCGGCGACCTTCTGCAGGTCGGCCCCGTCGGCGGCGCGGATGGCGTTCCAGGCTTCCAGCGGAAATTTGGCATCGATGGCAAGCGACGGCGCGCCGTTTGGCATTTTCACCAGGCAGTCCGGCCGGCTGCCGTTCGATAGCGTCGCCTGGAATTCATAGGCGCCATGCGGCAGGCCGTCGGCGACGATCGCCTCCATCCGTGACTGGCCGAAGGCGCCGCGCGTCTGCTTGTTGGAGAGGATCGCCTGCAACTGCACGACCTGGCCGGCAAGCGACTGGATGTTGCCTTGCGCGGTGTCGATGACCGCCAGCCGCTCCTGCAGCTTCGCCAGGCTCTCATGCGTTGATTTGGTCTGCTCGGTCATGGTCTGGCCGATGCGGCCGGTCATGGCGTCGAGCCGCTGGCCGATCGATTGCGTCAATTCGGCCTGCCGGGCGCCGAACACTTCGGCAATAGCCCCCATGCGGCCCTGCATTTCCGCCTGCGCCTGCAAAATACCAGCCATGCGTGTCTCGGCGTCGCGGGCATGGTCGGCGGCTTCCGCGGCGGCGACCGCGCGCGCCTTGGCCGACCGCCACAGCGCAGCGACGAGCGCCACGAACAGACCGAGAAACAGCAAGACGCCGAAGGCAAGCGCGTGGCCGAGCGTGATTGTCGAGGCGCCGAGCCGTACGACAGGCTCCGAAAGGATGGTGCTCAGATCATTCATGTGGACAGCATAGCCGATTCGGCAGGCCGGCACAGATCAAAACGTGAACGAGGCTCAGGCCTACCGGTTGACGCCTTTCTTTTGAGGTCTTAGGTGAAACGCCATGCCGATCAAGCCGCTCATCATCCTTCCCGACCCCATCCTGCGCCAGGCTTCCAAGCCGGTGGAGCGCGTCGACGCGCCCTTGCGCAAACTGGCCGACGACATGCTGGCGACCATGTATGACGCACCCGGCATCGGGCTGGCGGCTATCCAGATCGGCGAACCGCTGCGCATGCTGGTGATCGACCTCGCCAAGGAAGACGAAACGCCGGCGCCGCACGTCTTCATCAACCCGGAGATTCTCGAAAGCGCCGACGCGCGGTCCGTCTACGAGGAAGGCTGCCTGTCGATCCCCGATTATTATGCCGAGGTCGAGCGCCCAGCCTCGGTGCGGGTCAAATATCTCGACCGCGACGGTACGCTGCAGGAGATGGAGGCCGAAGGGCTGATGGCGACCTGCCTGCAGCACGAGATCGACCATCTCAACGGCGTGCTGTTCATCGACCACATCTCGAAGCTGAAGCGCGACATGGTGGTGAAGAAGTTCAAGAAGCTCGCCAGGGACAAGGCGCCAGGCAAGCTGGCGGGATAGGGTACCGAGCGCAGAATCCATTGAGCAACAATCTTCGCTGTGATATCATTGATATCAACGTTGGAGAATTGCATGGGCGATATGCTGATCAGGGACATTCCCGAGCCGTTGAAACGCGAAATCGAACAGGCTGCACGAAGCGGCGGCCAGAGCCTATCGGGAAAAGCAATCGATCTGTTACGGAAAGGCATGGTCGCCGAAAAGGAGGCCAAGCCAGAGCCCGGTCTGTCGGCATGGGACAATATACGCTCCGCGTTCGCGACGGAGAATGCGATCGACGACGAATTCGCCGAGATCATGGACGAGATCGAAGCGGATAGAAAACGCGACTTTGGGCGCCCGGCCGAGGATTTCGAGTGATCGTCCTCGACACCAACGTCATTTCCGAAACGAGCAGGACGGCACCCGATGCGAACGTGGTCGAATGGTTTCGCAAACAGGAGTTGCTTGACCTGTACCTGTGCGGCCCTGTCGTCATGGAGCAATCCTTCGGTGCCGGACGATTTCTGAACAAGACCGGCTCCGATCGCCATGTCCGTGCTCTCGATCACCTGATATCGAAGCAGTTCTCCGGTCGCGTCGTGGAATTTGCTGGTTCTATCCCTCGCCTTGCCGGCAAGCTCCGAGCGACGCGGGAACGGCTCGGGCGCCCAATCAGCCTTGCTGATGCCATGATCGCCGCGATCTGTCTCGCGCATGACGCCACGCTGGCAACCCGCAATGTTCGCGACTTCGACGGGCTTGACCTTAAGCTCGTAAACCCGTTTGAAACGAGTGCCTGAGCCGGGTCACGGCAAGGCAGGAACAAGGCCGCAAAAGAAAATGCCCCTTCGCGTCATCTTCATGGGCACGCCGGAGTTTTCGGTGCCGACGCTGCGTGCCATCGCTGAAGCCGGACATGAGATAGCAGCTGTTTATACGCAGCCGCCGCGCGCCGCAGGCCGGCGCGGGCTGGAGTTGACGCCGTCCCGCGTGCAGCGCGAGGCCGAGCGGCTGGGTATCGAGGTGCGCACGCCGACATCGTTGAAGGGCGAGGCCGAACAGGCCGCTTTTGCCGCCTTTGGCGCCGATATCGCCGTGGTTGTCGCCTATGGCTTGCTCCTGCCCAAGGCGGTTCTGGAGGCACCCCGGCTTGGCTGCGTCAACGGCCACGCTTCGCTTTTGCCGCGCTGGCGCGGCGCCGCGCCCATGCAGCGCGCCATCATGGCCGGCGACACCGAGACCGGCATGATGGTGATGCGCATGGAGGAGGGCCTCGACACGGGTCCGGTGGGATTGGTTGAAAAATGCGCCATCGACCCCGATATGACAGCCGGCGATCTGCATGATCGGTTGATGAGTGTTGGCGCTGCCCTGATGGCGGAAGCGCTGGCACGGCTGGAACAGAACATCCTGACATTTACCGCGCAAGCGGCCGAAGGGGTGACTTACGCCAGGAAAATCGATAAATCCGAGACGCGCGTGGAGTGGACACGGCCCGCGGCCGAGGTCCACAACCACATTCGTGGCCTGTCGCCCTTTCCTGGCGCCTGGTCCGAGATTGACATTGGCGGCCGCATCGAACGGCTGAAACTGCTTCGCTCGACGCTATCCGAAGGCCTGTCGCTTTCGGAAGATTTGGGCGACTCGGGAGGAATTCTCGATGACCGGCTGACGGTCGCCTGCGGAAAAGGCGCGATCAGGGTGGTCGAAGTTCAACGTGCGGGCGGAAGGCCCGCTGCCGCGTCGGAGTTCCTGCGCGGAGCCAAGATCGAAAAAGGACTGAAATTCTCATGAGTATGATGTCGATACGCGCGGCGACGCCGCGGGACCGCGAGGCCATTCGCCTCGTCGAAGAACACGCATTCGGCCAGCAGACGGAGGCCGGACTGGTCGACGCGTTGGTAACCGGCGGTGACGCTGTCGTCGAACTGGTGGCGGAGGAGGACGGCCAGGCCGTTGGCCACATCCTGTTTTCGCGGCTGTTCGTGCAGAACGGCGGCAACAGTTTTGCCGCCGTGGCGCTTGCCCCGTTGGCGGTGGAGCCGTCTTTTCACGGCTCCGGCATCGGCGGCGCGCTGATCCGCGAGGCCCATATCCGGCTCAGGGATGCCGGCGAGACGCTGGCTATCGTGCTGGGCGATCCGGCCTATTACGGCCGTTTCGGCTATAGCCACGCCCGGGCTGAAAAGTTCGAAAGCGAATACCAAGGCGAAGCGCTGCAGGCGCTGGCCTGGGGCGACGCACCCGAAGCCGGCAGACTGGTCTACGCCTCCGCCTTTACCGCTCTCGCCGCCTAGGCGAGGGCGTATAACCGACCGGCATGCCGCGTTTTCGCCTCGATATCGAATATGACGGCAGCCTGTTTGCCGGCTGGCAGCACCAGGCCGATCAGCCTTCGGTGCAGCAGGCGATCGAACAGGCGATCGAGAAATTCTGCGGCGAGGCGGTCCGGCTGCGCGCCGCCGGCCGCACCGATGCCGGCGTGCACGCGACCGCGCAGGTGGCGCATGTCGACCTTGCCAAGGCGTGGCCCGACGACAAGGTGCGCGATGCCATCAATGCACACCTGCAGGTGGCCGGCGCGCGCATCGTCATCCTGAAGGCCACGATCGCCCCGGACGATTTCGATGCCCGTTTCTCGGCCATCGGCCGGCACTATCTCTACCGCATTCTCAACCGGCGGGCGCCCTCGGCGCTGGAGAAGGGTAAGGTGTGGTGGGTGCCGAAGCGGCTCGATGCCGCCGCCATGCATGAGGCGGCGAAGCTCCTGCTCGGCCGGCACGACTTCACCACCTTCCGCTCCACCCAGTGCCAGGCCAACAGCCCGCTCAGGACATTGGAGCGGCTCGATGTGAGCCGGACGGGCGACGTGATCGAGGTGAGAGCCTCGGCGCGGTCCTTCCTGCACAACCAGGTGCGCTCCATGGTCGGCTCGCTCAAGCGGGTCGGCGACGGCGGCTGGACATCAGGCGATCTCAAGACCGCGCTCGAGGCGCGAGACCGCGCCGCCTGCGGTCAGGTAGCGCCGCCCGATGGACTTTTCCTGATAGGCGTCGATTATCCCGGATAGAACACGGTTCTATCCGGGATAAGAGCCTCGCTCTATCCGGAATAGAGCCCGGAAAGGCTCTGGGGCCCGACATCGTCCGGCACGCTGATCCCAAGCAGCATCTGCAGCCCGAACAGCGCCAGCAGCGAAGCGATGAACATGCCGACGAAAACGGCGGTGCCGACCGCCGCGCCCCTGCCGATCGTGGCGGTGGTCATGCGCCAGGTCAGCACCATCGACAGGGAAAACAACAGCAGCGACACCAGGCTCGCGACCTGGCTTGTCGACGACAGGAAAAGCCTGATCAGCGCCGAAGGCAGCATCAGCCAGGCGGTGATGGCCGAGGCCCAGTTGCTGGCGACGACATAGTGGACGAAGCGCCCGCCAATGCCGGCGCGTGGTGCCACCAAGGCGAGCGCGACCAGCGGCAGCACCCAGGAGCCGATATCGACCGTCGCCAGCCGCACCAGCATGCTGAAGCGGCCAGCGAAGGCATCGGGATCGCTGATCTCGTTGGCGATGCCGACCCAGCCGACGATCAGCGCCGGTGCCGCGACGATGATGGCGAAGAACGAATTCCAGAAGCCGTCGGCCGACAGGTCGAGCAGGCGCAGCCCGTCGACCTTGCCGAGCATCAGCCGCCAGGCGCCGGTCAGCGAAGCTTGGGTTTCGTCCGCGGTAAGCATGCTCAGCCCTGTCCGAACCAGTCATCGATGAAGCGCTGGTAGATCCGCGTCAGCGTTTCCAGATCGGCGATGGCGACGCGCTCGTCGACCATGTGCATGGTCTTGCCGACCAGGCCGAATTCCACCACCGGGCAATAATCCTTGATGAAGCGCGCATCCGATGTGCCGCCGGAGGTGGACAGCGCCGGCGTTTTGCCGACCACCGCCTTGACCGAGCCGCTCAGCGTCTCGACCAGCCTGTCGTCGCGGGTCAGGAAGACATGGCTCGGCCGGTCGCGCCAGACCAAGTCATAGTCGACCGGCGTCTTCTTGCCTGGCCGGTATTTCTTGCGCCCCGCGGCCTGATCGAGGCGGTTGTGGATTTCCGCCTGGACCGTCTCTGCCGTCCAGCTGTCGTTGAAGCGGATGTTGAAGGTGGCGGTCGCCTTGGCAGGAATGACGTTGGTGGCCGGGTTGCCGACATCGATGGAGGTCACCTCCAGATTGGTCGGCTGGAAATCCTTGGTTCCCTTGTCGAAGACGGGATGCAGCAAGGCGTCCACCAGGCTCATCAGCCCGCGCACCGGATTGTCGGCAAGCTGCGGATAGGCGGCATGGCCCTGGCGGCCATTGACGGTGATGCTGCCCGACATCGAGCCGCGCCGGCCGATCTTGATCATGTCGCCGAGCGTGTCCGGATTGGTCGGCTCGCCAACAATCGAGGCGTCCCACTTTTCGCCTTTGGACGCGGCCCATTCGAGCAGCTTGACCGTGCCGTTGATGGCCGGACCTTCCTCGTCGCCGGTGATCAGCAGCGATACCGAGCCCTTCGGGCCGCCATTTGCCTCGACATGGCGCGCCACCGCGGCGATGAAGCAGGCAATGCCGCCCTTCATGTCGACGGCGCCGCGGCCATACATCTCGCCATTGGCGATCTCGGCGGCGAAAGGCGGATGCGTCCAGGCGGCTTCGTCGCCGATGGGCACGACGTCGGTATGGCCCGCGAACATCAGATGCGGGCCGTTGCCGGAGCGCCGTGCATAGAGGTTCTCGATATCGGGCGTGCCGTCCTCGGAGAACACCGGCCGATCAACCAGAAAGCCGAGCGGTTCCAGCATAGCCTCCAGCGCGCTCAGGGCGCCGCCTTCGGCTGGCGTCACCGAGGCACAGCGGATGAGAGAGACGAGGTTTGCGGCGGGGTCAGTCGGCAGCGTCATGGCAAAAGCGATAGTCGAAAGCGAAAGGCCTGTCACTGCCAGACATAGGGCCAAGCCAATGGCCGACGATACCGCCGACATTATGGTTTTCATGTCGTATAGTTCTGGCCGACGCGGAGTAAGAGATGGCAAACGACGAAAAGAGGATCGTCATTGCCGGCGCCGGCAGCATAGGCTGTTATACCGGCGGCTGCCTGGCGCTCGCCGGGCGGCGGGTTGTCCTGCTCGCCAGGCCGCGCGTCGAGGCAGCGCTGCGGCAGGGCGGATTGCGCGTCAGCGACCTCGACGGCCGCGATCGCCTGATCAAGCCCGAAGCGCTTGCCGTCACCACCGATCCTGCCGCCGCCTTGGCGGAGGCCGACGTGATCCTGGTCACCGTCAAGAGCGGCGCGACGCAGGATATGGCAGCACTCATCAGGGCCCATGCCGGTCCGGATGCCGTGGTCGTGAGCCTGCAGAACGGCGTCGACAATGCCGACAGGCTGCGCGCGGCGCTTGGCCGGCAAACGGTGCTGGCCGGCATGGTGCCGTTCAATGTCGTGCAATCAGCCGATGGAGAGCTGCCGCTGCGCGTCCACCGCGCCAGCGATGGCAAGGTGATGGTCGAGGATGGGGATGCCGGCCTTGCCGGCCTTCTCGACGTCGAAGGTCTCGCTGTCCAAGCGCATGGCGACATGAAGGCCGTGCTGTGGGGCAAGCTTCTGATGAACCTGAACAATGCGTTGGTGGCGCTGTCGGGCCTTCCGCTGGCAACCGAACTCGCCGACAGGCGCTGGCGGCTGATCCTCGCCGGCCAGATCGACGAGGCGCTGCGGGCCATGAAGGCCTCCGGCGTTGAGCCGGCGCGCATCGCCGGCGTGCGGCCGGCGCTGCTGTCGAAGGTGCTCAGGCTGCCCGACTGGCTGTTCAAATTGCTGGCGCGGCGCATGCTGGCGATCGACCCCGAGGCGCGTTCGTCGATGTGGGACGATCTGCGGCGCGACCGGCCGACCGAGATCGACGACCTGCAGGGTGCTGTTTTGCGGCTCGCTGAAAAAGCCGGCACGCCGGCGCCGACGGTCCAGCGGATCAGGGCCCTGGTGCGCGTGGCGGAAGCCGAGCGGCTCGGCTCGCCGGGCCTGGCGCCGGAGAAGGTTGTGGCGTCGCCGGCCGGCCGTCGATCAACGTGATCTTCTGCCAGATTTTGCGCGACAGGTTGGATGCCAGGTTCTCGACGTCGTTGACGCCGTCGATGACGACAGCGTCATTGACGGACTGGGCGAACAGCGCCGCGATCTTGCCGGTGATCGACAGCATTTCGGAGCAATAGTCGAGATAGCGCGCGAGATCCGCGGCGTTGGTGATGCGGGCCGGCGAATGCGAGGTCGGTTTGAAACTGGCCGACAGCGCCGCCGGATCCTTGGTCAGCTGATGCATGTCGATGACGTGGATCAGCGAACGCAGGCCGTGCAACTGGCGAAACACCTGCTTGCGCTTGATGCGCTCCTCGGTGCGGATCAGGGCGAGGAAGCCGAGCACGGCGAGGATGATCATGTTGATCGTGGCTTCGATGCCTTGCACCGACTGCACCGCGTCGTCGGCCTGGGAGATGTGAATGAGCGGCAGGATGGTGCCGACGAAGAGAAAGATCAGCCCACCGGCGATCACGGCGGCGACAATGATGCCACGCAGCCACCAGATCGGCGCTTCCAGGGCCTTGGCGGCCTTGGCCAGATCGCGCGACAACGACACCAGTTCGGCGGCGACGCCGCGCAACCCGGCGTCCGGGAAACGGTCAGCCACGCGGCCTTCAAGCCGCTCGGCGGTTTCGATGATCAGTTTCGGATCAAGCGTGCGGTAGCGCATGGCGAGATATCCGATCGGCCCCCTTGTCGGCTCCCTTAGAGCGTGATGCCGAAAAGTGTGAAGCGGTTTCGGACGACATCATGCTCTATTTCTTTGATTCAGCCGGCTCGTTGGTGCGCCGGCCGTAGCGGTTGGGCCCTGGCTGCCCTGGAAACAGGCACAACACAAGGAAGGCGACGATCGAGACGACCGGCACGAACAGGATCAGCGCGGCGATGCCCGGCTTGTCGAGGTCGTGCAGCCGCTTCACCGCCAGCGCGATGTTCGACCACAGCGAGGCGATGAAGGCGATGAAAAAGATGAACGACCACATGTTGCTCTCGGCCGAGCCCTCCGGCACCAGCGTGAAGCGGTACAGCGGGAATGCCTGGATGATGGCGACGAGCAATCCGCCGAGAAAATAGGCCGCGCGGCTGACGCGGCCCGAGGTCTTGAAGAAAAGCCAGTTGAGATCCGATTTTTCAGGCAAGCGGGTCCGATCCATATTGATTGGCACCCCTGGTGCCTTCGAGGATGCCGAGTTCGACCAGCAGCCAGATGCCGCCGATGACGGGTACGAAGCCGATCAGCGTCCACCAGCCCGACTTGTTGCGGTCGTGCCAGCGTTTGGCATAGAGGGCAATCGCGAAATAGATCGATGCCAGCGCGAAGAGGATGCCGATGATGCCGATCTGGGCACCGCTGGCCGTGGTGAAACGCGTGCCGAGGATCGCATCGAGAATGAAAGCAATAACGCCGATAACGATGAATACGCCGATGCCAGCCCAGAACTTGCCCCGGTTGATGCGACCGTCAAAGCTTGTGAGCAGATATTTCCAGTCCATGTCACCCCTCCATGTTGAACCAGCGCGACCGATCGTCGCGCCGGCGGAAGGTGCACCTGCCCGGCTGAAAGATCAATCGCGCAGCAATTCGTTGATCGAGGTCTTGGACCGGGTCCTGGCGTCGACCCGCTTGACGATGACGGCGCAGTAGAGGCCTGGGCCCGGTTCGTTGTTTGGAAACGCCTTGCCCGGCATCGATCCGGCGACGACAACGGAATTCGGCGGCACCTCGCCGTAGAAGACCTCGCCGGTGGCGCGGTCGACGATCTTGGTCGACTGGCCGATGAAGACGCCCATGCCGAGCACCGAGCCTTCGCGCACGATGCAGCCCTCGACCACTTCGGAACGCGCGCCGATGAAGCAATTGTCCTCGATGATGGTGGGGCCGGCCTGCATCGGCTCCAGCACGCCGCCGATGCCGACGCCGCCCGAAAGGTGGACATTCTTGCCTATCTGGGCACAGGAGCCGACCGAAGCCCAGGTATCGACCATGGTGCCGCTATCGACATAGGCGCCGACATTGACGAAGGACGGCATCAAGACGGCGCCGGGCGCGACATAGGCTGAACGGCGCACGATCGATGACGGCACGGCGCGGAAGCCCGCCTTCTCGAAATCGACGGCGCTCCAGCCGTCGAACTTGGACGCCACTTTGTCCCACCACACGGCCTCGCCGGGGCCGCCCTTGATGATCTCCATCGGATTGAGCCGGAAGGAGAGCAGCACGGCCTTCTTCAGCCACTGGTTGACGTGCCATTTGCCGTCGGCCTGCCGTTCGGCGACGCGGGCGGTGCCGCGGTCGAGTAGGTCGAGTGCCGACTGGATGGCGTCGCGCACCTCGCCGCGGGTCGCGGTCGAAATGGCGTCGCGTTCCTCAAAGGCCCTGTCGATGGTCTTTTCGAGGCTCGCCAGATCGGGCTTCGACATGAATTTGCTCCATTACCAAGCTGTTAAGGGGCTGCGCCTTAACCTGTTTAAAAGTCGCGCGGACCCTATGTTAAGGCTCAATGGGGGTCAATCGCGGCTGCGTCACGGGACGACGCAAGTAAAGGAATGGACGGGTGGATTCGATGACTCCCATGGAAAAGGCGGGATGGACGCCGCTGCCGCATTCGGACGAGGATCTGGAGCGGTCGAAAAGCGTGCCGGACACGCCGCAGACGCGGGCCGAAACCTACCGCCTGGCCTGGAACGATCCCGACTTCATGACGCGGCGCGAATTGCGAGCGGTCAGGCTGCAACTGGAACTGCTGAAGCCGGAAATGATCCTGGCCGAGCGCGGCATCCGTTCGACGGTGATCCTGTTCGGCGGCGCGCGCCTGCCCGAACCGGGCGGCGAGGCCTGGGCCGCCAAGAACGAGACGCAGAAGAAGAACCTCGAGGAAAACAGCAAATATTACGAAGAGGCGCGCAAATTCGCCCGCCTCTGCTCGCAGCAGTCGGCCACGTCATATTATCGCGAATATGTCGTGGTGACCGGCGGCGGGCCTGGCGTGATGGAGGCGGGAAACCGCGGCGCCGCCGATGTCGGCGCGCCGTCGATCGGGCTCAACATCGTGTTGCCGCACGAGCAGGCACCGAACCCCTATGTTACGCCGGAGCTCTGTTTCAACTTCCACTATTTTGCCATCCGCAAGATGCACTTCGTCATGCGCGCAAAGGCCGTGGCGGTGTTTCCCGGCGGCTTCGGCACGATGGACGAGTTCTTCGAGACGCTGACGCTGATCCAGACCGGGCGCATGGAGCGCGTGCCGGTGATCCTGTTCGGCAAATCCTTCTGGAAGCGGGCGATCGACCTCGACTTCCTCGCCGAGCAAGGCACCATCAGCCCGGGCGACCAGGACATCATCGATTTCGTCGACACAGCCGACGAAGCCTGGAGCATCATCAACCGCTTCTACAAGCTAGGGGAATAGGAATTGCGGGAGCAGGGAAATGAGGAACTGGGGAAATGAATAGGAACTGGGGCGTCCTGACCAATTCCTCAATCCCTCAATTCCTCACTCACTCACGATTATGGTCGTGAGGAACGTGGCGAGATCGTCGGTGACGAAATCGACGTCATCCTCGTTGGCCGGGTCGCGTTCCCAGATTTCCGAGAAGGTCGGCTCGAAATTGCGCGGCACCACGAGAACCGTGGTCATGCCAAGCGACTTCGGCACGGAAAGGTTGCGGGCGAGATCCTCGAACATCACCGCATTGTGGCCGGTGACGGCGTGCAGTTCTGCGAACTTCTCGTAGGTCTGGCGCGCCGGCTTGGGGTTGAGGCCGGCGGCGACGATATCGAAGATGTCATCGAAATGCTCGAGGATGCCGAGCTGGCGCGCGGTGCGCTCGGCGTGTCTGCGGTCGCCATTGGTGAAGATGAACTTGCGGCCGGGAAGCTGGCGGATGGCGGTGCCGAGAACGGGATCGGGCACCAGCCACGAATAATCGATGTCATGGACCTTCTCGAGGAAGTCGTCGGGATCGATGCCGTGGCGCGTCATCAGCCCGTTCAGCGTCGTGCCGTATTCGCGATACAGCTCCTTTTGCAGCTTGCGCGCCTCCTCGCGCGGCAGCGCCAGCAGTTCCCCGACATAGGCGGTCATCTTGACGTCGATCTGCGAGAACAGATTCGAGTGGTGCGGATAGAGCGTGTTGTCGAGGTCGAATACCCAGTCGGTGACATGGGCGAAGCGGGCGGGGTCGGGAAGCGTGGTCATGCGCTCCTTATGGCATGAAACAGGGATTCTGAAAGGGACTTTATCCACAACTTCTGCGCGTTGAAGTTGCAGAAATAGCCACACGATTCAAATTTTATGCATCCCGGAAAGATAGCCTTCAGGGCTTGCTGGCACAGAGACAGTCCTGTGGGGAGCCTGCGATGAACAGCATTATTCTCAAAGCCGCCGCCATCGCCTTCGCCTCCGTCGCGGCCTCTCTCCTGCTGACGTTGATCATCGTGCCAGCCATGGGATTCCCGGTCACCCGCACGATCTGGCTGACATCGACGCTCTGTCCGCTGGTCCTTGCCTGGACGGCATGCGCCGGCACGTTCTGGCAGAGCGACAGGCTGAAGAACGCCCATCGCGAACTTGCCCGTGCCCATGCCCAACTCGCCGCAGCGCACCGCCGCCTGGCGGAAAAGGCGAGCCGCGACGACATGACCGGCATGCTCAACCGGGAAAGCTTCTTTGCCGCGCTGGACGGCTCCCGGCGCAAGTCCGACCGCGGCGCGCTGCTGATCATCGACGCCGATCATTTCAAGACGATCAATGACAATTTCGGCCACCTGACCGGTGACGACGCGCTGCTGTTGATCGCCAGCGCCATCGAGCGCGGCGTGCGCAGCGGTGACGTGCTCGGCCGCATCGGCGGCGAGGAGTTCGGCGCGTTTTTGACCGGAGCCACGGAACAGGAGGCCAAGCGCGTTGCCGAACGGATCCGCCGCGAGGTCGAGTTGATCCGCTTCCGGCCTGTCGATGAACGGACCATCCCGTTGACGGTCAGCATAGGCGGCACCGTCTGCGGCGAGGATGTCAACGTATCGGAGCTGATGCGCGCCGCGGACCGGTGTCTCTACCAGGCCAAGCATGCGGGCCGCAACCTGACGATCCTGGGCACGGATATCTCGGCCGCCGCGTGACTGATCACTAATGCCCGTCGGCCGTCGCAACGAGGCAGGCGGCCACAGCACGGCGTCCTCAATGGTGGGCGCCAGGGTGAGGAACGCACCTTCGCTAGAGGCTTCGCGCGATCGCGCCTCGAGTAGGCAGACGCCAACTGTTTGCCGACGAAGCATGGCGCAAGAGCCAGCCCGGCGATGCCGGCGCCAATGATGGCGACCGGCAATGCCTCGGTGGCGGCGACAGCCATCATTACAGGCCGTAGACGGCGATGCGCATCAGTACGGCGGCGGCTGCCAGCGACACCAGCAGGATGCCGACGCCGATGGGCGAGCCCCAGCCATACCATTCCATCGCCAGCTTGGCATATTTGAACTCTTCCTCATGCGAGAGAGGCGCATGCCGTTGGATCGGGCTCATTTTCCACTCCTCGTTGGCGGCCGACCCTTGCCTATAGCAAGCCGCGGCCGCATATTGCTATAACAGTCTAAATGTTAGACGGATTGATAATTAGATGATCGAAACAAATTCGTCAAGCGGAGATCGCACCGAACTGGCGACCGCGATCGGCCTTGCCATCATGCAGTGGCAGGACGCGACGCAGGCCTATGACGAGGCGGTGGGGGCGAGACTCGGCCTCAACATGGCTGAGCGCCATTGCATTGGTTTGCTCCATGGCGGCCCGCAATCGGCCGGTGCGATCGCAGCCGCGACCGGGCTGACACCGGCCGCGGTGACGGCGCTGATCGATCGACTGGAGGCGCGCGGCCTGTTGACGCGCAAGCGCAGCCTCGAGGACAGGCGCAAGGTGGTCATCGAGGCAACGGAGGCAACACGGGAGCTGTCGTCGCGATATTACGGCGCCATCGCGCGGGAAGGCGAGAAGGTCATTGCCTCATTCAGCGACGCCGAGCTTGCCACCATTCGGCGCTTCGTCACCGCCGCGCTCGATCTGCAACGCGACCAGCTTGTGCGGCTGAAGGCCGAGGCGCCGCAACCGCGCCGATTTGAATCGTCAACCGCCTAGCGTTCCGATCGGCCGAAGCGCCGTTCGAGATAGGCTTGGCCGAATTCTAGCGCGATCGATAGGACCCAGTAGATCATCGAGGCGGTGATCAGCATCTCGATGTGACGGAACACCGTCTGACCCATCGTGCGGGCGAGATACATGATCTCCCAGACGCCGACGACCGATACCAGCGAGGAATCCTTCAACATGGCGATGAACTGGTTGCCGGTCGGCGGAATGATGACGCGCATGGCCTGCGGCAGGATGACCAGCGCCATGGTCTGGCCCGGACTCAGGCCGAGCGCCGTTGCGCCTTCGCTTTGGCCGCGCGGAATGCTTTCGATGCCGGCGCGGAAGATCTCGGTCATGTAGGCGCCATAACACAGCGACAGCGCCACGATGCCAGCCGGCACCGCGCCGATCACGTAGCCGACCTGCGGCAGGCCGAGATAGATGATGTAGATCTGCATCAGCAACGGCAGGCCACGAAACAGCGACGTGTAGAAGGTGGCCAGTCCGTAAACGATGCCGTTGCCAGTCAGTTTGGCGATGGCGCCGACCAGCGCGATCAAGGTCGCGATAAGGATCGAGATCGCCGAAATGTAAAGCGTCGTGGTGACGCCCTGGGTGATCAGGAAGCCGACCTTCCTGGCGATGAAGGCAAAGGAGAGGTCGAAGGAATAGAAGAACAGCATCAGCAGCGCGAACAGCTCGATCCAGACGCCGGCGATCTGCTGGCGTCGGGGCAGGAGCAGCAGCAGCTTGCAGTTCACCAGCACCAGGAGCGCGATCAACACGGCCGAGAGGGCGCGCGACAGGGCTGGGTTGGCATGCAACCAGTCGGATGCAAGCGGCATCAACGAGCCGATCCAGCTCGACTTGATTCCCATGGCGTAGAGGGCCGCGGCCAGCAGCGCCGGAAAAAGCGCCGCCGCCGCGTGGCGAACAAGCCCTGGATAGGAGAGCATCAGCCTGCCGATCATGCCGTCACCTTGTCCTTGGCGGTGGCGCGGCGTTCCCGCCACCAGTCCTGCGTCTGCAGTTTCCAGTAGGTGAGCTGCGCGGCGGCCAGGCCGGCGGCGCCGCCGGCCCAGCTCAGTCCGAACGGCGCGAACTGCCGGTACCGGTCGGAAACGCCCAGAATGCCCTCCGCGACAATTTTTCCGGCAATCGCCGTGGTGTTGAGGCCATGGCCACCGAAAGCGGTGCAGTACCAGACGCCTGAGCGCAGCTCTCCGATCTGGGGCATCAGATGCCGGGCGTAGGACATCAGCCCGGACCAGGCCAGCTCGGTCCTGAGACCGGCAAGCTGCGGGTAGGTGCCGACCATCTCACGGCGCAACTCGTGCGCCAGCGCGTCGGCGGAAGCGGCGCGCGTGGTGATGCGCCCGCCCCACAAAAGGCGATTGCCGCCCTCGACCAGGCGATAATAGTCACCGGCCCGCCTGTTGTCACCGACGGCATCCGTGGTGGCGACGGCTTGCGCAATGAGGCGGGGAGCCGCCTCGGAAACCATCACATAGGTCGCGATGGGCAGAAAGGCGCGGTAGAGCTGGCCGAACACCGGGCCGGTGTAGCCGCCGGTCGCGAGCACGATCTGGGGTGCCCGAAGCGTGCCCTGTCTGGTGCGAAGCATCTTTTGCGACCCCGAGAGATCGCATTCTACGACCTCCGAGCTTTCATGGATTTTGCCACCTAGGCGCTCGATCTCGTCAGCCAGGCAACGCAGATAGTTCAGCGGATGGATGTGAAAGGCGTTCGGGTCGCGCAGGCCCTGGTGGTAACGGACGGACTTCAGCACCGCACGGACGTCTTCTCTATCGAGATACTGAAGTTCATAGCCATGGTCGCGGGCCATCTGGTCGGCATAGGCCTTCAGCGCATCGCCGTCGTCATAGCGCAAGACGCTGAGCAGGCCGGCACGCGGCAGGGCGGCCGATATTCCGAGCGTCTCGATGGTGTCGCGCACGAATTCCACGCCTTCGATCGACAGCCGATGCAGGTCGCGCGCCGCCTCCCCGCCGACCCGTGCGGCGATATTGTCGCCGCCGGTGGCGAAGCCGGGCGTGACGAAACCGCCATTGCGGCCCGAAGCGCCGAACCCGACGACCTGGGCTTCCAGCACGGCGACGTGCAGTCCGGCGCGCGCCAGCTGCAGCGCCGTCGTCAGCCCGGCCAGTCCGGCGCCGACGACGGCCACGTCACATTGCGCCTCGCCTTGCAGCGGAGGCCTCGTCTTCCGGTCGGTCAGAGTGCGGGCGTAATAGGTGTCCGGATAGGCCATCGATGACTTTGCGGTGAGGGGCCTGCGTTTGGTGACGCCGCCGGCTGCCCAAGGACAGCCGGCGGAATGACTTTACTTGGCGCTGTAGTCCTTGCCGTACCACTTCGTGGTCAGCGCGGCGAGCGTGCCGTCCGTCTTCATCCCGGTGATGATGCCCGCGACCTTTGCGGTCCACTCGGGATCCTTCTTCTCGGCGATGACGACGAGCGGCTCGCGGAAGGCGTACTCGCCTTCCAGGATCTTCACGGGATAGCCGTTCTTGATGGCATTCTGCGCCGTCTGCTCCGGGGCGATCACGGCGTTCAGGCGCACGCCGTCGCCAAGCCGCAGGTCATCGAAGGGAAGCATGGAATCCGCATAGGTGCGGATCTCGCCCGGCTCGAGCTTGTATTCGATGGGAGCCAGGCCGGGTGCGTCGATTTCGAGCTTGCGGCGGATGAAATCCTCCGACGTGGTGGCCGTCTCGACGCCGATGATCTTGCCGTTCAGATCGGCGACCGATTTCGCGCCGCTGTCCTTGTGCAGGACGTAGACATAGGGGCTGTAATAATAGATGCCGACAAAGTCGATCACCTTGGAACGGGCTTTCGTCGGCGTGACCGACCCGACGCCGAGGTCGTAGCGTCCCTGCCAGCGCCCGCCGGTCAGCGTCGCCCAATCGGGCGTTTCGAACGAGACCTCGACGCCAAGCCGCTTGCCGATCTCGCGCGAGACATCGATGTCGAATCCGGCGAGTTCGTTGCTGTCGTTGAGAAAGCTCTGTGGTGGCCAGGCCGCGTTGGTGGCGATGACCATCGCCTTTTTCGACGTGACGCGGTCCAGGGTTTCCCCGGCCATGGCAGCCGTTGTGATCGCGAATGTCGCGGCGGCAAGAACGGCTAAATCGAGTAGCTTTTTCAAAGTTATCCCTCCCTTGTGGTTGAAACTGATAGGATGCTTGACGTCGGATCTCAGCGCTTTCAGCCACAGCTTCAACGTGGACCGGTTTCGGTTTGTGCCCACCACAGCCGAAGCTGGTTCCCCTGATGGACCGGCGTTTGTGACCCCAGACAGTCAGGTCGCAAAAGGAAGGGTTCTACCCGGCGAAATGCGGGATAATGACGATCGCGCAGTCATTGCGTGCCTTGAGACGGCAAAATGCCGGATATGTTCGCTTTGTTCCGTCCGCGCCGGCCCGTCTTCCGGATTGTCGCGGGGGCTGTTCAGCCGATAGGATCGCGCGGCGGGTGTGATGGTTGCAGCGCGGATCGAGCGAGAGGATTTGTTTGTGGAATTGACCGAGAAGGATCGTCAGCTGCTCGCGCTGATGCAGAAGAATGCGCGTGAGCCGGTCGCGTCACTGGCACGTCAGCTCGGCGTATCGCGGACAGCGTTGCAGGAGCGGATCCAGAAGCTGGAGGCCGGCGGCATCATCGAAGGCTATACCGTGCGGCTGACCAAGGCGGCGTCCCAGAACGCCGTCCACTGTTTCACGCTCGCCGCCCTGAACAACAAGAGCTATCCGGACGTCTCCAGAAAGATCAAGGCGATGCCTTCGATCCAGGCGGTCTACGCCATAACCGGCGAATGGGACCTGATCATCCACCTTGCCGCCGAGACGCTCGAGAAGCTGAACCGGGAGGTGAATGCGCTGAATGAAATCGGCGGCGTCATCAAAACCGCTTCCCATGTGGTGATGGAGACGAAGTTCAACCGGACCATCTACGCATTGTAGGAGGTGGCGGGATGTCCCGGCGGCGGAGGAGAACGCTCCGCCAGCCGGGGCCGCCATGCAGTCGGACTAGACCGTCGCCGGATCGAGCGCCGGCTGGCCCTTGCGGCGCGCGACGATCGCCTCGAAATCCGCGGTCTGGAAGGCATCGCGCAAGGCGTCGAAGGACGGCAACACGAAATAGGCGCGCTGGAATTTGTCGATCTCGTAGCCGGTGCGCATCACCGTCTCCAGGTCGAACGGCACATGGTGTGCCTCCGTGCTCTCGACCGCGAACTGCAACTCGGTAAACGATGACATCAGCCCGGCGCCAAACGCCTTCAGCGGCTGGCCAGCCTCCTGCATCAGGCCGTATTCCGCCGTGTACCAGTAGAGCCGGGTGATCATCTCGTCGCCGCCGAGCGCGATGATGTCGCCGGCCTTCTTGCCATACATCTGCATGAAGTCGGCGAACACCGGCTGCGACAGCACCGGCACATGGCCGAAGAAGTCATGGAACATGTCCGGCTCGACGATGTAATCGAGTTCCTGCCTGGTGCGCAGCCAGTTGGTGACCGGGAAGCGGCGGTTGGCGAGGTGATCGAAGAAGGGGGCGGCCGGAATGAGGCCGGGCACGGCGACTATTTCCCAGCCGGTCAGCTTGCGCAGCTTGGCGCTGACGTCCTCGAAATCGGGGATGCGATCGAGAAGGCCGAGCTTCTCGACGCCATCGAGGTAGGAGTGGTGGGCGAGCTTGCGCGTCAATTTGGTCTGGCGGTCGCACAGCGTGCGCCACACCGCCTGCTCCTCGGCCGAATAGTCATAACCCTGCGCCACGGTAAAATCGGCGCGACATACCGAGTAGTCACCACGCAACCCCTGCGCCGCGCAGTCGCGGGCATATTCGGCAACGCTCATCGTCGTCATGGTTTTTCTCCTCGCAAAGCATCAATGGCTAACGTACGCGGAGCGTAACCGGATCTGCCGAGGCAAATCGGTTTTGATGATGGACCCCTCGCCATATTCGGGATAACATTCACTCATAATCCGCATGAGAGGAGTAAAAATGCCTCAATTCGACGATTTCGAAATCAGGATGCTCGATGTCCTGCAACGCGACGGGCGCAAGCCCGTCTCCGAGCTGGCGCAGGAGATCGGCCTCTCCACCACGCCCTGCGCGCGGCGCTTCGAAGCGTTGCAGGAAGCCGGCATCATCAAGGGATTTGCCGCAATGATTAGCCGCCGCGCGGTCGGATTGATGGTCGAGGTGTTCATCCAGGTGCGCCTCGTTAGCCATAGCGACGGCTCGCCCGAAAGCTTCATCGCCGCGGTGCAGCGCATGGACGAGGTGTCGTCGTGCTGGACGATGACCGGCGACCATGACTTCCTGCTGCATGTCATGGTGCCGTCGGTCGACGAGCTCAACGCCTTCGTCATGCACCGGCTGATGCGGCTCGACGGCGTGCGCGACGTCCACACGCAACTGGTGCTGCAGAACATCAAGGGACCCGGCCACGTGCCGCTCGCGCATCTCAGACGCTGATGCTATTCCTCGTTTTTGCGGAAAAGCTGCAAGCAAACTGCTGAAACGGGCCAATCGGGCGGCACTATCGCCGGCCAGCATGCGCGGACCAACTCCCTGGAGGTCCGCCATGAACATCGTCCTGATCAATCCGCCGCACACAGCCATCGGCAGCCGCGTGCCTGACGATCATTTGCCGCCGCTTGGTCTTCTGGCGATCGGCGGCCCGCTGATCGACGCCGGCCACGAGGTGCGGCTCGTCGATGCCGAGTTCGGGCCGATGCCGCTCGCCTCGGTCGTCGCGGAAGCCCTGAAGGACTGCCCCGACTTCGTCCTGATCGGCCATTCCGGATCGACCTCGGCGCACCCGACCGCCTTGTTGATAGCGGGGATGATCAAGGCGCGCGAACCGGCGACGATCATCCTCTACGGCGGCGTGTTCCCGACCTATCACTGGCGCGACATCCTCGCCGAAACGGACGTTTTCGACTTCATCGTGTGCGGCGAGGGCGAGGCGACCGTGGTGGCGCTGGTCGAGGCGATGGAAATGCGCCAGCCGCCGGCAAGCGTTGCCGGCATCGCCTATCGCGACGATCTCAATCGTCCTTTCGCCACTCAAGCGGCGATGACCATCGCCGACCTCGACGCCTACCGCGTCGGTTGGGAACTGATCGACCACCGCAGATACAGTTACTGGGGCGGCAAGCGCGCCGTGGTCATGCAGTTTTCGCGCGGCTGCCCGCATCTGTGCAACTATTGCGGCCAGCGCGGTTTCTGGACCCGCTGGCGGCATCGCGACCCCGTCAAGTTCGCCAAGGAGATCGCCTGGCTGCACCGCCAGCACGGCGTCGAGCTGATCAACCTCGCCGACGAGAACCCGACCGTCTCGAAGAAGGCCTGGCGCGCTTTCCTGGAGGCGATGATCGCCGAGGACGTGCCGGTGCTGATCGTCGGTTCGACTCGCGCCGACGACATCGTGCGCGACGCCGACATGCTGCACCTTTACCGCAAGGCCGGCGTCATCCGCTGGTTGCTCGGGATGGAAAACACCGACGAGCAGACCTTGCAATTGATCCGCAAGGGCGGCAGCACTTCGTCCGATCGCGAGGCGATACGGCTGCTGCGAAGGCACGGCATCCTGTCGATGGCGACCTGGGTGGCCGGCTTCGAGGATGAGGGGTTCCGCGATCTCTGGCGCGGCTTTCGCCAACTCATCGCTTATGACCCGGACCAGATCCAGGCGCTCTATGTGACGCCGCATCGGTGGACGCCGTTCTTCCGCATCGCTCGCGACCGCAGGATCATCCAAAGGGACGCCCGCCTGTGGGACTACAAGCACCAGGTGCTGCACATGAGCCGGCTCAAGCCGTGGATGCTGTTCTTTTCGGTCAAGCTGATCGAACTGGCGGTGCAGTCGCGGCCGAAGGCGCTGGCGCGCATCCTGTTCCATCCCGACCCCGAGCAGCGGCATTCGATGCGCTGGTACACAAAAATGGGCCGCCGCGTCTGGTTCCGCGAAGTCTGGGGTTTTCTGGTGACAGACCACCGGGTGAAAGGCGGCCCGACGCTAGCCGAATTCTGGGGCGCGCCGCAGGACGCCGAGGAGGAATCGATGGTCTTCCAGCGTCCGTCGAAGAGACCTGCAACGGTGCCTGCCGCCGTGCTGCATGTGGCGCCCGAGCAGCGTGCCTTTCGCATCTCGCCGCCGCCGGCCTGACCCGTCCCGCCTGGCCGCCAGCGGTGCACGCGCTAATTTCCAGCGATCGGACGATGGTGACTGGCAGGAGGAAGCGATGGACCTTGTCACGCATAAGAAGATGAAAGGCGGCCGGCTTATGCCTTGGGGCAAAGGCACCGTCGTGACCGGCGCCAAGGGATATGTCTTCCTTGCCGGCAATACGGGCACGGCAGAGAACTATGACCCGTCGAGCGGCAAGGGTGGCGCCGTTGGCGACGCGGCGACGCAATGGCGATCCATATTGGAGAACATCAAATCGGACCTGGAAGAACTCGGCAGTTCGCTCGAATATCTCGTCAAGATCACACAGTACGTCAAAGGGCCGTTTCCAGACGGCGGCGCGCTGAGCTCGCCCAACTTCCGGCTGGACGTCATGGACGAATTCTTCGCCGAGCACTGCCCGAAGCACTGCAGCTACAACAATCCGCCGCCATCGGAAGTGATCGGGGTTGCAGCACTTGCGCATCCCGATCTCGTCATCGAGATCGTGGCCGTCGCCGCTCTGCCGGACTGAGGACGCCAGGCGCCGAAGGGCAAAATATCAGGGCACGATCAGTGTGCCGGCGCCGTGTTCGGTGAAAAGTTCCAGCAGCACCGAATGCGGCGTCTTGCCGTTGAGGATGACGACGCCTTCGACGCCGCGCTCAATGGCCTCGATGCAGGTCTCGACCTTTGGGATCATGCCGCCCGAGACCGTGCCGTCCTTGATCAGCGCCCTGGCCTCGGCGACCGTCAGCTCGTCGATCAGCTTCTTGTCCTTGTCGAGCACGCCCGGCACGTCGGTGAGGAACAGGAGGCGCGAGGCCTTGCAGGCACCGGCAATGGCGCCGGCGAAAGTGTCGGCGTTGATGTTGTAGGTGTGGCCGTCGCGGCCGGGCGCCACCGGCGCCAGCACCGGGATCATTTCGGAGCGTGCCAGAAGGTCGAGCAACGTACGGTCGACCTCGACCGGTTCACCGACGAAGCCGAGATCGAGCACCCGCTCGATGTTGGAATCGGGGTCGATCATGGTCTTGCGCGCCTTTTCGGCGAACACCATGTTGCCGTCCTTGCCGCACAGGCCGATCGCCCATTCGCCCTCGGCATTGATCAGCGCGACGATCTCCTTGTTGATCGAACCGGCCAGCACCATCTCGACGATCTCGACCGTCTTCTGGTCGGTGACGCGCAGGCCGCCCTCGAATTTGGATTCGATCCCCATCTTGGCCAGCATGGCGCCGATCTGCGGGCCGCCGCCATGGACGACGATCGGGTTGACGCCGGATTGCTTCAGCAGCGCGATGTCGCGCGCGAAGGCCTTGCCGAGTTCGAGATCACCCATGGCATGGCCGCCATATTTCACCACGACCGTCTTGTGCTCGTAGCGCTGCATGTAGGGCAGCGCGCGCGACAAGAGGGCGGCCTGCATTTCGGCGGTGGCGGCGACGTCCGTCATCGGCGTGGTTCCCTGGCTTCTGGTTCTATGCATGTCGTTGTCCCAAACCGCTGGGCACTTTTGGGCGACATGCATCAGGTGGAGACGGCGGCGTCTTAGCGGCAATTGACGCGAGCCGCAAATGGCATTGCTGTCATATTCGAGCGGTTCACGATGTCGTCATTATGACGGCACCATCAGCGGCGCCCGCCGTGTCAGCCAGCCCGAGATTTTCTCCATCTGCGCGGCGAGCGACAAAAGCGTTTCCTCGTCACCCGGGCGGCCGGCGGCCTGGATGCCGAGCGGCAGGCCGGCATCCGTGACATGGACGGGGAGCGCGATCGACGGCTGGCCGCTGACATTGTGGATCGCGGGCCAATGCGTGAACCAAAGGCTCTTGTCCATCAACTGGCCGAACAGAGGTTTGATCTTGAGCAAGGAGGTGAGGTGAAGCTTGTCGAGCAGGTTTTCGATCAGTTCATCGGCGCTTTTGGGATCCATGGCACCGCAGGCGAGCGGCGGGTGCGCGATGACAGGCATCAGCACCGCATCATAGCGCGCGGTCTCCTCGATCAGTTGCCGCGAGGCGGCGTGCAGCCGCTGCAGGCCGGCATAGGTCTCGCCGGCCGAGACCATTTCGCCCAACCGGCCGAGCACCCGCGTGGCGCGCTCTATGTCGCCCGTCACGGAACGGCCGACGCGCAGCGCTTCGGACCGCAACGAGCCGGCGACGGCGGAGGCGACCGTGGTGCAGAAGTCGGCGAAGAAATCACGGCCGATGAAGGGCAGCTCGATCTCCTCGACCGAATGGCCGCCTTCACGGGCGAGCGCCACGGCAATGTCGAGCGCCCTGAGCGTCTCGGCCGAAATCGGCAGGCCAAGCGGCGACTTGCGGTACACCGCCAGCCTGAGCTTGCCGGGATCGCGCGCGGCAGCCGCAGCGAATGTGCCCTTTGGCGGCAGCGCGGCATAAGGCGCCAGCGTGTCTGGACCATGGGTGAGGTCGAGCAGCAGTGCGCAGTCGCGCACCGAGCGGGTGACGGCGTGATCGACGACCATGCCGTACCAGCTTTCGCTCACCAGCGGCGACAGCGGGATGCGGCCGCGCGAGGTCTTGAGGCCGACAAGCCCGCTGCAGGCCGACGGCACGCGGATCGAGCCGCCGCCATCCGAGGCGTGCGCCACCGGCACGACGCCGGCGGCGACCAGCGCTGCCGAACCGCCCGACGAGCCGCCGGTGGTGTGGCCGGTATTCCAGGGATTGCGGGTGATGCCGAAGGCTTTGGATTCGGTCATCAGCCGCAGCCCGTGCTCGGGCGACGTCGAGGTGACGATCGGGATCAGCCCGGCCGCGAGATAGCGCTCGGTCATCACCGAGTTGAAATCGGGCACCCAGGCCGGAATGCGGCTGCCGCCATGCGACGGCACCCCTTTGATGGCGATGCCGAGATCCTTGATGGCAAAGGGCACGCCGGCCAGCGGCAAGGAACGGTCGATGCTCTTCGCGCGGGTCCGTGCGGACTCATAGAGCGGCTCTGCCGTTGCATTGATTTCGGGGCGGGTGGCCTCGGCACGGGCGATCGCCGCCTCGGTCAACTCGATCGCCGACAGTTCACCCTTGCGCACCAGACCGGCAAGACCGGTTGCGTCTTCTTCCCACAGGATCCGTTCGACCGACATGCGCGCTCCCCCCACGTCCGCCAAGCTAGCCAGCGGCGATTCCCTTGGCAATCCAGGCCAATAGTGTCTCAGTTTGGAATTTGAGCGGCGACTTTTTGTAAGACGGCTATCTTCTAGCGGTGGGAGGGGGAGCAATCGCCCCCGGAACGATGTCGGTGTTCTGGGCAACCTTTATCCGCCAGCCCGATTGTTCTTCCTTCACAACCAGAAGCAGAATGCCTTCTCGTGTTCCGGCGGATGAGCCGTCCGGAGTGGATGCGCCGGTCAGGATCCATGTATAGTGCACGGATGCAAGGCCGGAGGATAATTCAACAACCGACGAGATAACACCCTCCAATCGGCTGTCACGAAAGATGGTTTCATGAGTTGCGCGGTGCGCCCTTTCGATCTCGGTGCGGTTCTTCCACCGGATGCCCACGACATTGACAAAATTAGCGTCGTCGGCAAACAACGCTGCGAAGTCGTCCATGTCATGTCTGTTCCAAGCATCGGCAAAGGCAGGTGCGACATCCTCAGGTTTGGCGACCACCAACCCCATGACAAATCTCCGTTGCTTTCCGCTAAAAGCCTAGCATGTCGGGGTCATCGCCTCAAATGCGATTGCCAATTTTGAATTTCAAACTGGGACACTGCCCCGAGGCACGTGTGCGGACGCCCAAACTTTAGGGGCGCGGAATATTTCCGTCGTTGCAAATACAACGCTTTTGCCTAATTTGGCGCGCATGACGCCGCAGGACATCACTAAGCTGATCGTCCGGACTTCGATGAAGGATCGGGCCGCATTCGACCTGCTCTACCGGCAGACCAGTGCGAAACTTTTCGGCGTTTGCCTTCGTGTATTGAACGACCGGGGAGATGCGGAAGAAGCGCTGCAGGAAGTCTTCGTCAAGATTTGGACGAAGGCGGACCGTTTTGCTGTCTCCGATCTGAGCCCGATCTCCTGGCTGGTGGCAATAGCGCGCAATCATGCGATCGATCGCATCAGGGCGCGGCGCAAGCCTGCCGTCGATATAGATGCCGCGCTCGAGGTGGCCGATCCGGCGCCGGGACCTGAAGCGATGGCGGTGGCGGGCGATGAATTCGGACGCATCCACCACTGTCTCGATGAATTGGAAACGGACCGTGCGGCGGCCGTCCGCGGTGCTTACCTCAAGGGCGAAAGCTATGCCGAACTGGCGGAACGCCACGGCGTGCCGTTGAATACGATGCGTACCTGGCTGCGCCGCAGCCTGATGAAACTCAGAGAATGTCTGGAAAGATGACGCTGGCAGAGGACAACGGACCGGAACGTGGGGGCGACGACCTGTTCGCCGCCGAATACGTTCTTGGCGTACTGTCGGCGGAAGAGCGGCAGATAGCATCCAGGCGCATCGATTCCGAAGCCGATTTCGCGCGGCTCGTCGACGATTGGGAAGTTCGCCTGTCGTCGCTGGCCGCAGCCTATCCGGAAATCGAGCCGCCGGCTTCGGTGAAGCCGGCGATCGATCGCCGGCTGTTCTCGTCGACATCGGCTACGTCACCTCAAGCACCCGCCGGCCTGTGGTCCAGCCTCGCCTTCTGGCGCGGCCTTGCGGCGGCGGCTGTCGCTGCTCTGGCGCTCTACATCGCCGTCCCCTACCTCAACCCACCGGCCGCACAGCCGCAGACGCGCCTTGTCGCCTCGCTTGCGGCCGAGGGCAGCGACGTCAAATATCTGGCCGTCTACGACGCTGCCCGCCACGATGTCGGTCTCTCTCTCGTCTCCGGCGAGCGCGCCGCCGGCAAGGACTTCGAGCTGTGGATGATCGAGGGCAAGAATGCTCCGGTCTCGATGGGCGTCATCGCGGCCGGCCAGACCGCGCATGTGACCGTTGCGCCGGCGGTGCAGCAGAAACTCGCGCGGGGCGCCGTGCTGGCCGTCAGCCTTGAGCCTGCCGGAGGCTCGCCGACCGGCCAGCCGACCGGCCCCGTCGTCGCCGCAGGCGATTTGAAGGGCATCTGATCGACCCGTTCGGACAGGATTCTGCTCCCGAAAACGTGATGGAGCCGAAAATGTAACAAGGAGCTTGCCGCGGACGAACCCGCTGCAAGAGCCCTCCGTCGATCGCGTCGTCTCGCTCCCCTGCTCCGCAATCGACACGAATGCTCCCTGCCGCCCACGGTCAACCGTGTACGGCGCGGAGTCTCGTTTTGGGGGCAACCGTCACCGGCTTTTGACTTTCGGGCGGCGGCATAGTTTGGCAAAACAGACGACAGGAGGAACTGGTCATGAACCGTCGCGACTTTCTTTTGAGTGGTGCCGCCGCTATCGGCGTCCTAGGGGCCGCGGCAACGATGCTGCGCATGGGCAGCCCGCAGGCCGCACAAGCCGCCGAGAAATTCGAGATCACCAAGACAGACGACGAATGGAAAGCCATCCTGTCGCCGGCCGCCTTCGACGTGCTGCGCAAGGAAGGCACGGAGTATCCAGGCACCAGCCCGCTGCTCAACGAACACCGCAAGGGCATCTTCGCCTGCGCCGGCTGCGACCTGCCGGTCTACCCATCGGAGACGAAATTCGATTCCGGCACCGGCTGGCCGAGCTTCTGGCAGGAGATCGCCAATGGCATCGGCAAGACCGAGGACCGGTCGCTGGGCATGACCCGCACCGAAGTGCATTGCCGCCGCTGCGGCGGCCATCTCGGCCATGTCTTCGACGACGGTCCGGCGCCGACCGGCTTGCGCCACTGCATCAATGGCGTGGCGCTGACCTTCAAGCCGGCGACCGCCTGACGATATCAAGGCAATAAAAAACTCCGGGCTTTGCGGCCCGGAGTTTTTTGCGTGGTCAGAGCTTTTCGGGCGTGGACTGGAGGAGCTTCCCGAAACCGCTGCCCACTTTTTCTTTGCTTCAGTGCCCGCCGCCGCCACCACCGGGCGCGCCCGGCTTCCTGATCAGCATGGTGAAGAAGCCCAGCGTCCCGAACAGTACGGTCAGCAGATAGAACACATCCATGAAAGACAGGAGCGCCGCCTGCTGGTGGACCATGCCCGACAGCTTGGAGATCGCCGCGCTTGTGGCATCCAGGCCGGTGGTCTGCTCGAAATTGAGCGTCATGTTCTGCAGCTTGGTCTGCGCGGCGGCACTGCCCCACTGCACATGCTCGGAGAGCCGGGCATAGTGGAAGGCATTGCGATCGATCAGCACGGTGTTGATGATGGCAAGACCGACCGCGCCGCCAAGGTTGCGGGTGAGGTTGAACAGTCCGGACGCGTTCTTCAACCGGTCCGGCGGCAAGGTGCCGAGTGCGATATTGTTGATCGGCACCATGCACAGCATCATCGAGCAGCCGCGCAGGATCTGCGGGATGAGCAGCTCGTAAAAGTCCCAGTCGGCGGTCAGATGCGTCATCCACCAGGTGCCGGTGGCGAAGCCGAACAGGCCGATCATCATCATCAGCCGCAGATCCATCTTGCTCGACAGGATGCCGGAGATGGGCGCGGTGAAGAACATGGCCAGACCGCTGACGAACAGCGCTTCGCCGATCATCATCGAATCGTAGCCGCGGATGCGTCCGAGGAAGACCGGGTAGAGATAGGTCAGGCCATAGAGGCCGATGCCGATGACGAAGGAAAACAGCGAGCCGAAGGCGAAATTGATGTTGCTGAAGGCTTTGAGGTCGACGATCGGTTCCTCGGCCGTGAAGACACGCCAGAAAAAGATCACCGCGCCGATGGTCATGACGATGGCGCAGATGAACACGGCCTGGTCCTGCAGCCAGTCGTTGTTCGGACCCTCCTCGAGCACATATTCCATGCAGCCGAGGAAGGCGGCCATGCCGGCGAGGCCCCACCAGTCGAACTTCGAGAACAGCTTGAGATTGGGCTTGTCGAAATCGATCAGCGACCAGGCCGCGGTCGCGACCAGAATGCCGGGCACGACATTGACCAGGAACAGCCAGTGCCATGAAAAGGCGTGGCTGATATAGCCGCCGACGGTCGGGCCGATGGTCGGCGCCAGCGTCGCCACTAGGCCGATCATCGGCGAGACGATGGCGCGGCGCGAGGGTGGGAAGATGGTGAAGGCCGCCGCAAAGACACTCGGGATCATGCCGCCACCGATGAAACCCTGCACGGCGCGGTAGACGATCATCTGGTCGATGTTGGTGGCGGTCGCGGCAAGGGCGCTGGCCGCGGTGAAGCCGGCGGCCGCGACGGTGAACAGCACGCGCGTGGACAGCATCCGGCTGAGGAAGCCCGACAGCGGGATCATGACCACCTCGGCGATCAGATAGGCCGTCTGCACCCACGGTATCTCGTCGGAGCTGGCGCTGAGGCCGGCCTGGATCTCGGCCAGCGAGGCCGAGACGATCTGGATATCCAGGATCGCCATGAACATGCCGAACACCATCGCCAGGAAGGCGATGACGCGTCGGGTCGAGATGGTGTCGGGCGCGGCCGGTATCGCCGGCGGCGATCCTGCGGTGATGGTTGCGGTTGCCATGTCCTGAGCCTCCTTGAGGCAGGCCGGGCGGCTCGGTGCTTCAATCAGCCACCAAGCCGCCCTCCGAAAAGCGATTAGTTACTGGTCGCGGCAGGCGCGGTGCGGCTGTCGACGGCGACGACGACGCTCAAGCCGGCGCGCAGCTTGCCGGTTTTCAGCGCGTCGGCCGGCACCTCGATGCGGACCGGCACGCGCTGCACCACCTTGGTGAAGTTGCCGGTCGCGTTTTCCGGCGGCAGCAGCGAGAACACCGCGCCTGACGCCGGCGCCAGCGAGGAGACGGTCCCCTGGATGGGGTGGCCATCAATTGCATCGACCGAGATGTTGACCTTTTCGCCAGGCACGAGCCGCGCAAGCTGCGTCTCCTTGAAATTGGCGACGATATAGAGCTTGTCCATCGGCACGACCACGGCGAGCTTCTGGCCGGGGCTGACCAGATCGCCCTGTTCGACGGAGCGGTTGCCGACGACGCCGTCATACGGCGCCTTGAGCACGGTGAAGGAGAGATCGCGCGCGGCCTTGTCGCGGCCGAGCTGCAGCGATGCCAGTGTGCTGGCGGATTCTGCGCGCTGCGCCTCGAGTACGCCGATATTGGCCTGCGCGGCGGCGATCTGCGCATCGGCGCCGACGAGCGCGGCCTTGGCTTGGTCGAGCGCGGTCTGGGCGTCGTCCAGCTGTGCCTGCGTGCCGACATGCGTCTTGACCAGTTGCGCGGCGCGCTGCTGGGCACGGCCGGCATTGTCAGCGGCGGCCTGGTCGGCGACCTTCTGCGCCTGTGCCTGCTGCAGGGAGGCCTGCGCGGCCTTGGTCTGCGCGTCGATGCGGTCGAGCGTCTTGGCCAGTGTGGCGATCTGCGCCTCGGCCTGGGCAACGGCGATCTTGTAATCGCCGGCATCGATCGTCAGCAGCGGATCGCCGGCCTTCACCTGCTGGTTCTCGCTGACCAGAACCTGATCGACATAGCCGGAAATTTTTGGCGAGACAAACGACATGTCGGCCTGGACATAAGCATCGTCAGTCGAGATCATGAAGCGACCGGTGGTCCAGTAGTCATAGCCGTACCAGGCGCCGCCGCTCAAGAGGGCAAGGCCGATGATCGGCAGCAGGAAAGAGCGTACCGAGCGCTTGTTCTTGGCCGGAGCTTCAGCCTCCGGCGGCGGTGCGACTGCCGGCTGGACATGCACATCGGGTGCTTCCGTCGCCGGGGCAACCTTGGCGTTGGGGAAAGGACGGACTTCGGCGGTGGCGGGCGTGTTCGAGGACATGACATCTCTCTAATGTTATAATACTGAACCGTTCGGTTCGATCAGGCCGTTGACATAGCGCGTAAAGAGGACCATATCAAGAGGCAATCGAACCGGTTGGTTCGAATTATTTCGAGGTGCGACTTATATGGGTGAGATCGTGGGCAACGCCGACATCGACGCGTGCGAAGACCTGCTGGAAGGTCTGCGCCGCGGCCGGCCGGCGGCTGGACAGGACCCGGTCAAGCGCAGCCAGATCATCGACGGCGCCCGTCGTGTCTTCATTGAAAAGGGCTTCGAGGCCGCCTCGATGAACGACATCACGCGCGAGGCCGGCGTCTCCAAGGGCACGATCTATGTCTATTTCGCCAACAAGGAAGAGCTGTTCGAGGCGCTGATCGAGGAAGAGCGCGGCACCATCTTCAAGAACATGTACGACATGCTCGAACGCGCCGACGACCTGCGCCAGACGCTGATCAAGTTCGGCAAGGTGCTGTCCATGAAGATCACCTCGGCCAGGGTCATCCAGGCGCAGCGTACGGTTATCGGCGCCTCCGACAGGATACCGGACATGGGCGCCCGATTTTACGAACGCGGGCCCAAGCGCGGCCATGACAAGGTCGTGACATTCCTCAATGCCGCCATCGAGCGCGGCCTGCTCGAGATCGAAGATGTCGACCTCGCCGCCTATCAGTTTACCGAATTGTGCCTGGCCGGTCTTTTCCGGCAGTGCATCTTCGCCTACCGAACGAAGGCCCCGACCCAGGACGAGATCGACCACATCGTCAGGTCCGGCGTCGACATGTTCCTGAAAGCCTACGGCACCGAAAGGCTGGCAGAGGAAGAAAAGACCTTACATTCGTCCTGACAGGACTCTCCGAAACGGCCGTCCATTTTTTTGCGGAAGCCGGCTTGACCTCAAGGCGCTGAGCGTCGACGTCTGGATGTGGGTAGAACCGATCATTCCGCGGGAATGGTTCTCGTTCGCGAGTGTGAAGGCAGATCGGGATGGGCGTTCCGAAGCTCCAGAATGAGATGCGACGCATCGTGGCGGACTTCAACGCCGGTCGCCACGAGCAGGCACGGCTGCTTTGCGAGGAGGCTCTTCGCCAGGCGGCGGACGACCCTGCCCTCAACCACCTCATGGCCGCCGTTCTTTTCGCCAAGGGAGAGATTTCGGGAGCCCGCTCCCATATTCAGGCAAGTCTGACGATCCGGGCTGACAACGCGTCCGCTCAATTGCTCGCCGGCCGCTTGGCGCGGGCGGCACGGGATTTTGACCAAGCGCTGTTCCATTTCTCACGCGCGGCCGAATTGGCGCCTGGTGCCGCTGTGCTCATCGAGCGGGCGCGAACGCTCGATGAGACAGGCGATCGGACCCAGGCGCTCGAGGCATGGCGACAGGTGACACTTGCCGATCCCTTGTCGGCGGAGGCGGCAGCGCGTTTGGGCCGCATGCTGTTCGAGGAGGGAATGCCCGCCGACGCGGCACCTTTGCTGGAGCGGGCCGTAAAGGGAAACGCGCCTGCATCGGCGTGGTTCGATCTCGCCCTTGTCAGGCAGGATCTGCATGATCATGCGGGGGCAGCGGCCGCCTATCGCAAAGCGCTGGAGATACGCTCCGACAACGCCGAGGCGGCGGTCAATCTGGGGGTAGTGCTTCAGGAAGCGGGCGACATGGACGCCGCGATCGAGGCCTATCGAGCGGCCTACGAGCAGCGCGCCACAACCTTCGGCATCATCGCGATGGCCCTGACGTCAGCGCCGCACGGCAAGCTTTGGATCGATCGCGAAACGTTGAAGGGCTTGCTTGCAGGTTAGCGGGCGCGCTTTACGCGAAACTGCTTCCGGTAGACGCCGGGTTCGGCAAGAACATCGGCGACGGTTTTTTCATAGGAGGCTTTGCGCACGGCATCGAAGCTTTCGAAGACAAGTTCGGGCGCGGCGCGCGGCACGGGAAAGCATTGCGCAATCGGTGTGCCCTTCGCCAGCACGCCGGCGAAACCCTGGTCGGTCCAAATCGCCGGGAAATTGATGCCGGCGTCCTGGAAGTGATCTGAATCGACCACACCAGTCACCAGGCGGAAAGGAAGATCATCGCGGTTGACCGGATGGGTGGCGAAGAGGGACCAGCCTTCCTCCAGCTCGATCGTCCAGAAACTGTTGAATTTTATGGCCGCCAGCCCATTCGATAAAGGTGCGCCGGCGAGCTGTTCAGCGACATGGAAGCTGAGCGGCGAACGCGGGTGGCCCTTCGTTGACGGCTCGGCGATGTCCCACCGCCATTCAAAGGCCCCGTTCTCAACGGTCACGTCGCATGGCAGCAGGATCATGAAGCCATGCGTCATGGCATCGACGAAGGGCGGACACTGTTTTACCGTCCTGATCTCTCGCCCATGGATTTCCGAATAGGCTCTCGGAGGCATCTTGCGGAGCCAGTCGGGCAGGACGCCGCGCGCGGGGACCGGCCGAGGCAGCATTTCGGCAAGCGCGGGATCACAACGAAAAACGATACGCATCCGGTTGCCCTCGAACGGCATTGCGATGTTGACGGATTGCCAGGGCGCGGTCAACGGATCGCGCAGGATGACTAGCCGCCATTGGCCGCAAGCACGATCGCGGCCTGCAGTTCCTCGAGACCTTCGCCTTTTTCCGATGAGGTCGCCAGCACGAACGGAAACGCCGCCGGCCGCTTCTTGATCTTGGCCAGCGTCTCCTCGATCAGCCGCGGCACGCCGGCGGCCTTGATCTTGTCGGTCTTGGTCAGCACGATCTGGTAGGACACCGCCGCCTTGTCGAGCAGCGACAGCACCTCGTCGTCCTTGGCCTTGATGCCGTGGCGGGCATCGATCAGCACGTAGACCCGCTTCAGCGTGACCCGGCCCTTGAGATAATCGAAGACCAGCTTGGTCCACTCGTCGACCTTCTCCTTGGGCGCCGTGGCGTAGCCGTAGCCCGGCATGTCGACCAGCGCCATTGGCGGCAGGTCGGCGCCCTCGCCGGAAAACCCGTCCGGCACGAAATAGTTGAGCTCCTGCGTGCGCCCTGGCGTGTTGGAGGTGCGCGCCAGCCCCTTCTGGTTGACCAGGGCATTGATCAGCGACGACTTGCCGACATTGGAGCGGCCGGCAAAGGCGATTTCGGGCGGCCCTTCCGGCGGCAGGAACTTCATGGCCGGCACACCACGGATGAAGATCCACCCGCGCGTGAACAGGTCGGTGCCGATCGCGGTGCTGTTGGGAACGTTCAAGCTGCTGCCTCCAGAAGAGAGATATCGGCGCCCCTGATGGCGTCGAGGTTGCGGCCGACCTTGTCCACCGGCCAATCCCACCATGCCACCGCCAGCAGCCGCCGGATCGTCCTGTCGTCGAAACGCACCTTGACCACTTTCGCCGCATTGCCGGCGACGATCGCATAGGGCGGCACATCGTGCGTCACCACCGATTTGGCGGCGACGATGGCGCCATGGCCTATTTCCACGCCAGGCAGGATCACCGCCTCCATGCCGATCCAGACATCGCTGCCGACCACGGTATCGCCGCGCACTTCCTTCGACCAGGTCGCCGGGTCAAAACCGTTTTCCCAGCCATGACCGAAAATGTTGAACGGATAGGTCGAAAAGCCGGACATGGCATGGTTGGCGCCGTTCATGATGAAGCGTGCGCCTTCGGCGATGGCGCAGAACTTGCCGATGATGAGCTTGTCGCCGATGAAGGGATAGTGATGCAGCACGCATTTTTCGGCGAATTTGTCCGGCCCGTCCGGGTCGTCATAATAGGTGAAGTCACCGATCTCGATATTCGGCACTGTCACCAGCGGTTTCAGGAAGCCGACGCGCGTGTGCATCGGGATCGGGTGCTTGATGCCGGGATTGGGTCCGTTCATGTGGGTTCGTCCGGGAACTGGCAGAGAGGCGCATCCGTGACAGGAGGCGCCTGCTCAAAATAGCGTGATCCGCCCTATAGCACCAATCGGCCGGGGAGCGAGTCTTCCGTGGCGGACAAGCTGATTTGTCGCCGCGGCGGATCACGATCGGGTTGGACAGCGCGCCTGTCGAGGTGGTGGAAGCGGTCGAAGGTGGACCGCCGCTGAGGCCAATCCGTCCTCACAGGGAGCAAAAGAAACCGGGGTCCCGTGAGGGACAACAGGACCCCGGCCTCGCCGATAGGGGCTTCCCAAGAAACATGGCACCTCGTCATGAGGCGGGGATGGCGGACCGAGAAAGCCCCAACGATCCGCCAGCGCCCCTTTTCGCCGGAAGCCGCTACTTCGGCAACAGGACCTTGTTGACGACGTGGATGACGCCGTTCGACTGGTTTACGTCGGCGATCGTCACCTTCGCCTCGCCGCCGGACTCGTCCATGATGTAGAGCTTGCCTTTCTTGATCTCGACGGTGAGCGTGTCGCCCGAGACGGTCTTCATCTCGTATTTGCCGCCCATCGCCTTGGCCTTCTCCATCATCTCGGCGCCGGAAATCTTGCCGGCCACGACATGTGCGGTCAGCACCTTGGTGAGCTTGTCCTTGTTCTCGGGCTTCAGCAGCGTGTCGACCGTGCCGCTCGGCAGTGCCGAGAAGGCTTCGTTGGTCGGTGCAAAGACGGTGAAGGGGCCAGCGCCCTGCAGCGTGTCGACCAGGCCGGCCGCTTTGACGGCGGCGACCAGCGTCGTGTGGTCCTTCGACTTGACAGCGTTCTCGACGATGTTCTTGGTGGCGTACATCGGCGCGCCGCCGACATTCGGGTTCTTGGCATAAGCGGGAGCGGAAATCGCCATGCCGGCGACAAGGGCTGATACGGCGATGGTCCTGAATGTGGGCAAGCGCATGTGGTCTTCCTCCGGGTGAGGGCTGATCGGAATTGATAGCCTTTGGAAACGCACAAGCAGTCACGCCGCGCGAGCGCTTTCAGTTTCGCCGATCACGGGAACGTGAACGGATGCCGCCCAGAGAAAAAGCCCGGACGAGCCAGGCGCTTTCGACAGGCGGTGCGGTTGAGGACAGTCTGACCCGCCAACGCACTGGCATCGAGTTCCGGACATTCAGATGCCGAACGGAAATGTATCCGGAATCTTGCCGGTGCTGTCGGCCGACATTGTGAGCGGCGTAACAGCGGACGTTCGATCGAACCAGACGAAGGCGTCGAACTGGCGGGAGACGGACGAGTCCATGTAGTGGCTGAGCCGTTCGGTCTCCGGCCGGTAGATGACGCCGATATAGCGTTCCGGCCTCGGCGCCGCCAGATCGTCGCCGAGCTGGCCATGGCGCCCAAAATCCAGCAGGAACGATGGTTTGCCGCTGTCGTGACACAGTCGCTCGAAGCTGTTCGGCAGCGAAGGATTCACGTCCTTCACCTCCATCTCACCGTCCCAATCCGAGGCACAGGCGACAGTACCGGTATCTGTTCCGAAACCGATCAGCGCTGTCCGCGCACCGAAGCGCTCCCGGCAGAGCTGGCCGATGTTCAACTCGTCGCGGACGATACCCATGTCGGTATGCCGCGCGTCGCCGATATGCGAGTTATGCGCCCACACCACGGCCTTCGAATCCGGTCCATGCGCTTCGAGAAGCTGATCGAGCGTTTCGAACATGTGCCGATCGCGGAGGTTCCAGGTCTCGGCGCCGCCATAGTACATCACGCGGTAGTACCGCTCGGCCGATGCGACCAGACGTGCACTCTGTTTGGCGTCGAGGAGAGCGCCGTCACCTTCGGCCATGGACCGCTCGAACAGATCCATGCACTGTCTCACCACGGCCTCTTCGCAGGTTCTGTAGCCCGGCCGCAGCGCCGCGCGCCCGTAGGTGGTGGGCTCGTTCTGCCATGGCATCAGACAGCCATAGCGCTCGCGCGCTACGGCGGCCGCTTCGGGATCGACCTTGTCTAGGTAGGCAAGCACCGTGGCGATCGAGCCGCTCATATTGTAGAGATCGAGTCCGTAGAAGCCTGCCTTCGCGTGATCGGGCAAGTCCCGATTGTAGTTGCGTAGCCAGCCGATGAATTCGGACACCTCGGTGTTGCGCCACATCCAAGTCGGGAAGCGCTGGAAGAACGGCTGCGCCTTCGACTGCCGTTCCTCTGCGCGAACATACCGGTTGATCTGTGCTGCATCCGGCCAGTCCGCCTCGACGGCCACGATGGTGAACCCGTGTCGCTGGAGGAGGCGTCGGGTGACAGCCGCCCGGGCACGATAGAATTCCGAAGTACCGTGGCTGGCTTCCCCGAGCAGGACGACGCGCCGGCTGCCGAACCGGTCGAACATTGCGCCGAAGGCCGGATCGTCGATCGGCGGCAAATCTTCGGCCGCCCGCGCGATTTGCCGCGGCAATGGAGGAGGGCGTATCTCGCGCGCCGACGGCGCGTTTTCGTCGTGCCCGCCATGCTCGCCGATCAGCGGCACGAACATGACACCACCGAGATCCTCCTCCTCGAACTTGTTTGCCGCAATCCGCGTGAGGCGAACGAGGCGCTGCGAGTAAGGGTCCTCACCGACCGGAATGATCAGCCTGCCGCCGATCTCCAACTGCTCCTGCAAGCCGAGGGGAATGGACTTGGCGGCGGCCGCGACGACGATAGCGTCGAAGGGTGCCTTTTCCTGCCAGCCTTTCGTGCCGTCGCCGACCCTGACTTCGATGTTTCGGTAACCGGCGGCATTGAGCCGCCGTTCCGCCTGTTGCGCGAGCGATCGATGCCGCTCGACGGTGAAAACGTGTTCAGCAAGTTCGGCCAGTACGGCTGCCGCGTAGCCCGAGCCGGTGCCGATTTCCAGCACGCGATCGGTCGCCTCGATCTCGGCCATCTCAGCCATTTTCGCCACGATGAAGGGTTGGGAGATCGTCTGTCCGCTGCCGATCGGCAGCGGGCTGTCCTCATAGGCGAATTCCTCAAAACCCTCGTCGACGAATTGCTCCCGCGCGACCCGGCGCAACGCATTCAAAACCCGCTTGTCATTCACACCGCGGCGCGCGATGTGCGCCTCCACCATCCGATGCCTAGCGTGTTCGAAATCCAGCATAACAGCCTCCAATCAGGCGCCGATCGTGCCAGGCTCCTATTCGTTGGTTCGCCCGGTCTGCCGGGGATTGACCCCGCCTTGCGGCGTGGTGTCGTTATCGACATCTCCCTTGAAAGTGTTCTCGCCGTCCGGTTCCTCGTCCTCGTCGAGAAGATTGCCACCCTTGATCGTGCCCCTGGAGGCGCCAATTCCGGGATTCTGCTTCAAATCCTTGTCGGAGGGCTTGCGTGTCTTTGGGTGAATGTTGCTGCTCATCGGAATGCCTCGCTGCAAGTAGCATGATGAGGCCGATCCGCTGCACTGCCTTGAATTTGGACAGGCGCGTCGACCTGATCCTCCCACGCGGGAGCTTTAGGAAGCCTTTTGCGCGAACTCTTGAACGCAGGATAAGTTCCATGCGGGGCAATCCGGCAGCAGCGAGGTTCGGCTGGTTTGCCATCAATGACGGGAGGCCAGGAGGATGCCGGTTCGGTCCCTGGTCCCTAGCGCGTGCCGGACCACGGCATCGCACGCTGCATCACTGAAATTAAAAAGCTGAGCCCTGTGGAACACAGGACCCAGCCGTCAAATCCGCCCCTGCCCAAACCGCCCACTTACGGTTCAGTCTACCGGGCGGGCTCTTTTGCCAAAAAGGCGCCGGCTATTCCGCCGGCGAGGGTTTCTTGCGGAACAGCGCCACCAGATTGTCCCAGAGTTCGATCTTGGCGCCCTGGCGCTTCATGATCACGCCCTGCTGCAGGATCGACAGCGTGTTGTTCCAGGCCCAGTAGATGACCAGACCCGCCGGGAACCCGGCCATCATGAAGGTGAAGATGACGGGCATCCAGGTGAAGATCGCGGCCTGCGTGGGATCCGGCGGCGTCGGGTTCATGCGCATCTGCAGGAACATGGTGACGCCCATGATTAGCGGCCAGACGCCGATCATCAGCATGTGCGGCAGCGTGACCGGCACCAGCCCGAAAAGGTTGAAGATCGATGTCGGATCGGGCGCTGCCAGATCCTGGATCCAGCCGAAGAACGGCGCGTGGCGCATCTCGATGGTGATGTAGAGCACCTTGTAGAGCGAGAAGAAGACCGGAATCTGCAGCGCCACCGGCCAGCAGCCGGCGAGCGGATTGATCTTCTCGGTCTTGTACAGCTCCATCATCGCCTGCTGCTGCTTCATCTTGTCGTCCGCGTATTTCTCGCGGATCTCGAGCATCTTGGGCTGCACCTTCTTCATGTTCGCCATCGACGCGTAGGACTTGTTGGCGAGCGGGAAAAACAGCGCCTTGACGATGACGGTGGTGGCGAGAATCGCCAGGCCGAAATTGCCAAGGAATTTGTAGAGCGTGTCGATCAGCCAGAACATTGGCTTGGTGATGAAGTGGAACCAGCCCCAGTCGATCAGCAGGTCGAACCGCTTGATGTGGCGCTCTTCGGCATAGGCGTTGATCTTGGCGACTTCCTTGGCACCGGCGAAGACCTCGGTCTCGACGGTCGCCGACTGGCCGGCCTCGACATTGATCGGGTCGGTCAGGAAGTCGGACTGGTAGCGGTGGCGGCCGTCCTCGAAATAGGCATAACGCGGCTGGAACGGCTGCTTCTCGGTCGGCACCAGCGTGACGGCCCAATATTTGTCGGTGATGCCGAGCCAGCCGTCGGTCGATTTGCCAGGCTGGTACTGCTTGTCCTTCTCGACCGACGCGTATTTGTGTTCCTGCAGGCCTTCCGTGCCGGTGAAGCCGATGAGGCCTTCATGCAGCACATAGGTGCTGGCGACGGCCGGCTTGTCATAGCGCGTGACACGGCCATAATTGAACAGCGAAACCGCGCTCGAGCCGGAATTCTGCACCGTGTCCGACACGGTGAACATGTAGTTCGCGTCCACGGAGAAGGTGCGCTTGAAGGTCAGGCCTTTGTCGTTGGTGTAGGTGAGCGTCACCGGCGTCGACGGGGTCAGCGTCGGATTGCCGTCCACGCTCCACACCGTTTCGGCACCCGGCACCGCGCCGGTCTTGTCGTTGCCGACAAAGCCGATCTCGGCGAAATAGCCCGTGGGCAGAGCCTGCGGGTTGAGCAGTTCGATCTCGGGCGAATTCTTGTCGACGGTCTCGGTATAGTGCTTGAGCTTGAGGTCATCGAGCCGCGCGCCGGTCAAGTTGATCGAGCCCTCGAGGCTCGGCGTGTCGATCTTGACGCGCTTGGATGCCGCCAGCGCCTGATCGCGGCCGGCCGCGGTGACGACGTCACCGCCGGGGGCGTTGGGAATGGCGCCCGGGGCGGTAGTGCCTGGGGCCGGCGTCGATGCGCCCGGATTGGCCGCTTCGGCCGCCTTCTTCTGTTCCTCGACGCGCTGCTGCTCGACCTTGGCGGCCTCGCGCTGGGCCTCGCTGCGCGGCAGCACGTAGAAGTACTGCCATACCGCCAGGATCAGCACCGACAGCGCGATGGTGATGAAGAAGTTCCGGTTGTTTTCCATCGAGAGCCCTTGGCCTATCGTGTTCCGCGAAGTCGGCGGGAGAGTTCGGCCTTCAACTGGCCGAAAGGCGCGCGCAGCGCATCATCGCGCCCGACGATGACATAATCATTGCCGGGCACCATGTCATCTGCCGCATGGACGCGGACGGCCTCTTTCAGCCGCCGCCTGACGCGGTTGCGCACAACAGCGTTGCCGACCTTCTTGGTGACGGTGTAGCCGACGCGCGGCACCCCGCCGTCGCCGCGGTCGAGGACCTCGACGAGGAAAAACCGTCCGCGTCGCTTTTCACCACGACGGACGGCCAGGAATTCCGCGCGTTTCAGAAGCCGCTTGGGATTTTGCCCCACTGGCTTGCCGGTTGCGGGCAACGATCTCGTCTCGCTTAGGCGCTGAGCCGCTTGCGGCCGCGGTTGCGGCGAGCTGCGACGACGCTACGACCACCCTTGGTGGCCATGCGGGCACGGAAGCCGTGCCGGCGTTTGCGGACGAGTTTGGACGGTTGGTAGGTACGCTTCATTTGTTTTAATACCGCGGGGTGCGGCCCTTCTTGATTCTGTCACTTTGTAACAGGAGCTTTGCCGGGCCGGCTTTGGCGCGATCGAAACCGCGCCGGGACGAATGGCCCGAGCGTGAGCGGGCTTATAGAAAGAAGGGTTTTGGAAGTCAATCCGGCGTCGGCGCGCTAAAGACGCACCTCTTTTGGAGCATCTATTTTTCCGACCAAGGGGGAAATTGGCAAAAAAGCCGTAATCGCCTAATCTTGGCTGATCAAGTGATTGTGAAGATCGAGTCGCATGAGCGAAGCCAGCCAAGCAGGGGAAGGAACCGGAACGGCGCCAGCGGCTGTCCGCACGGTACCGCTGTCGCGCGGTCTGTCGACCAAATTGCTGCTGCTCACCATCGTTTTCGTGCTGCTGGCCGAAGTGCTGATCTTCCTGCCCTGGATTGCCAGCTATAGGCTGAGCTGGCTCAAGGAGAGGCTGAGCACGGCCGCCGCCGTGTCGATCGTGCTGGTGCAGGGCGATTCGACGTCGCTGTCGCGCACGGCCCAGAATGACGTGCTGATGGCCATCGGCGCCAAGGCGATCGCGGTGCGCGACGGCGGCGTCTCGCGGCTTCTGGTGGTGGCCGACATGCCGCCGCAGGTCGACGAGCACATCGATCTCGCCAGCGTCGGCATGGTCAAGGGCATGACCGGCGCGCTGGACACGCTGTTTTTCGGCGGCGACAGGATGCTGCGCGTTTTCGGACCGGTCGGCGACAGCGACAAGGAGTTCGAGCTGATCATGCCGGACTATTCCCTGCGCAAGGCCATGCTCATCTATTCGCGCAACGTCGCCTTCGTCTCGCTCCTGATCTCGCTGTTCACGGCCATGCTGGTCTATGCCGCGATCGACCTGATCATGATCGGCCCGATCCGCACCATGACGCGCTCGATGCTGTCCTTCTCCGAGGCTCCCGATGACCCCGGGCGGATCATTCACCCCGCCGACCGCGCCGACGAGATCGGCGTGGCCGAGCGCGAACTGTCGCAGATGCAGGAGCGGCTGCAAAGGATGCTGGCCGAGCAGAAGCATCTTGCCGACCTCGGCTTGGCGGTATCGAAGATCAACCACGACATGCGCAACATCCTGGCCTCGGCCCAGCTGATGTCGGACCGCCTGCGCCAGGTCAAGGATCCGACCGTGCAGGCCTTCGCGCCAAAACTGTTGCGCGCGCTCGACCGCGCCGTCTCCTATTCGGAGGGCGTGCTTCATTACGGCCGCACGCAGGAGCCGCCGCCTTCGCGCCGCAGGGTGAGGCTGCGCCAACTGGTCGAGGAGGTGCACGGCCTGCTCGACATCGAGGAGGGCATCGAGTTCATCAACGCCGTCGAGATGGCTTTCGAGGTGGATGCCGATTCCGACCAGCTCTTCCGGGTGCTCACCAATCTTTGCCGCAACTCGGTGCAGGCGATGGCGGCCGACACCGAAAGCGCCGTGGTGCGGCGGTTGGCGGTCTCGGCCGAGCGCATGGGCAGTGTCAGCCGCATCGCCGTCACCGACACAGGTCCCGGCCTGCCGCCGAAGGCGCGCGAAAACCTGTTCGCGGCCTTTCGCGGATCGGCGCGCAGCGGCGGCACCGGCCTTGGCCTTGCGATCGCGCACGAACTGATCCGGGCGCATGGCGGCACGGTGGAATTGGTCGAATCGATCGGCGGGCGCACCACATTCGCCGTCACCATCCCCGACCAGCCGGTGCGGCTCGACCAGGCCCGTGGTGGCCTGCGCCGCCCGGCCTGAGGGTTTCGTGCTGTGCCTTTCCCCGTCGCTCTCCCCAACCGTTCCCGATCGTCCGCTGTCTGGATTTAGGCCGGCCCCACAGCGGCTCGAAGTGCCGGGATCGGCGCCGGCATCGCCGCGTGACAGGCTTGCGACAAAACTTTTGCCGGATCGGCTTGCTTTTCGTAAATTCAGTCGTTAGGGAACTGCACACATTCGCGGCCGGTCTTTCGGACCGGATCGCGGGGCCGTCGAAAACATGGCCTGATGCGCGCCCGTAGCTCAGCTGGATAGAGCACCAGACTACGAATCTGGGGGTCAGGAGTTCGAATCTCTTCGGGCGCGCCAAATCTCCTAAGCTGCGGTTTATTGGTTGCACGGTCGATGGCAGCGGCTCAGCCAAGTACCGGCAAGCCGTTGCCGTCTCAGGCCACCGAGCGTGCCGCCGCCCGGCCGGCGCCGCGGCCCGAGAAAATGCAGCCACCCAGGAACGTGCCTTCGAGCGCCGCATATCCATGCACGCCGCCGCCGCCGAAACCGGCGGCTTCGCCGACGGCATAGAGGCCCGGCACCGGCTGGCCGTCGGGTCCGAGCACGCGGCTGTCGAGATCGGTCTGCAGGCCGCCCAGCGTCTTGCGGGTCAGGATGTTGAGGCGCACCGCGATCAGCGGTCCGTTCGCGGGGTCGAGGATCTTGTGCGGCTTTGCCGTGCGGATCAGCCGGTCGCCGAGATAGGCCCGCGCCCCGCGCAGCGCGGTGATCTGCATGTCCTTGGAGAACGGATTGTCGAGCTGCCTGTCGCGGGCGCGGATTTCGCGCTCGAGCCCTGCCACATCGAGCAGCGGTTCGCCGCCGGCCAGCGCGTTCATGCGGGCGACCAGCTTTGGCAATTCGGCCTCGACGATGAAATCCTCGCCCTTTTCCATGAACGCCTTGACGGGGCCGGGGATTCCGCTCGTGGCGCGGCCGAGCACCTGGCGCCAGCTGTTTCCCGTCAAATCGGGGTTCTGTTCGGAACCCGACAGCGCGAACTCCTTCTGGATGATTTTCTTCGTCAGGATGAACCAGGAATAGTCGAAACCGGTGCTCATGATGTGGCTGAGCGTGCCCAGCGTGTCGAAGCCGGGATAGAGCGGCACCGGCAGGCGTTTCCCACGCGCATCGAGCCACAGCGAGGACGGGCCGGGCAGGATGCGGATCGCGTGATCGGTCCAGATAGGCGCCCAATTCTTGATGCCCTCGACATAGTGCCACATGCGGTCGCGGTTGATGATCGAGCCGCCGGCCTGTTCCGATATGGCCAGCATGCGGCCATCGACATGGTCCGGCACGCCGGTGATCATGCGCTTCGGCGCGTTGCCCAGCCGCTTGGGCCAGTTTTCCCGCACCAGCTGGTGGTTGGCGCCGATGCCGCCGGAGGCGACGATTACGGCTTGGGCATGAAGCTCGAAATCGCCTGAGACCTCGCGCGAGCTCTTGTGGCCACGCTCGGCAGTGCTCGGCTGCAGGATATCGCCCTGTACCCCGGTCACGGCTGCCCCCGTCCGCGTCAGCGCATTGACACGATGGCGGAACCTGAAGTCGACCAATCCACGCTTTTGCGCCTCGCGCACGCGCAGCACGAAAGGTTCGAGCACGCCGGGGCCGGTCCCCCAGGTGATGTGGAAGCGCGGCACCGAATTGCCGTGGCCGATGGCATTGCCGCCGCCCCGTTCGGCCCAGCCGACGACTGGAAAGAACTTCAGGCCGCGCTCGATCAGCCAGGAGCGCTTCTCGCCGGCGGCAAAGCCGACATAGGCCTCCGCCCATTTGCGCGGCCAATGGTCTTCCGGCCGGTCGAAAGCGGCGGTGCCCATCCAGTCCTCAAGCGCCAGATCATGGGAGTCGCGGATGCGCATGCGCCGCTGCTCCGGCGAATCGACGAGGAAAAGTCCGCCGAACGACCAGAACGCCTGACCGCCCAACGATTGCTCCGGCTCCTGGTCGACGATGATGATTTTCTTGCCGGCCTCGGCAAGCTCAGCGGCGGCAACCAGCCCGGCAAGGCCGGCGCCGATAATGATCACATCCGCGTCGTCAGCCATTTTTCCTCCGGTTAACCGGCTAAGCAAGCAATTCCAGGAAAAGTGTGGGGCGGTTTTCCCCGGAAAAGCGCGTAGCGCTTTCCCTAGGGAATTGCGTCAAACAATGGCTCAGACGGTCTCCCAGCCGCCTGTGTCGCCGGCGCGGAAGATGGCGTCGATGACTTTCTGGTTGAGCACGGATTCTTCGAGCGTGAAGACCCGCTCCTTGCCGCCAAGTGCTGCCCGCGCGAAGGTCTCGACCTCGAGCCTGTATTGCTGCGTGCCGGGGAAGCGGAATACCTGCGCCTCGGTGTGGTTCTGGTTGTGCAGTTCGACGCGGTGATGGTCGTAGAGCCCGGCATTGAAGGGCGAGAACACTTCGATGAAACCCTTTTCACCGTGGAACACCATCACTTGGCGTGCCGCCATCTGGGTCGACAAATAGAAGGACAGTTCGAAATCGCCGAAATCGGCGCGGATCGAGGAATAGATGTCGGTGCCGAATGTCTTGTCGCGCTCGATCGTCGCCTGCACGCGCAGCGGCTCCTTGCCAGTCGAAAAGCGCGTCGACACGGTCGGGTAGACGCCGATATCGGGCAGCGCGCCGCCGCCCAGATCAAGCTTGTTGCGCATGTTGTTGGGGTCGACATTGTAGTAGGAGAAAGCGCCCTGCACATGGCGCAGCCGGCCGATGGCGCCGCTGGCGATGAGATCACGCACCTTGATCCATTGCGGATGGTAGATGACCATGAAGGCTTCGCAGACCAGCACCTTCCTGGCGTCGCGCAGCTTGATCAGCGGCGCGATGTCCTTGGCGTCGAGCGCCAGCGGTTTTTCGACCAGCACATGCTTGCCGGCTTCGATGGCTTTGGCCGTCCATTCGACGTGCTGCGAGGTCGGCAGCGGGATATAGACGCCGTCGACCTCGTCGGAAGCGAGCAACTCCTCATAGGAGCCGAAGGCGTGGCGCGCGCCGAAGCGGTCGCCCAATGCCTTGGCCTTCGACAGGTCGCGGCTGGCGATCGCCGAGAGCACGCCGTTTTCCGCCCCGACGATCGCCGGCAACAATTGCTCCCGGCCGATCTTGGCCGTGGACAACACACCCCATCGGAACATCACGCTTCTCCATGTCGATTTTACCGGCCACGAGGTTTGCCTGAAATCGGTGGAAAAGCCAATGCGGGTGCTCTGTTCCTCGCGCCACCAAAGTGGGCGAGGAAACCAGGTACCGCAGCCGCGCTTAGCCCCTTTTTCCCGTCAGCGCCATGTCGAAATCGACGACGTTGGAATAGAGCGGCGTGCCGACATCCATGCCGTAGCGCGAGCGCAGCACCTTGCCGGTGACGTGGAATTTTATCGTGCCACCCTTCAACCCGTCGAGCTCGGCGGTGAATTTTTCCGGAAACGTCTTGCCGCGCGCCGTCAGCCGGCCGGTGACGAGCGCCGTCGTGTCGCCGGTGCGGGTCACGCTGGTCGAGCGGAACTGGATTTCGGGGCTGTTGGCCGCGTCGAACACCGCGTCGGAACGCAGGAAGGCATCGATGCGGCCCTGGCCGGTCCCGACACTTTCGGGATAGATGGTGAGGTCGACCTTAGAGCGACCGACATCCTTGTTGTCGATGCGGATCGTGCCCTTGAAACGGGCAAAGGCGCCGTCGAAGCCGCCGCCGCCGGCCTTGCCGATGGTGAAGCGGATCGCGGAACCAGCCTGGCTGATCGTATAGTTGCCGGCAGCATCGCTAAGCACGACTGCCGCATGGACTGGCATGGCAAGGCAGACGGCGGCAGCCGCCAAACCGAGGATTCGCGCACGCATAGGGTTGTTCCTTGTTAGGAGGCAACGCTCTCTGGCGTCCTCACCTCACAAACGCGACCAAGGCCCGTTCTATTCCCCGGCTGACGAAGGCGTGATCATGCGCGTGAGCACGCTGTCACGCAGCAGGAAATGGTGGCGCAGGGCCGCGCAGACATGCAGCGCAACGAGCGCGATGCCGGCATAGGCGAGATACCAGTGCGCCGACGCCCAAAAAGTTTCGGCGGCGTCGGATTCGGGCAGCGGCAGGTTGGGCATGACGAACAGGTTGAACGGCATGCTGGGGATTTCCAGCGTCGAAACCGACACCAGCGCCCATCCGGACAGAGGCAGGGCGAGCTGGAATACATAGAGCGCCAGATGCGCCAGCGGTGCCGTACGCCGTTCAAGAATGCCGACTGAAGGCGGCAAGGGCGGTGCCGCATCGCCGAGCCGCCAGGCGATACGCAGGATGACGAGGCCAAGCAGCAGAAAGCCCAGGGATTTGTGCAGCTGGATCAATTCGAAGGCCGTGCGTTGGCTTTGGGTCCTGACCATGACGAAGCCGAGTATGAACTGGCCGATGAAGATAATCCCGATCAGCCAGTGGAGGACGATGGTTGCCCAGCCATAGCGGGTCGCGGTGTTGGTGATTGAAGCCTGCATGCGAGGCGAACGTTGGCGCGGTCAGCTTTCTTCCCCTGCCGCCGAGGAGGAGAGTTGCCTACCCACTCACCTTGAAGAAATCGACGAAAGCCCTCAGCGCCGGCCGCATCTGGCGGCGGCTCGGGTAATAGACGAAGAATCCGTCGAAGGACGGGCACCAGTCCTCCAGCACGCGGATCAGCCGTCCGTCGGCAAGTGGCGCGCGGACATAGTCCTCGAAAACGAAGGCGAGCCCGGCGCCGTCGACCGCGGCCTGGGCGATCAGATGGTCCTCGTCGAGGATCAGCGGCCCTTGCACCGCGATCTCGACCTCCTCGCCGTTCTTTTCGAATTCCCAGCGGTAGAGGATGCCGCTGGAGAAGCGGAAGCGGACGCAGCGATGCTCGGCCAGGTCGCGCGGATGGCGCGGCAGGGGCATGCTCTCGAAATAGGATGGGGCGCCCACCACCGCGCCGCGGATGTCCGGCCCGATGCGTACCGCGATCATGTCGCGTTGCAGGCTCTCGCCGAGCCTGACACCAGCATCGAAACCGCCTGCCACCACGTCGGTGAAGCGATCCTCGATGATGATCTCCAGCACGATGTCGGGATAGGCTGATGCAAAGGCGCTGAGCCGTGGCGTCAGCACCAGATGCGCTGACGTGCGCGGCACACTGAGCCGCAAGTTCCCGGCCGGCCGGTCGCGCGCCTCGACGGCCGTCTCCAGCGCCAGGTCGATCTCGGAAAGCGCCGGGCGCAATCGCTCGAGCAATCGCGCGCCTTCCTCGGTCGGAGCGACACTGCGCGTGCTGCGCGCCAAAAGGCGCACGCCAAGCCGTGCCTCCAGGCTGGAGACCGCGTGGCTCACCGCCGAAGGGGCTATCGCCAGTTCCCTGGCCGCGCCGCGAAAACTGCCGCATTGGGCAACGGTTGCCAGCACCGCGAGCTGTGAGAGATGTGCTCGGTTCATTGATCTATTTCATGGAACGACCCGTACGAAGAAGAGCCGATTATCGAACGTGCTGCAAGGCGTTATTTCCTCGGCATCACAACAAGGAGACGCGTGATGAAAACCCGCAAGCTAGGAACTGAACTCGAGGTGTTCCCGGTCGGCCTCGGTTGCATGGGCATGAGCTTTGCCTATGGCGGCCAGCCGGAAACCGAGGCGATCGCCACCTTGCACCGCGCCGTCGAGATCGGCGTCAACTTCTTCGACACGGCGGAAGTCTACGGACCCTATGAAAACGAAATCCTGCTCGGCAAGGCGCTGAAATCCGTCCGCGACAAGGTGACGATCGCGACCAAGTTCGGCTTCAAGATTCTTGAAGAAGGCACCGGCATCGACCGCATGGCCGGTGTCGACAGCCGCCCCGAGCATGTCAAGGCTGTCGCAGAGGCCTCGCTGAAGCGGCTCGGCACCGATGTCATCGACCTCTACTACCAGCATCGTGTCGACCCGAACGTGCCGATCGAGGATACGGTCGGCGCCATGGCCGAGCTGGTGCGCGAGGGCAAGGTGCGGGCGCTGGGCCTGTCGGAGGCGAGTGCCGCCACCATCCGCCGGGCACACGCCGTCCACCCGATAGCGGCCGTGCAGAGCGAATATTCGCTGTGGAGCCGCGACCCTGAAGACGAGGTCTTCGCCGTCTGCCGCGAACTCGGCATCGGCTTCGTCCCCTACAGCCCGCTCGGACGCGGTCTGCTCACCGGTACGATCGCCAAGCCGGAGACCCTGAGCGACGACGACTGGCGCCGTGGTCTACCGCGCTTCCAGGCCGACGCCATGGCCGCCAATGCCAAGGTGATCGCCACGCTGGACAAGATGGCGACCGAAAAGGGCGTCACCTCGGCGCAGCTGGCGCTGGCCTGGGTACTGCACCAGGGCGACTTTATTGTTCCTATCCCAGGCGCCCGAAAAATCCGCCATCTGGAGCAGAACACAGCGGCGGCCGGGATTGAGCTGAGCACGGCCGAGGTGGCATCGATCGGCGATTCGCTGTCGCCCGACAAGGTGATGGGCAAGCGCTATACCGAGGAGCTGCTGGCGCTGGTGGATGGGTAAATAGATAGGCGCGAGGCGCCCCCCTTTGTCCTGCCGGACATCTCCCCCTCTTAGGGCCTGTTGCGCAATTCTGGCATTGTGATTCACTTCGATTATTGCTCGGAGGGATTTGCGATGGCGGTGAAGCGG
>NZ_VFVQ01000018.1:0-133316 GCF_006442195.1 Mesorhizobium sp. B2-3-13
GGCGGGGTATCGGCGGTCGCCTGAGCGGAAGGGGCCATGGATTGAGCAAACTACGTTGCGGCAGGCCCTTACCTATAATAGCTGATTCGGCCAAGATGAACAGTCTGTTCGTCCGGTTGGGACGAAGCCGCTGTCAACGGGTGAAGGTGATCGCGTCCAGGGGTGAAGGCGATCGCGTCCAGCGCCGAAGGAACTATGTTGCCGTCCATCTCACCGATATTCCTGTCGCTCCATGTTCCGGCTTGACATATATATCCCGTCGGTTATACGTAAACCAATAGCCAACGGGTTATTGATTGCACATGACCGATGCTCACGATGCGCTGTTCAGGACACTTGCCGACCCGACGCGGCGCGCCATCTTCGAACGATTATGCCGCCAGGGGGAGCAGACCGTGGGCGCTCTGACAATCCAGTCCGGCGTCTCGCAGCCGGCGGTGTCGAAGCATCTCGGCTTGCTGAAGCAGGCCGGGCTGGTGCGCGACCGCCATGAAGGCCGCCAGACGCATTACAGCGCGCAGCTCGCCGCGCTGGCGCCGCTGATGGACTGGACACGCCATATGGCGGGGTTCTGGGAAAGCCGGTTCGACGACCTCGAGGATTTGCTCAAGAGGATGGACCAGTGAACGATAGTGCCCAGGAGACCCGCACTGTCGTCGTCGAGCGGGAAATCTCCCATCCGCCGGAGAAACTCTGGCGCGCGCTGACGCACCCGCATCTGATCGAGGAGTGGCTGATGAAGAACGATTTCAATCCGGTCGTGGGCCATCGCTTCAACATCAGCGCCGACTGGGGCGGCGTGCTGGACTGCGAGGTGCTTGCCGTCGAGCCGCACAAGACGCTGTCCTACACCTGGAACCTGGCGCACCAGGATCCGGCCTTCGATCTCAGGAGCGTGGTGACTTTCACGCTCACCCCGACGTCAACGGGAACCCATCTGCGCATGGAGCAGGCCGGTTTCCGGCCCGACCAGAGACGGGCCTATGGCGGCGCCAAGGTGGGGTGGCCGCAATTCCTGGAGAAGCTGGAAGAGCTTCTGGCGCGGACGGACTGAGGTCTCCGGCCAGGCCGAAAGTCACACAGCACCGTTGAAGGGCGGTTCTCCGCCAGCAAAACCCATGGAGAAAAAGCGATGAAACTCAAACTGACCAGCATCTATGTCGACGATCAGGAAAAGGCGCTTGCCTTCTATACCGATGTGCTGGGCTTCACCAAAAAAGCGGATTTCAGCAACGGGCCGTTCCGCTGGCTGACGGTCGTCTCGGCCGAAGAGCCCGACGGGACCGAATTGCAGCTGGCGCTGAACGACAACCCGGCGGCCAAGACCTACCAGCAGGCGATCTTCAAGCAGGGACAGCCGGCACTGATGCTGTTCACCGACGACATCAAGGGCGATCATGAACGCATCAAGGCGAATGGCGGTGCCTTCGCCATGGCGCCGACCGCGGTGACCGGCTCGACCATCGCCCAGGTGAATGATGGCTGCGGCAATCTCATCCAGATCACGGAGCTGGCGCGCTGGTAAGGGCGCCGGTTTTCAACGCATGCAAGAGGAGGTAGCATTGGACTGGAGCAAATGGATCAGGCAAACGCATCGCTGGCTGTCGATCATCTTTACGGCAACCGTCGCCGCCAACTTTATCACCATGGCGTTCGGGCAGCCGCCCGCCTGGGTGGTCTATGCGCCACTCCTGCCGCTCTTTCTTTTGCTGTTCAGCGGCCTCTATATGTTCATGCTGCCCTATATTTCCAGGGGACGCAGCGTGCAGCGGGCCAACGGATAGGAACAGAGCGGCATGGCCAAGATCGAGCAGAAATCGACCAGGCCCGCCAAGGCTGAGCCGAAGCTGCTTTCCGGCGGCAACCCGCAGATCGCCAAAGGCTACGGCGACGCGCCGGTACAGGCCTATATCGCGGCCATGCCGGGCTGGAAGCGCGAGGTCGGCCAACGCCTCGACGCGCTCATCGAGCGTGCCGTGCCCGGTGTCCACAAGGCGGTCAAATGGAACTCGCCCTTCTACGGCGTCGAAGGCGAGGGCTGGTTCCTCAACATCCATTGTTTCACCAAGTATATCAAGGTGGCTTTCTTTCGCGGCCAGTCGCTGGACCCGGTGCCGCCGGGCGAATCCAAGAGCAGCGATACGCGCTATTTCCACATCCACGAGGACGAGGCCTTCGACGAGGCGCAGTTCAGCGCCTGGGTGAAGCAGGCCAGCCAATTGCCTGGCGAGCGTATGTGAGCGCGCTATTTCCAGCGTTTGAAGGAGAAACGGCATGACGACCACCGGACTGCAGGACAGCAAATCCCCCTCCGAGCTGATCGACGGCAGGATCAGGGAACTCGGCGACTGGCGCGGCGAGATGCTGGGGCGGCTCCGCGCGCTGATCCATCAAGCCGATCCCGACGTGGTCGAGACGTGGAAATGGCGCGGCGTGCCGGTGTGGGAGGATGCCGGCATGATCTGCACGGGCGAGACCTACAAGGCCGTCGTCAAGCTGACCTTCGCCAAAGGGGCTGCGCTGCCCGATCCCGCACGCCTGTTCAACTCCAGCCTCGAAGGCAATACGCGCCGCGCCATCGATTTCCAGAAAGGCGAAGAGGTCGACGAGGAGGCCTTTAAGGCGCTCGTGCACGCCGCCGTGGCGTTGAACAAATCGAAGGCGCGAAGGTAACTGCGTCTGTCGACAAAGGCCGCCGTCGGCGCTGCCCCTCACTGTCCTGCCGGACATCTCTCCCCGTAAACGGGGCGAGATGGGCTGGCCGCAACGCCGGCGCCCGGTCGTTCTCTTTCATCGTCCGGCGCATCGGCTTCGGCATGTTCCTGTTCGAGCGGCCAAGGCGTCTGCGGTCAGCCGTCCCGCAGCCAGACCAGCATCTCGCCGGGCTCGCGGTTGTCCCAGGCGAAATAGGGGATGGCGGTCAGGCGCGTCTCGACCTTAGCCGGCGGTTCGGAGCGATAGAGCCCGTCCCGCCAGCCGTCGCCGGCATCGGCTTGCGCCGTGGCTGAAAGCGTCACCACACCGCCGAGCAGGTCCGGCTCCTCATGCGCCTCTATGCCGGCCGTACGCGGCAGGGTCAGGCGATGCAGGCTGGTGTCATTGTCGGTCGCCTCGACGCAGTAGATCAGCGGCCCGCGCGACAGCGCGACGCGGCCGGCATCCTGCCGGACCTCGGGATTGGCGTAGAGCCGCTCGATCGGCATTTCGAGATCGAGCCGGACACGGTCGCCCTTTGTCCAGTTGCGCCGGATGGCGGCGTAGCCGTCGCTGGTCAGTTCCTCGAGGTCGACCGCTTCACCGTTGATTTCCAGCTTGGCACTGGGACTCCAGCCCGGCACCCGCAAATGCAGCGTGAACGCCACCGGCGCCTGCGGCTCGACCGTGATCTCGACCGCGCCATCCCAGGGATAGCGGCTCGCTTGCGCCAGCGTGACCGGCACGCCCGATATGTCGAAGCGGGCGGTGGAGTCGCCGTAGAGGTGAACCGCAAGGGCGTCGTCGGCCAGGCTGTAGAAATAGCTGCCGATGGAGGCCACCATGCGCCCGACATTGGGTGGGCAGCAGGGGCAGCGGTGCCATTTCCATCTGTTGTGCTTGCCCCGGCTTTCCAGCGGGTTCTCGTAGAAGAACAGCGAGCCGTCGAGCGACAGGCCGGAGATGGAACCATTGTAGAGCGCGCGTTCCATCATGTCGGCGTAGCGGGCGTTCGGCCCCATGCCGAGCATGCGGCTCGCCCAGAACACCAGCCCGACCGAGGCGCAGGTCTCGGCATAAGCGGTTTCGTTGGGCAGGTCGTAGTCGCTGGTGAACCCCTCATTGTGCGCCGACGGACCGAGCCCGCCGGTGATGTAGAGGTTCTTGGTGGTGAGGTCGTCCCACAGGCGGTCGAGCGCCACCCGCAGCGTGTCGTCGCCATATTCGGTGGCGATGTCGGCCATGCCCGAATAGAGATACATGGCCCGCACCGCATGGCCGACGACCTTGTCCTGCTCGCGCACCGGGATGTGCGACTGGCTGTATTCGTAGGTCTTGAAGTGATAGGCCTTCGGGTCGGCGCCTCGGGCGCGCGCCTCCTCGTCGAAATAATGCGGCTGCTGGCCGCGCTGGTCGATGAAGTATTTGGCCAGCTCCATGTACTTTTGTTCGCCCGTCACCCGCGCCAGCTTGACCAGTGCCAGCTCGATCTCTTCATGGCCGCAGTAGCCCTTCTTCTTGCCGGGCTCGGGCCCGAGCACCGAAGCGATGTGGTCGGCGTAGCGGCACATGATGTCGAGCAGCTTGCGCTTGCCCGTCGCCTGGTAGTAGGCGACCGCACCCTCGATCAGGTGGCCGGCACAATAGAGCTCGTGGCAATCGCGCAGATTGGTCCAGCGCTTGCCGGGCTGGATGCGCTGATACCAGCTGGAGAGATAGCCGTCCTCCTGCTGCAGCCTGCCGTACATGTCGATGACGGCGTCGATCTTCCTCTCCAGTTCGGGGTTCTTGCGCCGGTAGAGCGAATAGGCCGCGGTCTCGATCGTCTTGCCGAGATCGGAATCCCAGAACATCTGCGTGGTCACCGTCGAACCGGTGAAGCCGGGGGAGGCGGCCTCGTCGGGAGACGGCGAGTGGAAGGGGATGACAATTCCGGGCGAGGGGCGGTCGGGGTCGATCTGCTCCAGCATGCGCGCCTCCACGCAGCGGTCGTAGAGGATGTCGGCGGTGCGCGTGGCGACCGCCTCGGCGCGGTCGCCCCAGAAGCCGCGCACATCGACCTGCGGCACCGGCAGCGGGCGGAAGGCGAGCTTCGGCTTGCCCGTCTTAGCCATTTTGGCGGTTTGCGATGCGGTCATGAACTCACTCCATTCGATCGATTATTTGACGGCCCCGGCCATCAGGCCGCGGATGTAGAAGCGCTGCAAAGCGAGGAACAGGATCAGGCACGGCACCATCATCACGGTGACGCCCGCCTGCACGGCGCCCCAGTCGATGGCGCCGAAGCGGCCCGATTGAAGCGCGGTCATCATCACGGGCAGCGTGAATTTGGATTGGTCGGTCATCAGCACCAGGGCGGCGAGGAACTCGTTCCAGGCGCCGAGGAAGGCAAACAGCGCGATGGTCACGACCCCCGGCCAGACCAGCGGCAGCATCACCTTTATGAGCATGGTGGCGTTGCCGGCGCCATCCATGCGCGCGGCCTCCTCGATCTCGCGCGGCACCGCGTCGAAGGCGTTGCGCATCATGAAGATCGAGAACGGCAGCTGCAGCGTCACATAGACGCCGACCAGCCCGGTCAGCGTGTTGTGCAGGCCAAGCTTGGTCAGCACCAGGAAGATCGGCGTCAGGATCGACTGGAACGGGATCATGATCGTCGACAGGATGAGGACGAAGAACAGATCCTTCAGGGGAAACCGAAACCGCGAAAAACCGTAGCCGGCGAGCACGCTGACGATGACCGACAATATGACCGTCATCACCGAGACATAGATGCTGTTCTGCGCCGAGGCCCACAGGCCATCGCCGAAACTGTTCAGTGTTTGATAGTTCTCGAGCGAGAAGCCGGACGTCGGCCAGGGCGGCAGCGGCGGCAGGCGGGCCTCCTGCGCCGGCTTGAAGGCCGACAGCACCGTCCACACGATCGGCGCCACGAACAGCACCGAGGCGACGATGCCGGTGGAGTGCCTGGCCAAGCGCGCGGCGAGCTTGCCTCTGCCTGACATCGCCTGCGCCATCAGTCGAGCCCCTCGGGCTTGCGCAGCAACCAGAGCTGGACGAGGCTGAGCGCCACAAGGATGACCAGCAGCACCATGGAAAGTGCGGCGCCATAGCCGAGCTTGAACGAGACGAAGGACTGGTTGAAGATCCAGTACACCGCCGTCAGCGTCTGGTTGCGCGGGCCGCCGCGCAGGATGATGTAGAACTGGTCGAAGGCAAGGATCGAACCGGCCACCGACAGGATCAGAGCTAGCGCCAGCGTGCGGCGCATCAGCGGCAGGGTGATCGCTCGGAACCGTGCGAACGGTCCGGCGCCGTCGATAACGGCTGCCTCCTGCAGGTCCTGCGGGATCGATTGCAGGCCGGTCATCAGGATGATCATGGTGAAGCCGGCGACCTTCCACACCACCATGGCGATGATCGACCAGAAGGCCGGCTGGAAGGTGGCGAGCAGGTTGAATTTTCTGTCGATCAGGCCGAGGTCGTAGGCGGCCGGGCTGAACAGGCCGGAATCGACGTTGAGGAGCCATGACCAGAGCAGGCTCGCCGAGGCAAAGCCGACCACCGCCGGCATGAAGAACATGGTGCGGTAGAGGTTGGTGAACGGGCGCGGCCGCTCGATGAAGATCGCCAGCGGAAAGGCGACGGCGAAGATCGCGATGGTGACGACCAGCGTGTAATAGCCGGTGAATCTCAGCGCGTTCCAGAACCTGGTGTCGCGCAGGATCGCCCAGTAATTGCCGAGGCCGATGAAGGAGTGCTCGCCCATCAGCGGCCAGTTGTGCAGCGACATCCAGGCCGTCATGCCGAGCGGGATGACGAAGAACAGCATGACCAGCGCCACCGCCGGCGCGACATAAAGCAGGCCGATCCATTGCCGGCGCCCGGCACCGACGAGTTTTCGGGCGCGAGGCGGGGCGGTGGTTGTGGTGATGGCGGTCATGGGTTGCCCTTTCCTTCTCCCCTTGTGAGGTGAGCGGCCGGTTCGCCGAAGGCGAATTCATCGTGCCAGTGCCACGATGAAAGGCCAGCGAACGCCGGGACGCTGCGAAGCAGCGGGAACCCGGCAGGGTGGATCGGCCACCCCCCGGCCCTTCGCAGGCTCAAGGCGTTGAAAGCTCGAAAAGCCAAGCAGTTGGCTTTTCGCCCGCTGCGCGGACCGCTTCTCACCCCACAACAAGGGGAGAAGGGGGAGCGAAGCTTGATACGCCCCGAACTCGTGATGGACATGAATTCTTTCAACGCGATAGCCTGCTACTTTAATGGAACAATTTCCGGCCGCCCGCCCAGGGAGACAGGCGGGCGGCCGGCAGGCGTCCGCTTACTTCTGCGGCGCCTGGTCGATGATCGACTGCATGGTCTCCTGGGCGTTGGCGATCGCGCCGTCGACGTCGTCGCCGAAGAAGACCTCGTTGATCATCTGCGTCCACGGGCCGTTGGCGGAGTTGATCAGGTCGTTGAAGACCACCGAATAGGGCGTCTTGCCCTTGGCCATCGCCTCGGCGGCGATCTGGTAGCGCGGATCGAGATCCTTCAGCGCGTCCTCGGCGATGTCGCCGCGCACCGGCAGGCTGCCGTATTTGGCGAGGATCGTCTGGCCTTCGAGCGAATAGGCGAAGTCCAGGAACTCTTTCACCACGGCTAGTTTCTTGGTGCCCTTGGTGACGACGAAATTGTCGCCGCCGGCAAAGGACGACCAGTTGCCATCCTTACCCGGCAGGAAGGTGACGCCGTAGTCGACATTGGGATATTGCGTGTTGAGCGCGCCGATGGCGAAGGCGCCGGACGGCGAGATGCCGATATTGCCGGCGGCGAAGGCGGCAAAGAAATTGGCGCCGGTGTCGGTCTGCGCGCCCGCCGGCACCAGGTCCTTCTTGACCATGGAGCGGTAGAGATCGATGGCGCCGCGCAGCTGCGGGCTGTCCAGCGTCGCCTTCGAGCCGTCCTCCGACAGGATGTCGCCGCCCGAGGCCCAGATCAGCGGCGTGAAGGTGAAGATGTTGCAGCCGCCGCAATTGCCGGAGAAGTAGAAGCCCTTGATGTTGCCGCCAAGCGCATTGACCTTCTCGGCGTCGGCTTCGATCTCGGCCCAGTTGGCGGGACCTTTCTCGGGGTCGAGGCCTGCCTGCTTGAACAGCTTCTTGTTCCAGATCAGCACCGAGGCGTCGGCCGAGAAGGGCAAGCCGTAAATATGGTCCTTGTAAGTGCCGGTCTTCACGTGCGCCGGCGACAGGCTGGAAAAATAGGGCAGGGACTTCGCCCAGTCGGTGATGTCCTCCAGCTGGCCGGCGGCGGCGAAGGAGGGCGTGTAGATCAGGTCGAGCGACAGCGCGTCGGGCGCCGTACCGCCGGCGGCCGCCGCGCCATATTTCGGGATGATCTCGGCATTGGGGATGATGTCGAGCTTGACCTGGTCCTTGTTCGCCTTGTTGAAGGCGTCGACGATCCTTGGCATGAAGTTCGAGCCGTCGGCGCGTACCCAGATGTTGGCGGTATCGGCGGCGGCAAATTGCAGGCCGCAGCCCAGAACGGCGGCCGTAAGGCCCAGTTTGGCAATCAAAGTCCTCATGTTCTCCTCCTCCTCAATTGGCCGCGATGCGCGGCTTGCCGCCGATTGCGGCGCTTCGTTCTTCAGCCGTCTTTCTCACCATCCGGCAGGCGGCCGCAGGACTGCCGCACCACCAGCCGGCACGGCAGTTTTCTGATACCTGGCGTGGCGGGTTTGCCGCCGACCAGGGAAAGCAGGGTCAGCCCGGCCTCGCGGCCGAGTGCTGCCAGGTTCATGTCGACCGAGGTCAGCGGCGGGCGGGTCGCCTCCGCCACGATCTCCCAATTGTCGAAGCCGATGACGCCGACATCATTAGGCACGCCGAGGCCTCGTTCGCGCAACGCATCGATGACGCCGCGCGCGATCTGATCGTTGCCACAGAAGACGGCGTCCGGTTTTTCGCCGTTGCCGTCGAACAGTTTTGCCACCGCCTCATGCCCCCAGGCTTCCGACCAGGAGCCGAGCAGCGGCTCGATCACCGGCAGGCCGTTTTCCGTCAGCACGGCGCGGTAAGCCTGCGCCCGTTCGTGCACCACGGCAAAGCTCGCCGGCCCGCTGACATGGGCGATGCGCTTGCGGCCGAGCCGGCAGAAATGCTCGATCGCCAGCCGCGCGCCGTCGCCGTCGTCGGAGACGAAGGCGACGGCGTCGGGATCGGGCTGGGTGAAGGCGTAGATCACCGGGACGCGCAGATTGGAGAGGTCGACCGGCAAATGGCGGTCGATGCGTTTGCCGGTGGCGATGATGCCGTCGACGCGCTTGTCGAGCATGGCCTCGACATGGAGCTGGCCGAGGCGCGGATCCTCCTCGACATTGCACAGGAACACCGAAACGCCGGCATCGACCAGCGCGTCCGATATGCCCGACATCAGCGGCAGCGAGAAACGGCCATAGGTATCGTTGGTGAGCAGGCCGACGGTGAAGGAGCGGCGTCTGAGCAGGCTCTGCGCCAGGCTGTTGGGCCGGAAGCCCAGGCTGCGCGCCGTCTCACGGATGCGCTCGCGGGTCTCGGCCGTCATGCGCCCCTGGTCGTTGAGCGCTTTCGAGGCGGTGGCGACGCTGACGCCGGCCTGCGCGGCCACGTCACGCAAGGTGACGGGCTTGGGAAAGACTGGAACTGGCGGGTCGTTCGATGCCATCGCGGCAAGAATCCTTAGTTGGGAAAAGGTTTTCCCTTACCGGCCGGAACAAGGCCCGGCCAATGACCGAGCCCGATCGGGGACATCTGGAAAAACCTTTTCTCAACTCAAGGCTAGGCCAGATCGAAGGACTGATCAAGGGGAAAAGTTGCAGTCGCTCGCGAGACCGGATTTCGCGACGGGTGCCGCCAATCGGAGCGGGGGTCACTGTTGGCCGCGTGCGCCAGCTGAAAGGATTCGACATCTCCCGGACCGATCGGCAGGTGGCGCCGATTTGGTATGCAAGGAGTTCGCGAAAAGGGTGCTATGGAGGGCTGGGCATCCCTTTGCCGGGAGCCCATCTCGCGACATTCGAGGTCAGTTTCGTGCGTAAACCGCCGCTCTTGCCCGTCTTTGGAAAACTTGGCGCCAAGGCACCGGTCGCCGTCATTCCTATGCCGGTCCGGCCGGCAGGTCATGCGGCGCGATTGCGGCAGGCCCTGGCCTCGTACGGTGCCACGGCGTTGCAACTGTCGGTCGTCGTCTGGACGGTCGCTATCCTCGGCGCCGCATTTCTCTTCGCGCGAGGCTAGCCGCATGGCCGACCGTTATGCACTGCGCATGGACTTGCCCCAAAGCTGGGCCATCATCGATGTCTTTACCGGCCAGCCCGCGGTGGTCAGGCAAAGGGTGATGGTCGGCATGAGCCCGCAGGATGCCAACGCGCTGGTCGATCAGATGAATATCCGCGACGTCAAGCGGAGGAAGAGAGCCGAACGTAAATCCTGACCTGTCCAACGTTTGCCCAGGGCGGTACTTGGCGCGGGCAAGATCCCGCCGCACCGCAAATCAGAGGATTCTCGTGAGAGCCAGCCTGAAGCAGAAGATACTGGAGGTCTGTGACCGCAGGATTTCCGAAAAAGGGCCCAGCGTCGGCGTGTCGTTCTATGCGTTCTTCGCCAACAGGAACGACGACCCCGAGTTGCTGATGGAAGTCGCCGAATGGTGGATCAGAACCAACCGCCTCGACCATTTTGAAAAGGCTGCGAAGATACGCACGATGGTCGCGGACCTCGGCTGATCAGCTGAAATCGGCGGCCGTCAGCGCATACAGGCTCTTGTGGGTGCGGCCGTAGGCCTTGGCGGCGACGTCGTGGATAGTGGAACTCGACCTGTCGAAGGCGGCAAGATAGCCGGCCTCGTCGGCGGCGGTGTCCGGCTGTATCCTGGTCATGGCGTCGGCGGCCACCGAGAAGGAAATCTGGAGCATGCCGTCATGGCCGACGAAACGAATGCGTTGGCCGGCCACATCATAGCTGCGGCTGCGATTGGGAAAGGTCAGGCTCATGTCTTGACCCCCGTTGCGGCGGCCTTCTTGGCCACCCGTTTCGTCTTAGGCGTCGGATTCAGCGCTTCCGCCACGCGGTCGGCTTCTTCCTTGGCCAGCCGCAACTCCCTCAGCCTTGCCGTCTTGAGCGCCCTGGCTTTCGCCTCGGACATGTATTCGGCGGTTGCCTTGTTGCGCTCCGCGTTCTTCTTCTGCTTGTCGACAAAGCGGGCTTCAGCTTTTTCCATGATCGTCTGATTGCCGTCGGCCATCGAAGAAATCTCCTTTGCGCATGAAATCGTGAAAACGAACTTGTCGGATAAATAGGCGCTCGACCGGCAAAATTCAACTTTTTGAAATATTTGGCTGATTTCGGATATCAGGAAACCGCGTGCGAAAATAATACTTCCAATATCTAATTCCGTCCCACGATAAATTTTGGCACTCCTATCTATCGAGTGCCAAATCGCCTATAGAGAGGGCGCGGCCGCCTATGCCGGCCCCAGAAAGAAGTTCTCATGAAGTTCCGTCCACTCCACGACCGCGTCGTCATCCGGCGCGCCGAAGGCGATATAAAATCCAGGGGCGGCATCATCATTCCCGACAATGCCAAGGAAAAGCCGCAGGAAGGCGAAGTCATTGCCGTCGGTCCGGGGGCGCGCGACGAAAAGGGCGCGCTCGTTCCGCTCGACGTCAAGACCGGCGACTTGATCCTGTTCGGCAAATGGTCGGGGACCGAGGTCAAGATCGACGGCGAAGACCTGCTGATCATGAAGGAAGCCGACATTATGGGCGTCATCGAAAAGGCTGCCGAAGCCAAGAAGGCCGCCTGACTGGAGCGCCGCGCGTTCGGCGCGGCGACTGGCCCCTCAAACTCGAACGGAAAAAATCATGTCCGCCAAGGAAATCAAATTCTCCACCGATGCGCGTGACCGCATGCTGCGCGGCGTCGAAATTCTCACCGATGCGGTGAAGGTGACGCTGGGCCCCAAGGGCCGCAACGTCATCATCGACAAGGCTTACGGCGCCCCGCGCATCACCAAGGACGGCGTCACCGTCGCCAAGGAAATCGAGCTTGCCGACAAGTTCGAGAACATGGGCGCGCAGATGGTGCGCGAAGTGGCCTCGAAGACCAACGACCTCGCCGGTGACGGCACCACGACAGCCACGCTGCTGGCCGCTTCGATCCTGCGCGAAGGCGCCAAGCTGGTCGCCGCCGGCATGAACCCGATGGATTTGAAACGCGGCATCGACCAGGCCGTCGCCGCCGTCGTCGGGGAAATCAAGGCGAAGGCCAAAAAGGTCAAGTCGTCGGCCGAGATCGCGCAGGTCGGCACCATTGCCGCCAATGGCGACGTCAGCGTCGGCGAAATGATCGCCAAGGCGATGAACAAGGTCGGCAATGACGGCGTCATCACCGTCGAGGAAGCCAAGACCGCCGACACCGAACTCGACGTCGTCGAAGGCATGCAGTTCGACCGCGGCCATCTCAGCCCCTACTTCGTCACCAATGCCGACAAGATGCGCGCCGAGCTTGAGGACCCCTACATCCTCATTCACGAGAAAAAACTCGGCAATCTGCAGGCGATGCTGCCCATCCTCGAAGCGGTGGTGCAGGGCGGCAGGCCGCTGCTGATCATTTCCGAGGACGTCGAAGGCGAGGCCCTCGCCACCCTGGTCGTGAACAAGCTGCGCGGCGGCCTCAAGGTCGCGGCCGTCAAGGCGCCGGGCTTCGGCGACCGTCGCAAGGCGATGCTGGAAGACATCGCGGTGCTCACATCGGGCCAGATGATTTCCGAGGATCTCGGCATCAAGCTTGAAAACGTCACCATAGAGATGCTCGGCCGCGCCAAGCGCGTGCTGATCGACAAGGACACCACCACGATCATCGACGGCGCCGGCACCAAGGCGACCATCCAGGCGCGCGTCGCCCAGATCAAGGGCCAGATCGAGGAGACGACCTCGGACTACGACAAGGAAAAGCTGCAGGAGCGGCTGGCAAAGCTGTCAGGGGGCGTTGCCGTCATCCGCGTCGGCGGCGCCACCGAATCGGAAGTGAAGGAAAAGAAAGACCGTATCGACGACGCGCTGAACGCCACGCGCGCGGCCGTGGAAGAAGGCATCGTGCCAGGCGGCGGCGTCGCCCTGCTTCGCGCCCGGTCGGCGCTATCAGGCCTGAATGGCGCCAATGCCGATGTCACCGCCGGCATCTCCATCGTGCTTCGCGCGCTTGAGGCGCCGATCCGCCAGATCGCCGAGAATTCCGGCGTCGAGGGCTCGATCGTTGTCGGCAAGCTCGCCGACAGCAAGGATCACGATCAGGGCTTCGACGCCCAGAACGAGGTTTATGTCGACATGATCAAGGCCGGAATCGTCGACCCGGCGAAGGTGGTGCGCACGGCATTGCAGGACGCCGGCTCGATCGCGGCCTTGCTGATCACCGCCGAAGCGATGATCAGCGACGTCCCGCCGAAGGATGCGGCACCGGCGGGCGGCGGCTACTAAGATCCAGCCCGGACTGCGAAAGGTGGTTCATGGAGGCCACCTTTTCAGGCCCGACCTGTTGAGCTAGGACGGCGGCGGCTATCCTCATCTTGAGGCTTTCGCCGGGGTTGGGATTCACGCTAGACTATTTCCGTGGGCCGTTGGTGCAAAGCTTTGGCCGATTTGGGCTTTGCCCGATTTGGCAACCGATCGAACGGAACCGCGATCCTCAGTTCGGAGACAAGTCATGTTTGCGGCCCAGGCCATCGATACCTCAGACAAGGCCGCGTTCTATCGTGACCTCGCCAAGCAATTGAAGGCCCTGCTCGACGGCGAGGGTGACTCGATCGCCAACGCCGCCAACACCTCGGCGCTGATCTTCCAGATGGTGCCCGACCTCAATTGGGCCGGCTTCTACTTCCTGGCATCGGACGAAGAACTGGTGCTCGGCCCCTTCCAGGGCAAGCCGGCCTGCGTGCGCATCGCGGTGGGCAAGGGCGTATGCGGAACGGCGGTCGAGCTCGGCACCTCGATGCTGATCAAGGACGTGCATGATTTCCCCGGCCACATCGCCTGCGACGCCGCCTCGCGCTCCGAGCTGGTGGTGCTCCTGGAAGACGACGAGGGCGTCTTCGGCGTGCTCGATCTCGACAGCCCGACGCCCGGCCGTTTCGACAGTGCCGACCAGGCCGGCATCGAGGCGCTGGCCGCGATCTATGTCGCGGCGAGCTCGTTCCAGGACTGACCTTCCGGCAGCGCAATCAAGGCGCTGCCTTCAGCTCGCGCCTGAAGGCCGTGGTCGCCATGTCGATCAGTTGCGCGTGGATTTGCGCGCGTGACCGGCCCGCGCCGTCGTCGCATACGGGGTCGCCGATCTCTTGAGATATGATGAGCGCCGACGCGCCGGGTTTGCACTCGCCGAACATGCTGTAGTGGCTGGCATCTCCGATCGTTGCGTAGCTGGCATTGGGAATCGCGTTGGCGATGCCCGACGCATCGGTGGTCGCGGGGATTTTTCCCGGCTGGCCAAGATTGACGATATCGACCGGGATTTTGATGCCGGAAATGCTCCCGGCGTCAAAGACATCCGATGGCGCGGGGTCGACCGCCATGACGAAGCGGACGCGCCGGTCACTGTTGTCGCGGCCGGCGAGCCGCATATCCATGGCGTGGAGGTCGACGCCGCTTTGCCTCACCCAGCCGCAAAGCGATGCGTTGAGCAGGTCGGTGTCGCAATAGGCCGCCAGCAGCTTCGGGTCGACGCGTGCGCCGGCAATGGCGAGCGCCGTGCCTCCGCCCATAGACAGGCCCAGGGCGCCCACTTTGCCTTGCTCGATGTGGTCCCGGAAGGAGGCCTCGTTTTCCATCGCGTCCAGGGTTGCCGTGAGATCGGTGGGTCGCAACCACAGTTTCATCGTCTCGGCGGCGGACCTGTTTTTCCCGCCGTTTCCCGGATGGGTGGGCGCGGCGACGATGAAGCCTTGCCTCGCCAGAGGCGCCGCTATCCAGCTCAGGGCTTGCGGGGTGCCGGCCAGGCCGGCGCCATGCGAGAGCAGGATGAGAGGGAATTTGCCGGGAGAGACCGGCGCATCACGCTCGGCCGACGTTCCGGTGAAGAACTCGCTGTCGCCGAGCATGACAGCCACGCCGCCCGGTTCTGCCGGATACCAGACGGTGACGTCGAGATCGCTGCCGCGCTCCAGCGATCGGGCGGCAACATGGCGAACACCGACGGCATCGCCGGCATTGGCCTGGTGTTGCAGCGCAAGCGTGGAAATGATGATGGCGCAAAGCATGGTTCGAAATCTCATTGAAGTCTCCGTTTTCCGACAGCGCCATCGCCGCAACTCCCGAAGTCTCCGGGCAGCAGCTTCGGTCGCAGTCTCGATGACGCGGTATCGCCGGGTCTGGGGGCGCCCGCGACCTCGATTGCGATCGAGGACGTCCACAATCGCGATCTGGTACGGCCGCCGCGGAACGGTGTGCTCAGCTGCTCACGGGGCTCGCAAAGGATGGCGCCCGCGTGTTCTTCTCGCGCCAGGCGAGCGGGGTCGTGCCGGTCACGCGGCGGAACTCACGGTTGAAGTTCGATTTGGTCTGGAAGCCGGCGGCGAACATGATTTCGGTGACGGACTGCCCGGTTTCGCCGAGCAGCCGACAGGCCTCGGCGACGCGGTGTTCGTTGACATATTGCGAGACGTTCCTGGCCATCGCCCGATTGATGGCCGCCGAGATCTGCCGCGCCGGAATTCCGGCCCGCCTGGCAAGCCGGTTAAGGTTGAGGTTGGCGTCGCGATAGAGCTTCTTCTCCTGCATCAGCTCGTTCACCCTGGCGATCGTGTCGGCGTCTTCGCCGTCATCGGGCGGCGATAATTGGCCTATCGGATCGGCGAGGGTGCCGGGAATATGGCTTTGGCTGGCCGCCGCCGCCGCTACGCCGACAATGACGAGGATAAACAGATTGGCGATGCCGATGATCGTCGCGGCACGGTCGTCATGGCCGGATGCCAGCTCGAAGGATACCAGCATGTCGACCAGGGCCGACAGGCACAGTGCCGATGCCGCCGCGATGATGGCCCTATAGGCAGGCACCGCGCCGTCGAAAGGCGCCAGCCGAAGCCCATCCGCGCCGGACCGCAACAGCCAGAGGATGGCCGCGGCGTAGATGAAGTCGATTGCGACGAGCGCCACGTCAACCGCGTCGCGCCGCACGATGACCAGCAGCATGACGATTGCCGCCGGCGCCGCGTGGAGCATCAGCAAGGCCGGCCACCGGCGGTGTCCGGTGCGGACCAGCCTCGAGACACCGGCGTAGAGCAGCGAGGGCATGATGGCGGCGGAGGCGGGAGCGATGTAGCCGACCGCGCGGAGGTCATAGCCCCAGCGCAGGCCGGTCAATACGGATTGCAACGCGGCAAGCAGGATCAGGCTAAGAAGCGGCAGGTTGGGCGCGGCGTCATCCTCGCGCCTGGCGACGACCCAGAGCAGGATGAACAGCAACAGCGCGACGACAAAGGGCAGGGGGACGAACGGCATGGGTCGGGGGCTCTGTGCTGACAGACGGACCCTAGCCGAAGTGGTCTCGATTCCCAATTAGAGCCGTTCGAAAACCGGTCCGCACTTTTTCTGGAACTACTCCAGCGATAGGGCTGAGCCCGTCTCAGACCAATTTCACCAGCATCAGGCTGAAGCAGCCGATGAACAGGAAGGCGCAGAAGGCGAGCGCCAGCGGGCGCAGGCCGCGCGAGCGCAACTGCGAAATGTCGGCCTGCAGGCCCATGGCGGCCAGCCCCATGGTCAGCATGATGGTGGTGGCGAGCACTATTGCCTGCTTCACTTCGGCTGCTATCGCGACAAGGCTGTTCAGCGCCACGACGGCGACGAAGGCGGCGACGAACCATGGCATGGGCGGTCGCGCCGCCGACTGGTCGCTGCTCCCGCGGCGCGCCATCAGGCCGAGCGCGATGACCATCGGCGCCAGCATGGCGACGCGCGTCAGCTTGGCCACCGTGGCGATCTCGCCGGACTGGGTGCCGTTCTGGAAGCCGGCGCCGATGACCTGCGCCACCTCATGGATCGAGGCGCCCGCCCACAGGCCGAAAGCATGCTGGTCGAGACCGAGCAGCGGCGCCAGCAGGGGAAAGCCGAGCATGGCGACGGTGCCGAACAAGGTGATCGAGGCGACGGCGTAGGTGACGTCCTCGTCGCGCGCGTCGGTGATGATGTTGGTGGCGACGATCGCCGAGGCGCCGCAGATCGAGGTGCCGGCGGCGATCAGCTGCGCCAGCCTGGCGTCGACGCCGATCAGCCGGCCGAGCGTGATGGTGAAGACGAAGGTGGCGCCAAGGGTCAGCGTCACGATGCCGACGCCGCTGGCGCCGATCGAGGCGACCTGGCCGAGCGTCAGCTGGAAGCCGAGCAGCACGATGGCGAAGCGCAAGAGGCGCTTTTGCGAGAAGGCGATGCCGGCCTTGGCATGCGCCGGGGTACCGAGCACGTTGGAATAGACCATGCCGGCGACCACGGCCAGGATCATCGGGCTGAAGAAGGCGAAGCCGGAGACATTGCGGGCCGAGAAGGCGACGGCGGTGATCATTGCCACCAGCACGATGCCGGGGATGATGCCGTTCCAAAGGGAATCGAGGCGCTTGCGGCCCTGCGCCAGATCGACGGAAATCGTGCTTTTCGGAATATCGTTCGCGACGCGGGTCAGGGAAGGCAATGCAATTCTCCAAGCGAGTACAACGGAGAAATGCCATTTCAGGACCAATCATTCCAACGAATTATTTTCGTTAGAATGATCGAGTTTTCCGAACGATTTTGCTTGTGTCGAAAGGCTGCCGCACCCGGATCGAGCAGCGAAGAGGCCAAGACTACAGTTGCGCTTCGATCGCCACCTTGTCGATTACCGACCAGACGTTCCTGATCCTGTCGTTCAGGAATTCATAGAAGACGTTCTCGCTGAAGGAGACTTTCCTGCCGTTGATGGGCAGGCCGAGGAAAGTTCCCTTGGGCGTGCAGTTGAACTGGAGGCGGCTGGCTATGAATGGCGGGTCGGAGATCAACAGCTGGACGTCGAAAAAGAGGTCCGGGATTTCGCGAAAATCCCGCTCCAGCATGTCGCGGTAGCCTGACAGTCCAACCCGGTCGCCATTGTAATGCACCTCGTCATGGACGAAGCGATGCAGCCTTTGCCAATCCTGGTTGTTGAGACAGTCTATATAGCCTCGATAGAGATCGGTTTCGCTCACGGCGATGGCTCCATTGCTAGAACGCCCGATCGGGAAGATAGAACGGCCACGGATACAATCCAGCGCTTTACCCGCGAAGGCATCGACCCGGGAAGGCCGGCGACGCCTGGCGGCGGCTGGCCCAACGACCGGGCCAGACGGTGCCTTGACGCATCACGGTTGCTGCTCCAGCTTGCCGCCATGTTCGTTCTCGCTCCCGCCGACACCAAGCGACGCCGCCCCCGCACCGTGCGGAAGGGCACGCTGATTGCGCGACGAGGAAGACCGGCTTTATAGATCCGCTTCGTTTCCCATAGCCCGCCCGCGAAAAACGCCGGCGGGCTTTTTCATGCCTGGAGCCTTGTGATGATTGCCAATTCTTCCATCCGGTTTCGTCCAGCCGAGCCTGCCGACGCCGCCACGATCCGCGACATCGTGCGCGCCGCCTATGCCAGATGGGTGCCGGTGATCGGCCGCGAGCCGCTGCCGATGCGTGCCGATTACGACAAGGCGATTGCCGAACACCAGTTCGAGCTCGCCGTCGCGGAGGACCGCATTGTCGGCATGGTCGAGACCATGCTGGCCGACGATCACCTGTGGATCGAGAATGTCTGCGTCGCGCCGGAGGCGCAGGGCAGGGGCATCGGCCGGCTGCTGCTGGAGCGTGCGGAAACCAAGGCACGCGAGGCGGGACGCCCGGAGCTCCGCCTGTTGACCAACGGTGCCTTCGAAGCCAATGTGTCGCTCTATCGCAAGCTTGGCTATACGATCGATCGGGAGGAGCCGTTTATGAACGGAACGACGGTCTATATGAGCAAGCGGCCAATTGGATGCCCGCCAATCGGAGCGTGAGGATGACTGCCAGGATCAAGCTTAAGCAACTCACTGGCCTCTATGCGATTTCGCGGCTTCAAGCCGGTGACGGCATTCCCGCCTGGGCGGACGGACCGGGCTTCGTCAGCATCACCAGAACCGATGACGAGCTCTCGATCACCTGCCTCCAGGATCGCGTGCCGGATGCCGTCAAGCATGATCGCGACTGGGTCGCCTTCAAATTGCAGGGCCCCTTTGCGTTCGACGAAACCGGCATTGTGCTGTCGGTCATAAAGCCGCTGTCGGAAAACGGTTTGGGCATATTCCTGGTATCGTCATTCGATGGCGACCACCTGCTGGTGAAAGCGGCGGACGAGCCCGCGGCGAGAGGCTTTCTGCGCGAAGCCGGGCATACGCTGCTATAGTCCGCTCATCGCCGGCCGTTGATCAACGATTGGCGCGCTGGCTCAACCAGTGGCGCGCTGGCTCAACCGCTTCGGGGGTTGCGTTTGACAGCGCCGTTTGCGCATCGTTATTTCGCGCCCGATATGACAGCCCGCCCGGCCATGCGGCACACTCCAGGAGAAACCCATGTCACACAATCTGCAGTTCTATATCGATGGCGCATGGGTCGATCCCGTCGTGCCTAACACGCTCGACGTCGTCGATCCGTCGAATGAGGATGTCTTCGCGCAGATCTCGCTCGGCTCCAAGGCCGATGTCGACAAGGCGGTGGCCGCTGCCAAGCGCGCCTTCGACACTTATGGCTTCACCTCGGTCGAGGAGCGCCTCGACATCCTCAGCCGCGTCATCGAGGTCTACAAGAAGCGCAGCAAGGACCTGGCGCTGGCCGTGTCGCGCGAGATGGGCGCGCCGCGCCAGATGGCGCTCGACAGCCAGGTCGGCATCGGCCTGGCGCATCTGACCAAGATGACCGAGACGCTGAAGAATTTCCAATTCCGCCACGTCAAGGGCAACCACCTCGTGGTCAAGGAGCCGATCGGCGTCGTCGGCCTGATCACGCCGTGGAACTGGCCGCTGAACCAGATCACCTGCAAGGTCGGTCCGGCGCTCGCGGCCGGCTGCACCATGGTGCTGAAGCCGTCTGAAATCGCGCCGCTCAACGCGATCATCTTCGCCGAGATCATCGACGAGGCCGGCGTGCCGAAGGGCGTGTTCAACCTCGTCAATGGCGATGGCCCCGGCGTCGGCCAGGCGCTGTCCAACCACCCCGACATCGACATGATGTCGTTCACCGGTTCGACGCGGGCTGGCATATTGGTGGCCAAGGCCGCGGCCGACACGGTCAAGCGCGTGCATCAGGAGCTTGGCGGCAAGTCGGCCAACATCCTGTTCCCGGATGTCGATCTCGCCACCGCCGTCAGCAAGGGCGTCGCCGGCTGCTTCAGCAACAGCGGCCAGTCCTGCAACGCGCCGACGCGCATGTTCGTGCCGCGCGACCGCCACGACGAGGCCGCCGGATATGCCAGGGTGGCGGCTGAAAAGTTCACCGTCGGCCCGGCCGATGGCGCCAACACCAAGCTCGGCCCTGTCGTCAGCCAGGTCCAGTTCGACAAGATCCAGGACTTGATCCAGAGCGGCATCGACGAGGGTGCGACACTGGTCGCCGGCGGCCCCGGACGCCCTGCCGAACTCAACCGCGGCTACTATGTCAGGCCGACCGTTTTCGCCGACGTCACCCACGACATGCGCATCGCGCGCGAAGAGGTTTTTGGGCCGGTGCTGGCGATCCTGCCCTACGACACGGTCGAACAGGCAGTCGAACAGGCCAACGACACCGTCTATGGCCTTGCCTCCTACATCCAGGCCAAGGACCTGCAGAAGGCCCGTGACGTGGCCGCACGCATGCGCTCGGGCAACGTCTACATCAACTATCCCCAATGGGACGCCGGCCTGCCCTTCGGGGGCTACAAGCAGTCCGGCAACGGCCGCGAATACGCCGAATACGGGCTGGAGGATTTCCTCGAAATCAAGGGCATTGCGGGGTATGAGGCGGCGGAGTAGGTACATTCCGACCAACAGGACACCCCGGCCTCCAGATATCTGGGCCGGGGTAACTGCAATTGACTAAGCATGACTAACCTTGATCTCATGCGTCTGCTTGTAATTTTTTGATATCCTTGCCAGTGAACGACAGTTCCGCTCCGGGGAGCTTCAAATCGACACCTGACGCGCGCCCGAGTAGTGCCGAAGCAAGGTAATCGGCAGGGTGCATGTCCGCAGCTTCGTCCTTCTCTGTTTTTGAGAATAGGTTGCGGGAAATATTCTCCAGCAAGTGATCCGGTATGGCCATGCCCTGAGAGAACTTCCACTCAAGAGCGGTTTCGACGACCCAACTTGCGCGGTCGATGTCCAACTCGAACTGCTTAAGATGGAATTCTGCGTCGGCATATCGTTCGAACCAGCGGTTCATCCATCTCAGATACCATGCCATGAGGCCCAAAAGAGCGACGCTGAAACCTAGCGGCTTTATCGCTGATATTACTAACACGGTCGTATCCGCACCAGTAGGGAGACTGGTGAGATTGCGAGCATAGAGATATAGAAAAGTCGTGAGCACGACAGCCGAACCTGCTACACCAAGGTGTATCGGGACTCGATTCCGTTTCGTCTCAGCGGTAATTTCGAATTTTCCAGCTCTCTCCGCGATGCGGGTCTTTAGCGCTTGGTGTAACTGGCGCCGGGCGTGAGTGTTGTTTCGGTCGTCTAGTTCTTTTCGTCGCGCTTCGAGTTCATCCTCTCTTACCTGGAGAGCGCGTTTCGTCTCTTCGAGCGTTTTTTCGGCCTCGGCTTGACGAGCCAAAAACGCAGCATCGAGCTCCGCTTTCTTCGCAGAATATTCTTGCTCCTGTTTTAGGCGCACATTAGCGGCTTGTTCGCCAACGTTGGCAATAGTCCTCTGCATTTGCTCAATCATCTTCTGGTGAGAGGCAATCAGAGTTGTGAAAGTTTTTGAATTGTTAAAAAGGAGCTTATTTTGATCTGTGTTAAATAAAAATGAACTGTTAATTTTGAGGTTTATTGCGTGAATATCAGATTCACTAAGGTTATTGATTTGATCGTTCTGGTTAAAATTATTAGTTACGTTCAATGCGTCGAAAGCAAAGTTCGCATCAGATGTTGGATTACGAGATAGGGATAGTGAGAAGTTACCACGCCCTATATTGGCGCTGTATATGGTATATAAATCGGATTCAGCCAAAATATCTTCGCTAAGTGCTTGCAAGTTCTTTGCGTCGAATGTTCTACTCTTTCCAGAGTTCGCCTCATTAATGGAAAAGTTATGTGCCTTAGTGATATGTGCTATATCTATAAAAAAACTGAATATATCTCTATCGCGCATCCGCGGAACTTGATATTTGTAATCGGTCATTTTCCCCTCCCAAAAAAACGCAATATAGCCTTACTAAAGGCGTGCGCGCGAGTGAAAGCTTTCGTGCACTTCTCTGAGCCATCTCTCTCCTGCGTTCGTCGGGACGAGGAATTCAATTTCTGTTCGGCCGCGCCACCTTTCAGATAGCCGCTGCCGATCTGTTCCTTGCCAATTGGCAGATACATGCTATATATCTGCCATTAGCGAGGTCTAAACATGCAGCTTCAGTCCATCGTCACCACACCGGCCACGGTTGGCAGCGCAATTTCGGATGAAGAGGCGGGCGCCTTGGCGCGGACCACGATCAATCTGTTCAAGGCCTGGAATCTCACCGATTTCGAGGCCTGCGTCCTGCTTGGCGGCATCTCGGCGCGCACCTGGGCACGGTGGAAGGAAGGCGGCATCGGCCGGATCGACCGCGACCTGCGCACCCGCATGGCCCATCTGATGGGCATCCATAAGGGGCTGCGTTATCTCTTCACCGAGCCGGCACGCGGCTATGCCTGGATTCGCAAGCCCAATGCCGCCTTCGGCGGGCAATCCGCGCTCGACCTGATGATGCGCGGCGACATCGCCGATCTCGCGGCGATGCGCGAATGGCTCGACGCGGAGCGTGGTGCATGGTGAGTGGACTTGCGGTCCGGCGCCGCGTCCACTGGCCCCAGACCTATCGCATCATCCGCTCCATCCATCCGCCGATCGACCTGTTCGAGGACATCGCAGACCCGCGCGACTGGGAGGCGCTGGCCGCCGTCGAGGAGAAGACCAATCCGCGCATCCGGCTCGAGCTCGGCGATCTCGGCAAGGTGCCGGCCGCAAGGCGTGTTTCGGGTCCCGGCGCCAGTTTCGTCATGGCGCCTTTCGTGCATTGCTCGACCTTACGGCCCGGCCGCTTCTCGGACGGCAGCTACGGTATCTATTATGCCGGCGACAGCGAGGACGTGGCGCTGGCCGAAACCATCCACCATCACCAGAAATTCATGCGCGCCACCAATGAGGCGCCCGGCTGGACGGCCGATTTCCGCGTGCTGATCGGCAGCGTCGACCGCGACCTCGACGACGTCAACGCCGTGCCCGGCGTGCTCGACCCGGACGACTACGCCGCGTCGCAGGCGGAAGGGCGGGCGTTGCGGGCCGCCGGCAGCGATGGGCTGGTGTGGAACAGCGTGCGCATGGCGGAAGGAGAGTGCATCGGCATCTTCTGGCCCGACGTCATCGGTGTCCCGGTCCAGGGCCGCCACTACAGTTATCACTGGGACGGCGCCCGCGTCGATTTCGTGCGCCAGCACGACACGGGCAAGGTGCTGGAAGTGGTGTGAGCGAAGGCCGCCGCGGCAACTAGTCCCAGGCCTTTACGCAGGCTTGCGTGCCTGCATGACGCTCAGCCATATCGCCGAGACGAGAAAATAGAAGGCGCCGAACGCGGCATAGGGCGCGATATCGGTGATGCCCGGCGTCGCGGTGCCGATTGCCTGTTTGATGAAGAAGCCGCCGGCAAGCGCCGACTGCGCACCGCTCAGCACCATCGCCCATTGCGCGCCGGCCCGCCAACGGCGCACACCGGTCGCAAGCTGGAACAGGCCGGAGAGAACGGCCCACGCCCCGAACACCGCCAGGACCGCGTGCGGGCCTTGTCCAAGAGCGATGAAGACCGCGATGGCCGTGATCGTGCTGACCGCCGCGTTGAGCGCCTGGCTGGAATTGGCCTTCAGTCCACCGCTGCGCTGCGCATCCAGACTATTGGCGATCGCGTCCCATGCGGGGTAGGCGACCAGCAGTACCGCCGCGACCGGCGGCGCGCTTTTGCCAAGGGTAAAGGCGGCCGCTACCCAGGCCACCGAAAAGCCTGCCCGCAGGAAATAATATGACTTCAGCCATTGCGATGCGGCGTCGGGTGCCTGGAGTGTTTGAGTGCTCATTGGAACGTCCTGTCTTGCTGGTTGGAATGGCCCGAGGGCGGCGAGTTGACCCGCTTGATCGACTGGGATCATGTCCTCAGGTTGGATGATTGGAACAGCTCATGCTCGCGGCTTTGCTTGCGGGAACGGCTTTAATCCAAGGTAAAAACAGCGCATAATCAGCACGAAATGCGCTATCGTCGTTAGGAATGTAGGGGAACCGGCTGACCGCATCCATGACGGAATCGCCTGAAAATTTGTCCATTCTTCCGGATGGAGCATCCCACGTTACCGGCGATCTCCTGTCGCATGTGCTGGCGCAGATCAGGCTTACCGGGGACCAGGTTTTTTCGCGTTCGCTGGCAAAGGCGGAACAACTCGATCTCGACGAAGGGCAAGCCCATATCGTTGTGGTGACAGCCGGCGCGCTGCACATGGAGAGCGAGGATCAGGCCCCTGTCGTCATCGAGGCCGGCGACCTCGTGCTCCTGCCTCGCGGTCCCGGTGGGTCGCAGCTGGTGGCGTCGCGTGCGCAGGTGGCGATCGTCACCTGCCGTTTCTGGTTCGATCCGGATAGTCTTCGGGGGATGATCTTTGCCTTGCCGCAATCCATCCATATCGGACGTGCCCAGGGGGCAGGATGGATAGACGGAATGCTGCCCTTCCTGATGATCGAAACCAGCGACGCCCAGCCCGGCGCGGCCTTGATGATTTCCCGCATCATCGACCTCATGGTCATCCGCACCTTGCGCAGTTGGGTCCATGAAGGACATGCCACGGGCTGGCTCGGCGGGCTTTCGGATGCACGCATCGCCCGATCACTGAAAGCCATCCACGAAAGGCCGCTGCAGCGGTGGAGCATCAATGAACTGGCCGACAAGGCGGGCATGTCGCGTTCGAGCTTCTGCGAGCGCTTCGCCGCGCTCGTCGGGCGCTCGCCGCTGCGCTATCAGAATGAATGGCGCCTAGGCCTGGCCCGGGACCTGCTGGCCAGGCGAGACGCGCGCGTGGGCGAGATCGGCTTGCGCATCGGCTACGAGTCCGAGGCCGCCTTCAGTCGCGCCTACAAACAGCTTTTCGGGCATCCGCCACGGGTTGAATATGCCCTGGCGAATGAACCCGCCAAGCAGCGCTGACCGACGGCGCCATTTTGAAGATATCGAGTTGCGGCCGCTACCGCACCACGAGCACCGGGATCTCGGTGTAGGACAGCACTTCCGCCGTCTGGCTGCCCAGAAGCAGCCTGCCCAGCCCGCGGCGGCCATGCGAGGCCATGACGATCAGGTCGCAACCTTGCGCCTTGGACAGGTCCAGGATCGCTTCGGCGGGTCGGTTGTCCTCGACATGGACCAGCTTGGCGGACACGCCGGCGGCGTCGGCCGATGCCTTGCACTTGTCGAGCACTTCCTTGCCGTAGCGGCGCGCTTCTTCCTGGTAGACGGCCAGCTCATCGCCGGCGACGTAGCCGGCCATGGCGCCGCCCCAGGCGAAGATCGGGAATTGTTCCGAAACGGTGATGAAGGTGACGGCGGCGCCGATGCCCTTGGCCAGCGTGAGGCCATGGGCAACGCCCTTGTCGGCCAGTTCCGAGCCGTCGGTGGCGATGAGCAGATGTTTGTACATGACGATCCGACCTGTGATGCCTGATGACTATCCAACAGAGATAGTTATGCCCCCGCGCTCATTCATTGAGCCAATGCGGCGGGGATCCGGGCCAGGGATGTGGCCCAATATCGGTGCTTGTCGTCGGGAGCGGCCGACCGTCGGCCTCGGCGCGGCCCCTCAGCGCCAGTCTATCGAGAAGAGGCATGGCACAATTTCGCCGGCCGGATTCCCCTTTGCGAAACCGTCCTCTAAGGTGCCGCCGACATCGAAGGGCATCCCATGAGCAACGCGTTTCCGCAGATCCATCTGGTCCGGCATGGCGAGACGGCATGGAGCCTTTCGGGGCAGCATACCGGGCGCACCGACATGCCGCTGACGCCGGCCGGCGAGGCGGCCGCGCGCGGCGTCGCGGAGCGGCTCAAAGGCCTGTCGTTTTCCGCGGTTTGGTCAAGCCCTTCGCAACGCGCCTACAACACCAGCGCGCTTGCCGGCTTTGGCGCGACAAGCGTCAAGGTGGACGACCTGCAGGAGTGGGATTACGGCGCCTATGAAGGGCGCACGACGAAAGAAATCCTGGCCGAGCGGCCGGGCTGGAACGTGTTTCGCGATGGCTGCCCGCAAGGCGAGATGGCGGCCGATGTCGGCGCCCGTGCCGACAGGATCATCGAGCGCCTGCGCAGGGCCAACGCCGACATACTGATCTTTTCCAGCGCGCATTTCCTGCGCGTGCTCGCCGCCCGCTGGCTCGGCCTGCCGCCGGAAGGCGGCGCGCTGTTCGTGCTCGACACGGCCAGCATCAGCGTGCTCGGCTACGAGCATGACCTCGGCGAGCCGGTCGTGCGCAAGTGGAACCTGAAATAGGGGTGCAGCGGTGCCTGCTCAGCGCGGAAGCGCCCGTCACTTCGTCATCCAGGGCGGAGCAAGGAGCGTAGCGACGCGGCGCAGACCCGAGGAGCTGCTCCGCAGCCCAAGGGATCCATGCCGCGAACTCAAGGCGTCTCCACGGTGCCGATCCTGTTCCGCTGCATCCCCCGATTGCTGTCACGGCATGGATACCAGGGTCTCCGCGACGCCGCTTCGCGGCTGCTTGGCACTGGTATGACGAACGCGGAGAGCCTCGGCTAATTCCGGATGCTGGGCTGCTCTCTACCTCTCGAACTTCCTGATCGCCTCGGCGGTGACGGGCTGGAAGAAATTCACCAGATTGCCGTCGGGGTCGCGGAACAGCAGCGAGCGGTTGCCCCAGGGCATGGTGGTGGGCTGCTGCACGATCGTGTTCTTGATAAGGTCCGACAGCCGGGCGAATTCGGCATCGACGTCGCCGACGCGGAATTCGAGGATGGCCGTGTGGTTGTCGGCGGGACGGGCGATGTCGCCGCCGAACAGCATCAAAGTGCGCGTGCTGCCGATCGCCAGCGTGCAGGCCGGTGTCGCCAGTTCGGCGAAGTCTTCCGTGTATACCGTCACCGGCATGCCGGTGATCTCGCCGTAGAAGCGCACGAGGCGCTGGACATCTGATGTGATGATGCGGACAGAGACGAAATTCATCGCATTGGCTCCTTGATCTCGAAGCCGCGACCGGCTCCCGACCGATCCATAGACCAAGTCTCCTGCCAGCTTTCTGTCAGGAGATGGGTTGCGATGGCCGCGCTTGCGGCTCGGACCAGACCGGCGGCAGGCCGAAGGCTGCGAACAAATCGGGCCCGAGCGGGCGGACATAGACCGTCAGCGTGGCGATCTGGCCGTCGGCCGGCTCGATGACGTGCAGCGATTGCGCGCGCCACGCGGCATCCTGATGGCGCCGCGCATAGATCGCCACGGCGGGCTGGCCATTGGCCCTTGTCGCCACCGCGCGGTAGCCGGCGAAATTGTTCCACACGGTATCGAAGAAACCGTGGATCGCCTGGCGGCCCTGGTACCAGTCGTGCCAGGGCGGCATGTGGTAGGTGGCATCCTCGCGCAGGAGTTCGATGAAGCCGTCGAGATTGGCGGCATCCCAGGTCCTGATATAGCGTTCGAGCAGCAGGTCCTCGTCGGCGCTCGGTCGTGCGCGCTGCAGTGGCCGCCCCTTGGGAAAGCGTTCGCCGAGTGTGGCGCGCGCCCGCTGCAGGGCGCTGTTGATCGACGCCGTAGAGCCGCCCAGCAATTGCGCCGTTTCCAGCGCCGACCAGCCGAGCACGTCGCAAAGCAGGAGCGCGGCGCGCTGCCTGGGCGGCAGAAGCTGGATCGCCGCGACGAAGGCAAGCCGGACGGCCTCGCGGGTTTCGTAACGCGCTTCGGGGCCCGGTTCGCCGTCGGCGAGATCCGGCAGCTCGGCGTCGGGATAGGGCTCCAGCCAGATCAGTTCGGCGGCTGGGCCGGCAGCGGCGCGGCCTTCGGTCGGCGGCCGTGCCGGCTCTTCGAGAATGCGGCGCGTCGACGACCTTGCCTTGATCGCGTTGAGGCAGCTGTTGGTGGCAATGGCGTAGAGCCAGCCACGCGGCGAGCCGTGGCCGCCGAATTGCGAGCGGCCGCGCCATGCTTTCAGGAAAGTGTCCTGGACGAGGTCGTCGGCCTCGTGGAGCGAGCCCATCATGCGGTAGCAGTGCAGCTTGAGTTCGCGGCGGTGGGCGATGGTCAGGCGCTCGAAGGCGGGCCGGTCGAGGACCGGCAGGCCCGATGGCCCGGCAGGAGCGTCTGTCATTTCGAGCTCGCCATGATGATTTCGGGCCATCCTGCGCGCCTCACGCCGCAGCCGCAAGGCCGCTGCCGCTCACCGTGAAGGCGGTGCCCTGCATCTTGCCGGCAGCGAGCGCGACCACGGCACTGGCGACATCGGCGGGCGTCTGCATGTCGGTCATGCTGGCCAGGAAATCCGCCGGGCTGATGCCGAGATAGGCCGAAACGCTCGATATGCCGCGCTGGCCGACGCCGGTGCCGGCCATGATGCGCATCGGCGCCAGCGCCATGAAGCGCAGGCCAAGGCCAAGCCGGTCGGCTTCCTTCTGGCTATGGGCGGCGAGGAACAACTGCATGCGCTTGGCGCCGGAGTAGCCACCGGAATTCGGCGGGCCGCCGCTGAATGCAGCGCCGCTGGAGATCAGCACCACGCGGCTGCCGGGCTTCAGCCCGCCGCGCAGCGCCGCTCGGCAGAACAGGAAGGACGCCTTGACGTCCATTTCCCAATTGGCCGAGAACTCGTCCCAGCTCTGGTCCTGAATCGGTGCCGACGGGGCGAAGGCACCGGCGCAGATCACCAGCACGTCCGGTTCGAGCGCCGCGAACACTGCCTCTGGCGCGGCCTCCCGCGTGGCGTCCGCCGCCAGCGTCCTTACGCCCGACGCCTCCCAGGAAAGTTCCTTCAAAGCGTCCGCGCCCCGGGCGACGGCGAGCACGGTTGCTCCCTCGCTCAGCGCGGCTTCCACGATGGAGCGGCCGACGCCCCGGCTGCCTCCGACCACGACGACATTTTGACCTTTCAACGATCCCATGGATCACCTCGCTTTCCGGCCCGGAGGATTCCGGCGCCTAATGATCAGGACAGCGGAGGCGGGTGGAAATCATCGGTGGTGACGAGAATTTTTTGAGGCATTGTCCGGCCGCCACCCGCCGAAAAGGCCAGCAACGCAACGGAACGCTCACGCCGCCAGCAACGCCAGTTCCTCCGCCGTCAAATGCCGCGCCGTGCCCTTGGCGAGGTTGCCGAGCGGCAGGCTGCCGATGGCGATACGGATGAGGCGCTTGACCTCGATGCCGTGGGCGGCAAGCAGACGGCGGATGTGACGGTTCTTGCCTTCGTCGAGCACGATTTCCAGCCAGGCGGTTCGGCCGCCGCTGCGCAAAAGCTTGATCGCGTTGGCGGTCAGGGTCTCGCCGTCGACGGTGACGCCAGTGCGCAGCTCGTCCAGCGTCGTTTCATCCGGCACCGTGGCGACCTGCACGTGATAGGTCTTGGGCAGATGCGAGGCCGGATCCATCAGCCGGTTGGCGAAGCGTGTGTCGTTGGTCATCAACAGCAGGCCTTCGCTCGCCTTGTCGAGGCGGCCGACCGGCGAGACATAAGGCAAATCGAGCCCTTCGAGACAGGCATAGACGGTGTCGCGCTGTTGTGGATCGTCACGGGTGGTGACCACTCCGCGCGGCTTGTTCAGCATCAGATAGACCTTGCGCTCGGCAACGACAGCATCGCCATCGACGACGATGCGGTCGCGGCTCATGTCGACGCGCAGCGAGGCATCGCGCACCACCTTGCCGCCGACGCGCACGCGGCCGGCCGCGATCAGCACCTGCGCCTGCGTGCGCGAACACAGGCCGAGTTTTGACAGTGCGCGGTTCAGGCTGACGCCAGCGCTCGCCGGCCTGCCGGTGTGGTGTGTGTGCCTTGGTGTCATGGCCGTAATGCCGGTGTCGCTCAGGCCGACTGATGGCACGGGCGGCGCCGGCTTCGCAAGCCGGGCGAGGTGGGTTTCGGCACCGCCGCGCTCCACGGCGCCCCCCTCTGTCCTGCCGGACCCGACCCTACGCTATCGCTCCGGGCATTCGTCGTTCGGAAAGCCAAGCAATTGGCTTCCCGTCCGCTTCGCGGACCACTCCTCACCCCCACGAGGGGGTAGATCGGAAGCTCGAATGTCGGCTCTCTCTGCCGCGACCGCCTCAGGCGGCTGCCTTCTCGGCCGCGATGCCGTTCAAGACCTGGATCACATCGACCGGCAGCTTCAGCTCGGCCGCCGCCAGATTCTCCCTGAGATGCCCGACCGACGAGGTGCCCGGGATGAGCAGGATGTTGGGGGAGCGCTGCAACAGCCAGGCGAGCGCCACCTGCATGGGTGTCGCGCCAAGTTTTTGCGCGACGTTGGCAAGCGTGCTCGACTGCAGCGGCGTGAAACCGCCGAGCGGGAAGAACGGCACATAGGCGATGCCGTCGGCGGCAAGCTCGTCGATCAGCGCGTCATCCTGGCGATGCGCGATGTTGTATTGGTTCTGCACGCAGACGATGTCGACCATGCCGCGCCCCTGCGCGATCTGTTTGCGCGTGACATTGCTCAGGCCGATATGGCGCACAAGGCCCTGGCGCTGCAGTTCCGCGAGCGTGTCGAGCTGCGGCTCGAGCGATCCTTCGGCGGGTCCGTGTATCCCATGCATGGAGCGCAGGTTGACGACCTCGAGCACATCCAGCCCGAGATTGCGCAGATTGTCGTGTACGGCCTGCGTCAGCTCCTGCGGTGACATTGCGGGGATCCACGATGCATCCGCCCCGCGCTTGGCACTGATCTTGGTCACGATGGTGAGGTTGGCGGGGTAGGGGTGCAGCGCCTCGCGGATGATCTGGTTGGTGACGTGCGGGCCGTAGAAATCGCTGGTGTCGATGTGGTCGACGCCGCTGGCAATGGCCTCGCGCAGCACGGCGAGTGCGGCGTCGCGGTCCTTTGGCGGGCCGAAGACGCCCGGTCCGGCCAGTTGCATGGCGCCGTAGCCGAGGCGCTTCACGGTGCGGTCGCCGAGTTTGAAAGTTCCGGCCTTGCTGATGTCGGTCATGGTGTCATCTCCTTTGGGTCAGCCAGATATAGACAACGCGCACCTGAACGATAATATGGTGCAATCAGCACGGCCTGTGCGGAAAGGCGAACAATGGCGGCGGATCTGGGCGACCTCCAGGCGTTCATGGCGGTGGCGCGCGCCGGCGGCTTCCGCGAGGCAGCCCGGGTTGGCAGCGTCAGTGCCTCCAGCCTCAGCGAGACGGTGCGGCGGCTGGAGAGCGCGCTCGGCGTGCGGCTCCTCAACCGCACCACGCGCAGCGTGGCGCCGACCGAAGCCGGCGCGCGCCTGCTCGAGCGGCTCGGTCCCGCGCTCGGCGAAGTCGATGCGGCGCTCGACGTGGTCAACGGTTTTCGCGGCCGCCCGACCGGCACGCTGCGGCTCAACGTGCCGGTCGTCGCGGCGAAACTGGTGCTGCCGCGCCTTTTGCCGCCTTTCCTCGCCGCCTATCCCGACATCCGGCTGGAAGTGACCGCCGAGGACAGTTTCGTCGACATACTGGCGAGCGGTTGCGACGCCGGCATCCGCTATGGCGAGCGGCTGGAGCAGGACATGATCGCCGTGCCGATCGGCCCGCGCCGGCAGCGCTTCGCCACCGCCGCCGCTACGGCCTATCTCGACCGGCACGGCCGGCCCGGCCATCCACGCGACCTGCTCGATCATGCCTGCCTGCGCGGTCGCTTCGCCAGCGGCTTCACGCCGCCCTGGGAGTTCGAACGCGACGGTGAGGTGGTGAGCGTCGACCCAACCGGCCCGCTGCTGGTCAGCACCGGTACGGCAATGGCGCTTGCGCTCGAGGTGGCGGTCGCCGGCGGCGGCATCGTCTCGCTGTTCGAGGACTGGCTGCGCCCTTATTTCGACGACGGCCGGCTGGAGCCGGTGCTGGAGCCCTGGTGGCAGGAATTTTCAGGCCCGTTCCTCTACTATCCCGGCCGCCGCCTGACGCCAGCGCCGCTGCGGGCTTTCATCGATTTTGTCGGTGGGATGCGGTGGGGGTGATCCCGGACCGATATCGTGCCGGGTGCCGACTACCGCGACATCTTGCGCGCTTCGGCGGCGCGCGGCGAAGGCGTCACGCCGCCGGACGCTCTCGAGGAGTGGATCGCCGGCATCATGGCCTCGCAGAAACTTGTCAGTCACCGTCAGGTCCGGCTTGCCGACGGGCGCTGGCTCGATGTGCGCACCCGGCCGACCGGCGATGGCGGAAGCCTCAGCATGTTTTCCGACATCACCGAGGCCAAGCAGGTCGAGGCCGAACTGATGGCCGCCAATGAGAAGCTGAACCTCCTGGCGCACCGCGACGGCCTGACCGAACTGTTGACGCGGCGCGCCTTCGACGAAGCGCTGGCGCGCGAATTCGCCCGCGCCAGCCGCAACGCAATGCCGCTCAGCCTGCTCATCATCGACGTCGACTGTTCAAGCGGTTCAACGACCATTACGGCCATCCGGCAGGCGAGTGCCTGCGCGTCGTCAGCCGGTGCATCGAGGCGGCAGCCCGCCGGCGGACGCCGCCGCCCGCTATGGCGGCGAGGAGTTCGGGCTCATCCTGCCCGAGACCGACGCGCATGGGGCCTTCGTCATCGCCGAAAACCTCAGGAGCAAGGTGCGCGATCTCGCTATCGGGCATGCCGGCAGCGAAAAAGGCATCGTCACCGTCAGCATCGGTGTCAGCACCTTCGAGGCCGCCGCCGCCATCGAGATCGCCGATCTTCTGAGCCGCGCCGACGAGGCGCTCTACGGCGCCAAGGCCGCGGGGCGGGACCGGGTGCATGGCTGGCGTCCGCACCTCAGCGGCCAACGCTCGACCGGTTCGCGGCGCAAGACTTGAGCCTTCCCAAATCCTGGGGGCCGGGCTGCCGGTAGAGTTTGGATCGAGGCTGAGCTGGCGATTGCCTGAACGAGGATCAGGCCAGGCACCTTCAACCGCTGTGAACTGAATCCGCGCTGGCGGGATCGAGCTTCACAAGACGAGCCTTCGCCTCGCCGACGCGTTGTTGCGCCGATCGTATCCTGTCACAAAGCCTCAGATTGATACCAACGCCACAGTCCTCGTCCAGCATCGCGTTTGCACGTTCGAGGGCGAGTTCCGCTCGGTTAAGTCGCTGCCTAGCCCTGGCCAGTTCCAAGGTCAGAAGTTCCATTACTGCTGTTTCCGTGGTTACGGTCCCTTCAGGTGGGAAACCGTTGCCGGTTGTTTTGGTTCCGGCTGTTCGCGCGCAGCTGCATTCGCTGCCACGCGCGCCCCTGACGGCCTTCAGGACGGCCTTGGATGGGCAAGGCTGGTGTCGAAAGTGTCCGGCAGGACAGGTGTGCCATTGGGCGCAGTCGAGGCTGTCGTCATCCTGTCGACCGCCGGGATGATGACCATGCGGGCATGCTGCTCCGGCCACAATGGCTTTCCGAAAAGGAAGAACGTGCTGGCGAGAAAACAGACCAGCAAGAGGATGGCCAAGGTATTGGCGATGATCTCACCAAGCTGCATTATCTCTCCTCCAAATCACGCACCTGCAATGGGCAACGAGCACCAGCGGACTAGGTTCAACGTGTGGGACCAATGCGCCTGATACTTCGGACTTCAGTCCGAGTTGCGGGTCGAACGATAAAGGCACAACCTGCCTGCGCACCGGCCGAGCCTCCACCAATGGTGGCAGCCGGAGCACGGCCCGGCCTGCTCGCAACGTACCGAGCCCTCCGCCAAGGCAGGCCGGGCTGCCTCTCCTGAAGCATCATGAACGAACCGCGATTTCCGCGGGCAGCGGCGAGCGTTGATTCCTCGGCAACGGTTAACCCGATCCGCGGGGTGACGGAAAGCACGCCGAGATCCGTTAGACAGGGATTGTATGGACGCATCCGCTGTCCCATCGCCTCAACTCGGCGCCACGATTGCCAATGAAAAACGACGAGGGCCGCTACCAGCTCACGGTAAAGCTGACGAGCAGGACGGCGATCAGGGCCGATAACGGGACCGCCATCAACAGCGCCGCCTCCATAAGTCGGGCTTCCTTGTCGCTGAACATCAGGATCTCCTCACATCTCGGCCCGAAACCGGGGAATTCAGGGTTCGCCCACCGCATGGAAGCAGCGGGCGAACCCTATTGGCGCAGGAAGGGACGTTAGCTGCGCCAATTCGAAAATACACGCGCGGTCGCAGTCCGACTTTCGCCGGCTACCTGCCGGTGACCTTGCAGCGAACAACGAGCGCGAAAGATGGTCGTTCCCGGCGGCGGCTCCGGCAGGACCATTGCGTTTTGAGATGGGACCTAAGTCTGGGGCAGGCCGGACCGAAGCCCAATCCTGGAACATTCAATCCCGCCTGAAGTTCGATCGGCAGCGCGGTGACAATGTTGTAGCTGCGTGGATTTCATATGGAGGAACTGATGAAAAAGAATCTTGCCGCCGTAGCCGCGGTTCTGTTGCTCGCAGGTGTCGGCGCGGCCGCCGCCGAGGACGTCGTCATCCAGCCCGAGCAGGAAACTGTGATCAAGGAATATGTGAAGAAGCAGCCGCTGGCTTCGGTCAAGGTTCCCGGCGTGGAACTCAATGTCGGCACGGCCTTGCCAGATACCGTTGAACTCCACGAAGTTCCCAACGTTAAATATCGCTACACCGTGATTGACAACCGGACGGTGGTCGTGGATCCGGGCACCCGCAAGATCGTCAAGATCATCGAGTAGCCCGCGCCGGCCCGCCGCCCGGCTGGTGGCGGGCCTATTGCGCAAAATGCGTTGCCGAGCAATCAGAATTCGCGCGGGTCGTTGCCGATCTCGCGCCTGCTAATCCTGCATCATTACGATGGGTCCGCCTCCTGCAGTTCGCGGCGCCGGGCCAGCGCGCGAATTCGGTCGGCGACCTTGCCGTCCACCGGGTTATAGACGGTCAGGCTCAGATCCGGCCGGCCGTCGACCGCGAAGGCCGAATATTCGAGCTCGATGTCGCCGAGTTCGGGATGCTTCAGGCGCTTTGTCCCGTCGCCATGGCTGAGCACGTCGTTTTCCCGCCACAGGGCGGCAAACTCGGGACTGGCGCTGCAAAGCTCGTCCACGAGCTGGGCGACCTCGGACACCGCGCCGGCGCGTGCCGCGTCGGCCCGGAACGCGCCGACCACGAAGCGGGCGAGGTTCTCCCAATCGTGCTGCTTGGCGCGGATAATGGGGCTCAGGAACATGAAACGCAGGATGTTGCGCTGACCCGGGGGCAGGGTGCTGTAGTCGGTCATCACGATTTGCGCGGCGCGGTTCCAGGCGACGACATCCCAGGTCGCCGTCTTGATCAAGGCCGGGCTTGCCTCGAGCGTATCGATAAGGCGCTGCAGCCTGGGGCTGACGCCGTCGGCGCCGATGTAGCGGACCTCGGGCGGACGCCCCAGCCCCAGCATGAAAAGATGTTCGCGCTCGGCCTCGGTCAGCAGCAGTCCCTTGGCGATCCGGTTCAGCACGTCGGCCGAAGGCGCGCCGCCGCGGCCCTGTTCAAGCCATGTGTACCAGGTCGGGCTGATGTTGGCGCGCTGGGCGACTTCTTCCCGGCGCAGTCCCGGCGTGCGCCTGCGCCCCGAGAAGCCGAACGACGAGGGGTCCAGCCGGGTGCGCCGGTCCTTCAGAAAGGCTGCGAGCGAACCGGCGGAATTGTTGGGCATCCTGTTAGTCATTATACCATGATAAGGTCACTACTTTAATGGAATAATAGACCAGCGATACTGCGCGGGCAACTGTGCGGGAGATTTTGCATGCGTATCTTTCTTACCGGCGCCACCGGCTTCATCGGTTCGGCGATTGTCCCCGAACTTCTTCAGGCCGGCCATCAGGTAATCGGCGTCACTCGTTCGGATGCCGGCGCCGAGGCGTTGGCCGCCGCGGGCGTGGAGGTGTATCGCGGAACCCTCGAGGATCCCGAGGGCCTGCGCGACGGCGCGGCGAAGGCGGAAGCGGTGATCCACACGGCCTTCGACCATGATTTTTCGAGGTTCGCCGAGAATTGCGAAAAGGACAGGCGCGTCATCGCGGCACTCGGCCAGGCACTCGCCGGCTCCGACCGGCCGCTGGTGATCACGTCGGGCACCGGAATGGGCGCCCCCGGCCATGGCCAGTTGGCGGTCGAGGACGTCTTCAACCCCAGCCATCCCAATCCGCGCGTCGCCTCCGAACTCGCCGGGAATGCCCTGCTGGAGGCGGGCATCAACGTGTCGGTGATACGGCTGCCGCAGGTCCATAACACGGTCAAGCAGGGGCTGATCTCGCCGCTCATCGAAATCGCGCGCCAGAAAGGCGTCTCGGCCTATGTCGGTGAAGGCTGCAATCGCTTTGCGGCGGGCCATCTCGTCGACGCGGCGCGCCTCTACCGTCTTGCAGTGGAAAAGCGGCAGCCGGGCGCGCGTTATCACGCGGTCGGCGAGGAAGGCGTCGAGGTCCGCGCGATCGCCGAAGCGCTTGGCCGGGGGCTGAACCTGCCGGCCGTTTCGATCGCGCCTGAAAAGGCGGCGGAGCATTTCGGCTGGATGGCGATGTTCGCCCCCATGGACCTGCCGGCCTCCAGCGCGCTGACCCAGGCGCGGCTCGGCTGGCATCCGACCGGGCCGACGCTGATCGCCGATCTCGACGCCATGCGATAAGTTGCTGTCCGGCTCTGTTATATCGATGTTGCACAAACGGTTGACCCTGGGTTAGCATTCTCTTGTTGACGCCGATCGGAGGAATTTAGGCGGTCAGCTGGAGCGGCATGCGTTCTTGGCGCAAGGAGGATGCTCCAACACTTTAACCGGCGCGTGATCCTTCCTGAAACCGGTCCCGGTTTTTAGGGACGTGCGCTTCTGTGGAGGAGGAACCCATGAACAGACGCGAATTCCTGATGACGTCCGTGGCCGCGGGCGCCATGATGCTGGCCGCACGCTCGGCTTTCGCCGCGGACAAACTGACCATTCTCGGCTCGGTGCCCAGTCTTGGCTTTCCGTTCTTCGTGCACATGCTGAACGAGATCAAGGCCGAAGCGCAGGCGCAAGGCGTCAACCTGACCGAGAGCGACGGCCAGAACTCGGCCACCAAGCAGACCGCCGACATCGAGGCGGCCCTGGTGCAGAAGGTCAACGCGATCGTCATCTCGCCGCTCGACGTCAACGCGCTGGCGCCAGCCATCGAGGAAGCGGTCAAGGCCGGGGTTCCCGTGGTGACGATCGACCGCCGCGTCGACGGTGTCCAGGGCATCCTTGCCCATGTCGGCGCCGACAACGTCAAGGGCGGCGAGGCGGAAGCCCAGGCCGTGGTTGCGGCATTCCCCAATGGCGCCAAGCTGTTCCACCTGCAGGGCCAGCCGGGCGCGGGTCCTGCGATCGACCGCAACAAGGGCGTGCACAATGTGCTCGATCCGCTGAAGGACAAGTACCAGATCATCTATGAGCAAACCGCCAACTTCGCCCGCGCCGAGGCGCTGACGGTGACGGAAGCCGGCCTTGCCGCCAACGGCAAGCCGGACGCCATCATCTGCGCCAATGACGATATGGCGCTGGGCGCGCTCGAAGCGTGTGCCGCGCGCAACTTCAGCGACGTCAAGATCTACGGCTTCGATGCGCTGCCGGAAGCGCTGGTCGCCGTGCGCGACGGCAAGCTCGCCGGCACGGTCGAACAGTTCCCCGGCAAGCAGTCGCGCACCGCCGTGCAGATCGCGGTCGCCTACGCCAAGGACAAGACCGAGCCGAAGGAGAAGCTGGTGCTGCTGACGCCCATCGTCATCGGCAAGGACAATCTCGACAAGGCGGAGAGGCTGAACGAGACGAAGTAGGGCAGTCAGCTTCGATTGATAAGCCGGCGGGACAGCGCCCCCCTCTGTCCTGCCGGACTGTCCGGCAGGACAGAGGGGGGGTTCAAGCGCAACCTGGCTAATCTAGGGGTGGCAACAAGGAGAAGTCTTTGCCTTTAGTTGAGGCCGCATCCCCGGTCCTGCTTGCCGTCGAGGGCGTCACCAAGCATTTCGCCGGCGTCACCGCGCTGAGCGATGTCTCGCTCGATGTCCGCCGTGGCGAAATCCTCGGCCTGCTTGGGGAGAACGGCGCGGGAAAATCGACGCTCTTGAAAATCCTGTCCGGTGTCATGCCGCCTTCCGGCGGCCGCATCACCTTCGACGGCGCCGACTACCAGCCGGCGAGCCCGCAGGATGCCAAGCGGCACGGCATCGTCACCATCTACCAGGAGCTCAGCCTGATCCCGACGCTGACGGTGGCGGAGAACATTTTCATTGGCCGCGCGCCGACCGGCCCGCTCGGACTGGTGAGCTGGCGCAAGATGGAGCAGGATTCCCGCGCCATCATTGCCCGCGTCGGTCTCTCCATCGACTCGATGACGCCGGTGTCGGCGCTGTCGGTGGCCGAACAGCAGCTGGTCGAGATCGCCCGTGCATTGTCTTTGAAAAGCCGCCTGATCATCATGGACGAGCCGACTTCGGCGCTGACCGAGACAGAGGTGCAGCGCCTGCTGTCGATCATGGACCGGCTGCGCAAGGACCGTGTCGCGATCATGTTCGTCACCCACCGGCTGGAAGAGGCATCCGCCATCTGCGATCGCATGACCGTGCTGCGCGACGGCAGGCTGGCGGGGCATCTCGACCGTCAGGGCGGGCCGATCAAGCTGCCCGCCATCATCGAGAAGATGGTCGGGCGCGCCGCCTCCGAGCTTTACGCGCGGCCGGCGCAACGCGCGGTGGCCGGCGATGTCGTGCTTTCCGTGCGCGGCTTGCGCACCGTGCGCGACCCCGAGGCGCCGCATGCCATCGTGCTCGACGGCGTCGACATAGACCTCAAGGCCGGCGAGATCCTCGGCGTCGCCGGCCTCGTCGGCTCAGGCCGCACCGAGCTGGCACGCGCCATTTTCGGCGCCGACCGGATCGCTGCGGGAACGATCACGCTCGACGGCAGGGAAATCGCGCCTGCTTCGCCGGCCGACGCCATCGCGCTCGGCATCGGCCTGGTGCCGGAGGACCGCAAGCACCAGGCGATCTTTGCCGCGCTTGGTATCCTGCCGAACTTCTCGGTCGCCTCGCTTGGGCGTTTCAGCAACGGCTTCGGCTTCATGGCCGAGCGGCGCGAGCGCGACGCGCTGTCGGGGTTCAGGAAGATGCTGTCGATTCGCATGGCGTCGGCCGAACAAGCGATCGAAGGCCTGTCGGGCGGCAACCAGCAGAAGGTGATCCTGGCGCGCTGGCTGGCGCGCGACCCGAAAGTGCTGATCGTCGACGAGCCGACGCGCGGCGTCGATGTCGGCGCCAAGGCGGAAGTGCACCAGATCCTGGTGCAACTGGCGGCGCGCGGCATCGCGGTGATGATGATCTCGTCCGAACTGCCCGAAGTGCTGGCGGTGTCGGACCGCATCGTCACCATGCGCAAGGGGCGCATCACCGGGCAGATGCCGGGCGTCGAGGCAAACGAGGAAAAGCTGATGGAATTGATGGCGCTCGACAGGCAGGATACGCCGCGACAGGACGCGCCGGCACAGGATGCGGAAGGGCAGGCACGATGAGCATCGCCGAGGAACAGAACCAGCGTGGCGGCGTGACGATCGCCCGGCTTTTGATGAGCTTCGGGCCGCTGCTGTTCCTGGCGGCGCTGGTCGTCGTCTTCACCGTGCTGAAGCCGAGCTTCATGGACCCGATCAACCTGTTTAACATTACCAGGCAGATATCGATCACCGGGTTGATCGCGCTCGGCATGACCTTCGTCATCCTCACCGCCGGCATCGATCTGTCGGTCGGCTCGCTGCTCGCCTTCTGCGGCATGGTGGCGGCCGTGGTGGCCAAGGGCGGCACCGCCAACACGCTGTCGCTGTCGACGTCAGGCACGCAGGGCTATGGCTGGTTCGCGGCGCTGCTGGCCGCCGTCGTGGTCGGTGCGCTCGCTGGCGGCGTGCAGGGGGTCGCCATCACAAGGCTGAAAGTGCCGCCCTTCGTCGTCACGCTGGGCGGGCTGACGGTGTTCCGCGGGCTGACGCTGACCATTTCCAATGGCGGTCCGATCTCCGGCTTCGACGCCTCGATGCGCTGGTTCGGCACCGGCCTGATCGGCCCGGTGCCGGTGCCGGCGCTGATCTTCGCCGTCGCCGCCATCCTGTGCCACATCGTGCTGCGCTACACCCGCTATGGCCGTGCCGTCTATGCCGTCGGCGGCAATGCCGAAGCGGCACGACTGTCGGGCCTGCGCGTCGACCGCATCCTGGTCTCTGTCTATATCATCGTCGGCTTCTTCGCCGGGCTCGCCGCCTTCGTGCTGTCGGCGAGGCTGAATTCTTCCGAAGCGGTCGCCGGCATCGGCTACGAGCTGACGGTGATCTCCGCCGTCGTCATCGGCGGCACCTCGCTGTTCGGCGGTATCGGCTCGGTCGGTGGCACGGTGGTGGGCGCGGCGCTGATCGGCGTGCTGCAGAACGGGCTGCAGTTCAACAACGTCTCTTCCTACACGCAAAGCATCGTCATCGGGCTCATCCTGATCCTGGCGGTGGCGTTCGACCGGTGGCTGAAATCACGGGTGAGGCGGTGAGTGGAGTTTTTTCCTTCTCCCCTTGTTGTGGGAGAAGGGATCACCGTCTGCCGCGTTGCTTGCAAAACGTCCTCGCCTGAAACCCGCAAACGGCGCTGTCGAGCCTCACGCCGCCTGCCTTGCCCACAAACCATGGCCGTAGCGGCGGAAGAAACGGGCTATGAGAAGCTGCTGCCTTGCCCTGGCGAGATCGGGCAGGCGCCGTTCCTGGCGCCAGCGCGGCATGTTTCGCCAGCCAGCGATGAACCGGATCGCATCCTCGACGGCTTCGTGCGCCGATAGCGCCGGGCCGATCGCGGCCAGGAACAGAAGCTCCGTTTGTTTCAATTCCTCGATGACGGCCTTGCGCCTGAAATGATCCAGGCGGGCCTGCACGATGCCGTTGCGGCGGATCGCCTCGAAGGCTTCGAGCAAAGCGGGACTGTCGCCGGTGTAACCGCAGGCGCGGGCGAAATCGGCGGCATCCATTCTTGCTCCCGGATCTGGCGCGTGCAATCCGCGCCGACTCATATTTGCAAGTTATATATAAGCATAACTCAAATAGACATAGAAGAGAGACTTTTGGAGGAGTTTGGAAACTGCGACTCGACTCCTGCTTCAAAACACGGGAAGATGCGAACAAATCACGAACAAAAGGACGGAGGAACGATGGCGTTGCCGGGCAGGGAAGCAGTGATCGCGCAGGTCGCCTCGCTGTCGGTCGAATGCGCCGATTGCGGCCGCAACAGGTGGTGGCGACCCGATCAGTTGAAGCGCTTCGGGGTGAACGGGAACACGCCGCTGGCCGCGCTGTCGGGTCGCATCGTCTGCTCGGCCTGCCGCGCCGACGGGCTGCCGGGCGCCGCGGTCTCGATCCAGGCCGCGTTCATCGACGAGCGCCAGCGCGTGCGCTCGGAAGCGCGGATGCTGAGTGATCGCGAAGCGCCGCTGGCAGGCTCGAGGCGGGCTTGAGAGGCGCTGATTCTTCCTTCTCCCCCTGTGGGAGAAGGTGGATCGGCGCGTAGCGCCGAGACGGTTGAGGGGTGTTCCAGCGGAGCGAGACGTCGGCTTTCCTGGGAAAAACCCTCATGCGACCTAGCTTCGCGAGGCCGCCCCCCCCTGGGCGAGTCACGAGCCTCGCCCGCCGCACAGGGGGGGCAAAGGAAGTGAGTCTCAATATCCCAGCAGTTCCTTCAGCGGGATGACGCGCCAGACTTGCTTGATGGCGTAGCGGTTGAAGGTCAGCGTCTTGGGCGGATTGTATTGTTCGACCACCAGCTCGCCCGCCGTGCGCCGGACCAGTTTCTTGATGAAGGCCTTGCCGTTCTTCTCGTTCTCTTCCGGAAAGGTCTCGATCACCACATGGTCGCCCGGCACCGCGTCGCGGCCGCCGCAATAGATCATGTCGCCGGGCTCGTAGCGCGGCACCATGGAATCCGAGAGCACATGCAGCGCGAACACTTTCGGCAGGTTGCGGACCCCTGGCGGACGCTGGACGTATCCCGCAGGCTCGCCGTTGAAGGTGAAATCGCCATCATCGCCGCCGACGGCGGCGCCGAGCACCGGAATATCCATGGCTCCGGCCGGCAGGGGGGCGGCATCGGTGACGATCTCGGCGTCCGCCACCGGGCCGGCATCGTCGAGGAAGACGACCTCGCCCTTGCCGAGCGCCACGGGGTCGACACGCAGGAAGGCGGCGGTCTTCAACAGGTTCTCGGTCTTGGGCAGGTTGCGCCCGGTTTCCCAGTTGCCGACGGCGGCGACATCGGTGTCGTTGTGCTCGGCGATGTGGCGCATGACCAGGCCGCGCTGCTTGCGTGCCTGGCGGATCGCGGCCCCGACCCTGATCGACAGTTGCGTTTTCACCATGGCCTCATGTGACCAACAAGTCCTGCTTTCGTCCATGAAAGAATGGCTTGCATCAATTTTTGAGTTATGCTTATATCATCTCATGCAAAAGCTCAATCCCCTTAGAGTCGACAGCGCCTCCAGCCCGGCCTTGCCGGGCTGCCCTTTCTCTTCCGCCCCGGCCGCCTCCTCCCCGGCCGGGGCGAAGCGCGAAGCCGATTGCCTTGGTGCATCGGCCTCGCGTCCGGTCCGCCCGTCACTGGCGGCCGGAACGGCCGGAGCCGCCGCTCCCCGCGGCTCCGGCCCGCCATTCGACCCATTCGACCCGGCCGCGGGTTGTTCCCTAATCCGCACCCAGGACGGCACCGTCATCCCTGACGAGCCGACGACGGGCAGGGCGGTTTCAGCCCCTGACGGGGACATGGCGCGGGCGCGGTTTGCGCACCTCGCCGCGCCGGCCGACCGGCGGGGCTGACGCAGCCCTTCCACGGCAATCCCAGCGGCCGACAGGCCAGACCAAGCCCGGCAGCGCCCATCGCGTCTGCGGGCGAACCCGACGCTTGCCTGACGGTGCCGTGCGCGGCGGCCGCTGGCCGCGCAATGGAGACGGACATGGCAGGCTACAGCGACAGCGAATTGCAGGCGATTGCCGCCTGGCTGAAGGACGGGCTTTCGGCATCGAGGATCGCGGCCGCGTTCAGCGCACAGCGTGGCGCGCGCGTATCGCGCAACGCGATTATCGGCATCGTCCACCGCAACGTCATGCTGGGCGCGATCGGCTTTGCCAATGGCAAGGGGCTGCCGGCGCCCCGTATGGCGACGGCCAAGACAGCGCGCCGCGCCGCCAAGGCGGAAACCACAATCGAACGTGCCGGCGCCGCGCTGCAGCCGCCCAAACCCGCCATGCGGCCGAAGCGGGCTCGGCCACGGCTTTTCCAACGCGAGGCGGGCGTGCTGATCGCCGATGGGGAAACCTACCGTTTCAAGGTACCCGCACCGCCACGTGGTCCCATCGGCCGACAGCCGCATGGCGTGGCCATGCGCTTCATCGACTGCCTGTTCAGCCGCTGCCGAGCGCCGCTCGACCTGTCGCTGGAGGAAGACCCTCAAAATGGTGCGCCCGGCGGGCGGCCGGGCCAGGACATGCTGTGCTGCGGCATGCGCACCAGGGCGATGAAAAGCTACTGCATCTATCATCAGGCGCGCTTCCAGCGCCGTGTTTGCGAAGCCGGTTGAAGCTTGGTCCCTACTCCAGTTTACGGGGAGAAAGTCGCTCCTGCGTGCCGTCGCCAGTCCCGATCGCCGCGAAATATTGGGAGAATTGCTTTGAACAGCTATCGCGCCGCACCGCTATTTCGGTATCTGGCGGCCCTGTTTGGGCAGGCGGCTCTGCACCGTTCGTTGCTCCAGCACCGTCGCCGGGCCGCCGCCGGCAACCAGGATGCCGGCAACGCGAGCAAAGCCGGTGAACACTTTTATCGCATCGGACTGCGAGATCTGCGCCGCGATGGCCGCGCTGCATGCGTTGAGCGCGCTGCGATAGACGTGGCCCCGCCGCTCGATCGGCCAACGCTGCAGGAAATCGGCGGCATCGCTGACGTTTTCGATCTCCTCGACATGTCCGTCCAGGGACACTTTGAGCGGTACTCCGGTTTTCATTGTACCCACGGCGTTCACCTCCGGTCCAGGCGAGGCATTCAAGCCGACGCTCATAAACGCACAAGGCCGGCAAGCGGTTGCATCGCCGCCCTCTCAGGGGCTCGCCGCGGCGTCGAGCCACTCATGCGCGCGGCTTCTTGGCTTGGCTACCAATATGCCTTGTTGCCTTGCCGCCTCTCGAAAGGCCTCGAAGGCGGGGCGCGGGCAGCAAGTACCCTCGACCGCGAGCCGGATGAGCCGAGCTGCCTCGAGATAGGCCGGCGCGGTCTTGTCGGGCCATTGGTGACGAAGCGCCGTTGCCGCATCGGCCACCGAGCCGACCAGCATGGTCTTGTTGTCGCAAAAACGCAGGGTCACCGGCATGAAAGCCGTCATGGGCGGTCCTCCCGTTCGCAGGAACGCGTCATAACGTGCGGACCGGCGGCTGGTTCCATCAGCGCGGCTGGAAGCACGGCGTGGAGCGCGGCATGAGCGAACGGCCGTTCATGCAGCTCTACGTCTCTGATTTCGTCGGCGACACGCTGCAGCTCTCCACCGAGCAGATCGGCGCCTACATGCTGCTGCTGATGGCAATGTGGAATGCCGGCGGCGGCTTGCCCGACGATGACGCCAGGCTGGCGCGCGTGGCGCGGCTGCCGTTGAAACGATGGCGGGCGATCAGCGCCGAGCTGCTGGCCTTCTTCGAGCGCGAGAGCGGCGAGATCGGCCACAAAAGGCTGACGAAGGAGCTGAGCAAGGCGCGGCTCAAGAGCGAGGCGAGGGCGGCCGCCGGCGCGCGCGGCGGAGCCGCCACCGCCTTGAAAACAAAGGCGCATGCCGGGGCAAATGCCGATGTTTTGATGCGGCATTCTCCAGAATCCAGAAACCAGATGGAAAAAGCTCCCGCTTTTTCAGCGCGCGAGGCGCGCGAAAGACCGGGGATTTCGATCGGGGACCGTGAGACGGCTTCGGGATCGCGCGGCCCGGGCCGGCCCAAGAAACCGCCGGGCTGGATCAGGCCGAAAACCCACAGCGACGCCGCCAACGCCATCATCGAGGAGATCCGCGGATATGACCACGGCCGAACTGCAGCAGGCGACGAAGGCGCTGGCGGCAATGTTCTCCTGCTTCCCGCAATCCACCCTGACTGATGTCGAGATGCAGCTGCGCGGCTATCTCGCGGCCGTCAGCGATGCCGAGCTGGGCGACCTCAAGGCCGCCATCCAGCGCTTCGTGCGCGGCGAGGTGAAGAGCGGCAACGCGCAGTTCTGCCCTTCGAGCGCGCAGCTCTGCATCGAAGTGCGCGAGCGGCGCTTGATGCGGGAGCTGCTGGCGCGGCGCGGCGTGGAGGCGGCTGCAAAGCTGGCGAAGCGATGAGGAGTTTCGATCGACAGGTCGGCGCGAAGGATCGCGACCTTCCAAGGAAACACACCCGACCCCAACAGGAGCCACATCCATGCCCAAGAAAACCAAAGCCGCCAGGCCGCAGGCGCCGAAACTGCCGAAGGGCGAGGCCGAGCAGGTGCGTATCCGCCGCGAGGTCGGCCATGATTTCGCGCTGAAGGACGATGCCTTCGGCCGCAAGCGGCTGACATCAGGCACGGCCGAGGCGCGGCGCGTCTACGAGGTGTCGAATGACGGCCACACTTCCACCGGCGGCATCATACGGGTGCGCAATGTCGACCCGCTCCTGGGCATCACCTCGCTGTCGCGCCAGCAGCGCGAGGCCGGCCTGCGCTACCGCGAGCATTTCCAGTCCAGCCAGCGGGCTGATATCAAGCCGATGCGCTGGACGGAGCGCGTCGACGGCGGTCGCATCGGCGGCGGCATCGCCGACAACGTGCTCAACGCCGGCCGCGCGCATGCCGCCGCGACACGGGCGCTCGGGCATTGGGACGTGGCGGCGATCGTGCAGAAAGTCGTGTGCCTGGAACAGCCGGTGAAGACCGTGGCCGAGCAGAATGGCGAAGGACGCGACGTGGTGGCGAAGCTGCTGAAGGTAGGGCTCGACCTGCTGGCCGTGCATTATGGGATGATAATGGGGCGGTAGCGTGGTCCAACACCGCCGAATGCTTCTGCGACGACTATGATTGATCCGGCCGACGGCATGCCGGCCAGATCAATTTTGAGCGGTCAATAGCGGCAGACACGCACCCTTTCGATGATCCGGTGGTGATGACGCCAGTGCTTCACCACCTCGGTGTGGCAGCGACGACTGTGCATGCCGAAATACCGCGTGTGCATGCCGTAATAGCGCGGCCGATAGCCGTCATCGTATATGTTGTAACGGTAGTGGGGACGGCCGTAATAGGGGCCATAGTCGGAGTAGTCGCGGTAATAGTCCCCATAATAGTCGCGATGTCTGGGAACGTAATAATCGTCATCATAGCCGTTCCCGATGCCGAGCGTGATGCTAGCGGCATTTGCCGGGGCCATCACCGCCACCGCCGAAGCAACCGCGATCACGGAAGCGAGCAAGAGTTTCTTCATGACAACCTCCTCTTTCAAGGTGTGTCTAATAAACGCTGAGGTCGCAGCCCTGTTCCCATAAATCGCTGAATCGATGGTTCGAGCAGCGCTCCCTCTCTGTTTTCGCGGCGATGGTTACGCGGTCTCTGCCGGCTCCTGCCCGGCGTCCCCGCGCGGCTGCGCCATCGACCGTGCCGCACCCGCTCCGGCCGCCAGGATGCGATCCGACAGGTCCCCACCCTCCACCGCGCGGGCCAGTTGAAGCGCGCCGATGAGCGTCGCGAAGATACCGAATGCCACCGCTTCCGGATCGTTTGTATGCGGCGGGAGAGCGGCCGACACCTGGCGCACCAAAGTCATCAAGCGTTCGGTGTAGCGTTGTCGCGTTTCCTGCTGCTCCCGCGCGATTTCCGGCAACAGGGCGGCGGAAGCGCAGCCCGTGCCCGGATTGTCGCGGTGTTGCGCCGACAGATAGGCGTCTATGGCCGTTGCCAGGCCGCCGGAGGCCAGCGCCTGCGCGATCTGACCCGACTGACCCTCCAGCGCCGCCGCCACGCATTCCCGGACCAGTGCCGCCTTGGAGGGAAAGTGCGGATAGAAGGCGCCGTTGGTCAGCCCGGCGTCGCTCATGATGCTTGCCAGTCCCGAGGCGGCGATGCCGTCGTCCCGGAACCGCTGTGTGGCGACCTCCATGATCCGGCTGCGCGATGCGTCCTTCCGGCCCTTTTCGTAGCGCATGTCCTGTCCTTCCCAAGCCTCTATTGCATTATGATCGTAATCTGATATTACGAACATAATTCAACGCATGGAAGAAGGCTAGCCCTGACGGGCTCTGGAGCATCAAAATGAAAGCGCATTCCGGAAAGACCGCGATCGTGAAAGAGCGAATATGATGAAAGCCTTTGTCGCCGACAAATATGCGAAGAAGAGCGCCTTGCGGCTCGCAGAGATGCCGATGCCCGAAATTAAGGACAATGATGTCCTGGTCGAGGTCCACGCCGCCGGCGTGAACCTTCTGGATTCCAAACTCCGGGACGGGGAGTTCAAACTCATTGTGCCTTATCGGCCGCCCTTCGTCCTTGGCCACGACGTGGCCGGCATTGTCGTGCGGGCCGGATCGAAGGTCCGCAAGTTCAAAGCCGGCGACGAAATCTGTGCACGGCCGCGCGACGGCCGGATCGGGACATTCGCCGAATTCATCGCCATGGATGAGGCCGACGTTGCCCTGAAGCCGAAAAACCTCAGCATGGAGGAGGCCGCTTCCATTCCCCTGGTTGGTCTGACCGCCTGGCAGGTGCTGGTCGAAAGGGCAGGGCTGAGGAAAGGCCAGAAGGTCTTTATCCAGGCCGGCTCCGGCGGGGTGGGCACGTTTGCCATCCAACTGGCGAAGCATCTCGGCGCGACGGTTGCGACAACGGCGAGCGCGGCGAACATGGGCCTGGTGAAAAGTCTCGGCGCCGATGTCGTCGTCGACTATCGGAAGGACGATTTCGAGAAGGTCCTGCAGGGCTACGACGTCGTCGTGAACAGCCAGGATGCCAAGACGCTCGAAAAATCGCTGCGCGTGCTGAAGCCGGGCGGCAAGCTGATATCAATTTCAGGTCCGCCGGATCCCGGGTTCGCCAGGAAGCAAGGCCTCAACGTCGTGCTGAAGCTGGTGGTGCGGCTGCTTAGTCTCGGCATACGCCGCAGGGCCAAACGCGCCGGTGTGAACTATTCCTTCCTGTTCATGTGGGCGCAGGGCGACCAGCTGAGCCGGATCACGTCGCTCATCGAAACCGGCGTCATACGTCCCGTCATGGACCGGACTTTTCCGTTCGAACAGACCAACGAGGCCTTGGCCTATGTCGAAACGGGGCGTGCCAAGGGCAAGGTGGTCGTGAAGGTCAGATAGGGAGGGCCGGCAGGATCCAGTCTTGCGATGACGCCCGGTTCGCCAGCCGGCGTCGCTAGCTCGCAGGCGCCGCTTCGACCTCCTGGAGATAAAAAACCTTGCTCGGCTGCAGATGGTCGACGCAGAGCTGCGCCAGCACCCAATTGTCGCTGCGTTTCAGCGCCTCGATCATCATCAGGTGGTGCTGGCGCGAGATGTCGAGCTTGTCCCGGTCGGCCAGCGAATTGGCCCGCACCGGCAGGCTGAGGCGCATATAGTGCTCGATCGAGGACACCAGATAGGCATTGCCGCAGGCCGAGAACATGGTGAGGTGGAAACGGTCATTGGCCTCGTGAATGCCTCTGAGATAGCCGGCGTCGACATGGGCGCTGTAGACGTGGTGGATCTCAGTCAATTCCGCGATCAGCGCGTCGCTCGCCGGCAGGCGGATCATCAGCGCGGCCTGGCGCTGCAGCATCTCGCGCACCTCGTAGATCTGGCGGACCTCCTCGGGCGCGAGCCGGCGCACCATGGCGCCCTTGTTGCGCTCGCGCGTGGCGACGCCGAGCCTTTCCAACTGGTAGAGGGCCTGGCGGATGGTGTGGCGCGAGACCGGGAAACGGGCCAGAAGCACGTCCTCGACCAGGCGCGTGCCGGGCGCCAGCCGGCCGAAGATGATGTCTTCCTCCAGCGCGTGGACGATATCGGCTTCCTTGCCGCCATAGTCGACCGTGTTGAGCATCGCGACCCTCTTGTTGGTCCGGCCAATGAGGATTGACCCCGGCCAATTTCTCATTGGCCGCAAGCCACTCTAGAGCATTTCCGGCGAAAACAGGATGCTCCATCCGTTTGTGGTAGTGGGTCAGTTTGAAATTAACGAATCCCATTGGCGCACATTCCGCAGATTCCCTATATGATCAGGGTGCGAACAATGGGAGGTGCCCAAATGGGCCAGGCTAAAAAGGAAATGATGCGTCTCCAGGACTTGGAGTCACAGGCGATGGGGCCGCTGTTGAAAGCCGGCGCCGTCGAGGAGTGCCCGGTGCACGATGGCATTTACATCGACCAGTTTGATGACGACGCCATGAAGAAAGCGTACGCCATCGGCACTAACATGGTTAAAAACGGCGAGGTCGATGGTACCCGTGAAGAGTTCATGAAGGCAATTCAGAGCGCAATGGGCAACGCCGGAGATGAGTGCGGCATCTGCGCGAAGAATGCGGAGGATTGATGCCGTCCCTTAAGCGCCCGCGCGATCCCAACCAACTGGCGAAGTCGATTGTCGATCTCGCGACTGGACAGGCCGAAGATAAGAAGCCGCTTGCCAGCGCCCGTAAGGGCGGCCTCAAAGGCTCTAAGGCAAGGATGAAGGCGCTATCACCGGAACAGCGATCCGAAATCGCGCGGGCTGCTGCGTCCGCGCGATGGAAGAAATCCGACTAGGCCACGTCTTCATCTTCATTGTCGCTGCTGAGCGCATCGATTGCTCGCAATTCCGCAACGTCTTCGGTGAAGTCTGCGAAGAACGATAGCTGTTCCTCTGGGTAGAGCTTGCTCATGCGCTCGGCATCGCAAACCGCCCTGTAAACATCATGCGCGACGGCTTCACGCCTCTGCTTGACTGATTTCTGTCGTAGGCCGGGCGTTCCGCCAGTGTCGGTATCGAAGTAATGCCGGATCGGCGTGTCGCCTTCGAAGGTGAGAACACTTTGCTTGGCGCGGTAATAAAACCCGCCATCATCATCAAATCGCCGTGCCTGGCGTAGCGCCTGGGTGATCTGCTTTCGGAGGACTTGCCGAAGATCCTGTGGCCGAGGCACCAAGCGCCTCTCTGACAGAGCCCATTCAACAAAATCGCTAGGGTCGCCGGACTCCTTGCCGAACTCGGCAATCCATTCGTCCCAAAGGTCTTCTACCTGTTCGTTCCAATTCGCCATTACCTTAGCTCCTACAGTCCTGTCGGGGCTTGGTGTCCCCATCCGTCTATGCACTGCCAGTCCATTAGGTAGTCGCGTATGCTTTTCTGATATTTCCGAAGCCAAGCGTAATTTTTGGTCCGATGCTGGATTTGCCCAACAACCACGGCCGGATTGATCTCGATCCGCGCCGCGAATGCCAAAACATCTCTTTCGGAAATAAACGGGCTCTTTCTGAGTATGAACGACTCTAGTTGTTTTCTAGGCACCAGAAATTCTGAGGCTGCGTTGTTCGCTTGTATTTCCTCGTCGGGGTGACCTGTTTGTTCGTTGGTGTCATAGTCAAATTCATCGACAGGCATGAAAGTCGCCTCCTTGCCGTGTCCAAGCAGCACGTGCTCGCATTCATGACGTAGGACAAAACAGAAATTATCCAAGCGGTCCCATCGCGTCGTCATGCCGATAACGGGCTGATCTTCGTTCCAAACGCAGACGCCATCGATCTTTGATCCCGGCAATGCTTCAACCATTGCAAACCTCACTCCGCTTTCACGAAGGATTTCGGGAATTCGGATCAAGTCATCCTTGTCCTGCATATGGGCGCGAATTCTTGGGAGGTTTTGTCGAAGAGCGTCCTCCGAGTAGGGCGGGCAATCCAAGCTTTCTGCGACCTTCTTAACCCGATGAAGCCACGCATATTGGACGGCCGTCACCGAGCTGTAGTCAGCCTTTCGCGCAGCGTGGGGAAACACCTCACCACTGCCAATAAAGGGTATGTCCTCCACCCTGTTCTTGTTGAAGAAACGGGTCATCTGCAAATCGAGCAACGACGGATCGTCGCTGTCATTGATCCAGCCTCGCTTGATCATCTCCCGAACAGGGAAGACGCTTAGCCAGTTTGCCCTAGCCCGCACGGCTGCGTTAGGGCGCTTAGCTTTGAATAGGTCGTATTGCTTTTGAAGGTTGGCGAAAAAATCAGCCGGTACATCGAAAGCATCGCCCAAGGCCACTGCCATGTCCGGAGAAATTCCCAGCTTCCCGGTCAATATCGGGCTAAGCTGCTGAGGGGTCATTCCCAAAATGTAGGCCAGGTCGACCTGAGTCCAGCCGCGCGCCTCCAATTCCTCCACAATGAAGGTTCCGGGATGGTCGACAGGGATGATCGTTCGGTCGTTCATTTGTGATAATCCTCTATGGAGAGAATCGTGGCTTTCTGGGGAGCCGTCTCGCTGTCGAGAGTGAAAACTATCCGGTACTTTTCGTTGACCCGGATAGACCTCTGACCCGCGCGATCGCCTTTAAGCTTCTCGTAGTGCAGGCTTTTCCAATTCCGCAGCACACGGTCGTCGGTGGCGGCGCGCAGGGCGACAAACTTTCTGCGCGCCGCCTGAATGACCACAACCGGCAAGCCGGTCTTGCCGGGGTCTGCCGTCTCGATAGCTGCGAGTTTGGAATCAGCGAACACGATCTCCATGCACCCTTGGTAGCTTCACTCTAGATAGCATTCAAGCAGAATTATGACGATGTCTTAAACTGACCCTTATGCTTGACTGCGACCGGATGACTCGCTATATTCGTCGCATGAACAAGCTCGACACCAAGACCCGTTCGCAAATCCTGCACATGCTTTGTGAAGGCCACTCGATCCGCGCCATAACGCGCGTCATGGGGATGAGCAAGAATACCATCGCCAAGCTCCTTTCGGATGCTGGCGCTGTATGTGCCGAGTATCAGGACCAAGCCCTTCGCAATCTGACCAGCAAGCGTATCCAGGTCGATGAAATCTGGTCGTTCACCTACGCCAAGCAGAAGAACGTCAAGATGGCCAAGGCCGCCCCGGAAGGCGCGGGCGACACTTGGACGTGGACGGCCATCGACGCCGACACCAAGCTTGTCATGTCGTGGCTGGTCGGCGGGCGCGACAGTGAATACGCTATGGCCTTCATGGACGATCTATCGCGCCGCCTTGCCAACCGCGTCCAGCTGACCAGCGACGGCCACAGGGCCTACCTTGAAGCCGTCGAAGGCACTTTCGGCGCGGACATCGATTACGCGATGCTGATCAAGATTTACGGCACGTCGCCGAATAGCGCCAAGGGCCGGTACAGCCCCGCCGAATGCACCGGCGCAAGGAAAGGGCGGATTGAAGGAAACCCCGATATCAAGCATGTCAGCACGTCGTTTGCCGAGCGCCAGAACCTGACCATGCGGATGCATATGCGCCGCTTCACCCGCCTGACCAACGGCTTCTCAAAGAAGGTGGAAGCCCACGCCAATGCGGTTGCCCTGCATTTCATGTATTACAATTTCGTGCGCATTCATGCATCGCTGCGCATGACCCCGGCAATGGCCGCTGGCGTGACTGACAAGCTTTGGGAGATCGGGGACATTGTGGCATTGATCGAGGCGAAGGAAGCTGAGAAGCCTAGGGCGCGCGGCCCTTACACAAAGCGCGACATGCCGTCACATTAAGGAGGGGTTCCGATGGGCTTTTTAGCACTAGTGGCCATGATGTTTGGGCTGGTGGCGCTGATATTTCTCGCTATGCGGATTATCCCCGGTCATGGGCCGCACCAAGGCGAGTTCGCACCAAAGTCGAAGTCGGGTGTAATTGTATCGTTGATCGCCGTGGCGATCCTGTTCGTCTTGATCGTAGCTTCGCTGTTGCGCACATTTAGATAATTTCAAACTGACCCACTACCCCGTTTGTTCGCTGCTTGCGGGCCGACAGGGAAAGGCCCGCCACCGACGCGACTCGTGACGGGCCTTCTGGAGTACGCCGGGCTTCCCACCGCCCGGCAATTTGCAAAACCTGCCGGAGGCGCGATCGTTCCATCACAACAGGAAGCTTACCCCCGGGGAACGGGCCTTGCGGATCGTCTAATCTTCCCTGCACCAGGTCGCAGCATCTCGTCCATCAAGCTTCAGCGCTTGGACATGCTTTCGATTCAGACAAGGTGCAGGTACCCCTGACCGCCGACAATTTCTCACGCTTCGAAAACGTCGGCTTATTTGTGAATGAGCCATTCTATCAAGCCGGTCTCGACCCGCTCGCAGCCGGTAAACTCGGACACCAGGTTTTTGGCCAGATCGCGCCATTGACACTCGGGCAGGTTCGCTTCCCTGACCAAATCTCGAAATACAGCGCGGAGAATGTCGGCATCGAACGCGGAGACGGCAACGGGAGCCGCGTCTTCCCAGGCTTGGGCGGTGTCATCGCGATGGCGTCGGCGAAGCCGTTCCAGAAGCGCGCGTGATTGCGCGATCGCGCGCCGGGAATGGTCCAAATCGCGGCGAAAGGCGGCTTTTCCAGCAATGGAACGATGCCGCAACAGGAAGCTGGCTTCGATAGCTGCCTGCGCCATGTCTATATGGCTTTCAACCATCGCTACCTCCCTCAGGACTAACTTACTCCTCCGAAGGGGTATCTCAAAGGGGATTCAACGTACGATTTGGTACGAGAGGGAAGCTCGGCGGAGTATTGAACGGACCGGCCAGAACAGCGCAGGCGTGCGCAACGGCGACGCCCGCTTTGGTCGGGTGTAATGTCGCGACGACCATGTCAGCCCCTGGGCGACATGCGTCAGTTCCTGTCCGACGGCTTCGAGCGCATCCTCGACACTGTCTCGCGCTCGGCGCGTTTGGAGCGCAGCGGCGGCAGGCCGCGATCGATCAGGTCCATGTCTTCCAGCACCATGTCACCCATGCGCTTGAAGGCGATGTCGAGGGCGCCGGCGCGGTGGGCGGAGCGCAGGAAGCCGGGCAGCGTGCGCACGGGATGGTCGCTCGCCAGCGGCTCTTCGGGGAAGACGTCGCTGGCAGCGAGGATGTGGCCGCTCTTCACCGCCGTCATCAAGGCGGGGAAGTCGACCACGCCGGCACGGCTGAGCAGGATGAAGGCAGCGCCATTGCGCATGCTGGCGAAAGCATCGGCGCCCAGAAAGCCCTGGTTCTCCGAGGTCACCGAGGCGACGACGAAAACGAAGTCGCTTTGCGACAGCACCTCGTCCAGCGAGGCCGGCTCGACGCCATTTTCCCTCAGTATCGACGGCGGCAGCCAGGGGTCGAACACCTTCGTGCGGGTGCGGAAGCCCGACAGCAGGCGGTTGAGCGCGCGGCCGAGATCGCCGAAGCCGATGATGCCGACATCGGCGCCCGAAAGCAGCCGCGCCGTCTGGTTGCCGTCGCCCCCCCATAGTTCCTGCCCCTGGCGGAAAGCGAGGTCGGCATCGACGATGCCGCGGGCAAGGTTGAGCGCCATGGCCAGGCCGAGTTCGGCCACCGGCTCGGCGAAGACCAGGCCCGTCGTGACGACATGGATGCCGCGCGAAAACAGCGTTTCATACGGCATGTTGTCGAGGAGATTGCTCTCGACATTGAAGACGCAGCGCAGCGCCTTCATCGCTTCAAGCGTCTCCGGCGAGATCGGCGGTTGGCCGACGATGTAGCGGGCCTCGGCCAGCACCTCGGCCGGCAGTCGCGCCACGCCGTCCGGCGTCGTCTCGACGATGCGGTAACGCGCCTTGAGCCGCGCCAGCTGCGGCGGCGTGAAGATCAGCTCGAGCGTGCGCGGCTCGGGCGCGCTGATGACCAGCGGCAAGGCGGTCTCTGACATGGCAAGCTCCTCCCGAAACGGCTTGTGGCGCTTTCTCGGTCCTAAATCTATCCCGGACTAGCGGATTTAAAAGCACGGTAGACCGATTTACTCGGCGCAGGAGCGTTTCGCTCAAAATCAGAGAGCCGTCCCGGCACGATTGACATTGCGGCAAAGCAGGTCTTCTCTGCGGTGTCCAACAAGGGGGAATAGCTGATGAAGAAATACGAGAAGCCAAGCTGGCGGAAGCGCGAACGGCTTTCGGCCGTCACTGCCGCCGTTGTAGTTTCGGTAACGCTGACCTGAAGGCATTCGCTTGCCGTCACAAAGGCGCGACCCGTCGCGCCGTTTGCTTTGGCACGCCATCACCCCCGCGGCTTCGGCGGTGCGGGCTTCTGTTCCTCGCCGCTTGGCTCGGCTGACAGCCGCTGCTTGCGAAGGCGGGCTGTCTTTGCGTCGCGGGCCTGCCGTTCGGCGTCGAGGATGATCCGCGACTCGCGATCCGCTCTCTCAAGCTTTTTCTTGTCGACCAATCGGGCCACTTCGTTCTCCGGCGGCATGTCGCATTCCATAAAACCAATCGTGTGCGGCAAGGTTCCGCCGGATGCCGGCTGCGAGCGATCGCGTCAGGATTTTGCCTGGCCTGATCGCTCGGCGCGATGACCGGTCTGCCAGCTGGTGAGTTGGCGCTCGGCCTCGGATATGGTCACGCTCATCAAGCCGTCAAATTCGGCCATGGCTTCCATGTGCCCATGATCAATGATGGATTTGCGAAGGATGCGCATCGCCAGAATGGCATCCTGCAACGCTCGGTCGATGTTCTTGACCATGACAGGATCTCCTGCGGGCATAACCTGTCTGCGCGCCGCTGGTTCCGGCTGAACGGCACTGGATTTGCCTTTTTTCAGCGCTATGTGATTGCCCTGGGGAAGCGCTCCGGCGCTCCCCTTCCCCCGGGACAAGGTAGAGGTGCTGTCCTTGGGACAGCACCAGGGAAGCGCCTTCTGGACGATAGAGGGCGGGAGGCCCTCACGCCATGCCCGGCTCCCGCCGCAGTCCCAAATGGCGCACCTTGCGGCCGATGATCAGCAGCCGGCGTGCCATGTTGTTGCGCAGGCGCCGCGCGCGCCATTCCAGTCCGGTTTCGGTGGTGATCCGCTTGGCATATACGCTCACACGCATGCCTGCCTCATCGGAAGCTACCTTGACCGGATCGTCATAGAAGGTGCCGATCTTGTCAGCCGCCATGCCTGGTGTTTCCAGCCAGCGTGGAATGTGGACGGAATGGAGCTGATCGACGTCGATCATGACCCGCCCTATACCGACGCCCGGCGTCGGGCATGTCGTACAGAACGCATCGCCAATGAAGACGACCCCGTCGCGACGGTGGCCTTGCGTCGTGGTCAGGTTGACCTGCCGGACCTCGACGGGACTTGCGACAGCGAAGTTGCCGCATTGCGCCGATATTTCGGGCATCAGCTCGCAAAGCATCTTTTGCGGATCGGCCCGGAAATCCCTCGTCCATTGATCGGCCACGGTGCGATAGACGAACATGTTGGCCCGCATCTTGTCGCCGAGAGGGAAGATGGTGATGTAGGCCACGCGGTCGCTGGCCCGCCTGCCGTAGCAGGTGACGGCCCGAAAGCCGCAGTCGAGCTGGGAGACGGCGAGGTCGAAACCCATCGACAGCGAATGGGCTTTCGATTGCTCGATGCGTTCGACGCCGATGGCGCGCCGCACCGCTTCGCCGTAGCCGGTGGCGACCACCAGCAGGCGGGCAATGATGACGCTGCCGTCGCTCAGCACCAGGCGCTGCCGGTCCGGTCCGGTCGAGACCTCGACGACCTTGCCGATCGTTAGCGGCACTTGCGGGGGAAGGGCGTCACGAAGCCCGTTGATCAGCGCGCCATAGGAAAATGCGTATTCCGGCCTGCGCTCACGCGCGAACAGCTGGCCGAGGCGGAAGACGTGAATGTCGTCAAACGGTGTGACGAGATGCATGATCGTTTTGTCTAGGCCGAGCTTCTCGAACAGCCGTATCTGGTCGGTACCGATTTTCTCGGCCCGGAACTCGTCGTGATGGATCCGGTGCGGATCGATCAGCGCCACCTTGCGGCCGGCTTTTCCCAAGGCGGTGGCCAGCGTGGTGCCGGCCATTCCGGCGCCAACGATCGCCACGTCGACTTCGGCCGGGACAGCCTCGACGGTGGTCATCTCGCTGCCCTTCATGCCAGTCATCTTCTGTCTCCACAAAGTGTGGTGGAAAATATCTTCCGGGCCGTATCAACCTCAAGCAACCAGCGCGGGTGGCTGGTAGTAGCAAATGTTTAGGTTAACTACGGTCGCCGCTTCTGTTTCCAGCGCGGCGCGATCGCCGAGCCATCGATGAACTCCAGGCCGCCTGCCTCGTTGAGCGTGTGCAGCTTACGCCCGCTCCATAGCGCGCCAGAGGTTAAGATCGTCTCGACACGCTGGTCCATGCCGTTCAAATCAAGGTGAGTGACGCGTGCGATGCCAAGGGCGCCGCCGTAGCTCCTGCGGCAGTCCTGCACCGGGCGCAGCAACTGGCCGCCGCGCTCCACCATGCGTCCAGCCGGCCGCGCCGAGGCGATATCGATCAGCACCGGATTCTTGGGATGCGGCGTCCAGGGGCCGCGAAAGTCCGGCGCCGACCACAGATGCAGCGCGTCGGAGAAAGCGCCGCCTCCGTCCCGGGCGGTGCCTTCATCGTCCCGGACGGTGGCAAACATCCACCACGAGCCGCCATGCTCGACCAAGGTGGCGTCGCTGGCGACGATATCGGACAGCAGCGTCGCTTCCTTGACCCATCCGCCGGGGAAGGCGGTGGCGCGGTAGAGATCCACCGTGCGGTTGGCGCAGCTTTCCGGCACCATCCAGACCTCGCCGTCACGCTCGAAGACGAAGGGGTAGGACAGGTGGTAGGGCAGGTCGAGCACCGGCTCCGGGCGGCCGATCGGCCCCGACGGGCCGAACGGCACGGCGGAGATGATGGCTCGGCCCAGACGGTGGATATAGTCCTCGACGAACAGGGTTACCTGTCCCTGGTAAAGGATCGGGAACGGATCGGCGTAGAAGCGGCTGCCGTCGTCGGGCAGCTCTTGCCAACCCGATGCCGGATGCACGCGCAGGTCGAACAGATCCCGCCCTCCGGTCTCGCGCCAGCCGACCTTCCAGTGCGGAGCATTGTAGCAGAGATGGTAGATCTTCTGGACGACGCGCCGCGCCAGCGCCTTGCCCGCCCTGACGCCGAGCTTGCCGGCCGAGGGCAGCGGCGGCGCACCCCTACCGTCCATCGGCTCGGGCAGGACGGGCAGGGCGCCGCGTGCGGCACCCGTCACCGCCGCCAGGACCAGGCTTGCCGTGCGCGCCAGCATGTCCTGGAAGGCGGCAAGCGTGATGCCGCCATATTCGGTGCCCAGGCGTCCTTCCGCGACGACGGCACCATTCTCCTCGACGCGGGCCAGCGGGGTCCGGCCATCGAGGATCGCCGCCAGCAGGGCGGCTTCGCCGCCGGCACCGTCATAGGTCACACGCCAGACGCGTGTTCCCTCCACTTGCACGTCGCCGCAGAGGTCGAGCACGAGGTCCAACGAGACGGGCGTCCGCGTTTGGAAGGGTGCCAGCGCCGACAGCGGCAGGCGCTTGGCCAACCCATCCGCGGGCAAGCCGTGGATGACCGTTTCAAGCTGGAACAGCGCGGCTATGCTGCCTGGAATGCCGCTCGCGGCCGGGCGTGCGTCGACGCTGACCTCGACATCGGCGAGCGCGGCCAGGCGCTGCAGCAGCAGCAGGTGAAAAGCACGGAGGCAGTCGCTGTCCAGGCGCAGGCTGACCTGCATGTCGCACCCCTAGAATTCTGATGTTCGGTAACGGCCGGTGTTCGATTTTTGGGCACGATAGGTGGGCGACGGTCGGACTGAGGGAGATGTTGCTCCATTTCCATTCGTTTCCCGCTCGCTTGCGCCCTGTCAACACGGCCCGCGCCTTTGCTACGCAAACTCCGTGCCAAAAATCAGAAGAGCTCCCAACATAATTAATAGTGTTTTAACAGTTGGAGTAATAGCTAGGCTGAAGCCGCAATTTAGTCTTTTGAGGCATATGGAGTGTTGTCGGAGCGACCTTTGCAATCATCCCTGCTCTCGTTGCCGCAACAACAAGCTCCGCAGGCGATGCAATATGCGCCGGAGCCACCTCCGGCCGCGTCGTATCCGTCCTCGTCCGTCGAGCTGGGTGACCTGAAGCGCATATTGGTGCGCCGCCGTTTCCTGATCCTCGCCACAGCCGCACTGCTGACCCTTGCAGCGCTGCTCTATGGACTGTTCACGCCGGCGCTCTACAGCTCGGTGGCGGAGATCATCGTCGATCCGCAAGACCTGCAGGTGGTCACCAACGACGTCAATCCGAGCCGGGTTCCGCCCGATGGCGGCATCACCATGGTGGAAAGCCAGGTTGCCGTCGTCCAGTCGAGCGGCGTGCTGCTCAGGGCTATCGCGGCGACCAACCTGACCGAGGATCCGGAATTCAACGGACAAGGTGGGTTGTTGAGCCGTTTGCTCGGCGGCGTGCTAGGCTCGGAGTCGACCGAGACGGACAAGACGGGCGAAACCGACAAGACGGGGACGACGCTCGATGCACTGCGCCGGCGGCTGGCGGTCAAGCGGGCCGACAAGGTGCTGGTGCTCGACGTGATCGTCACCGCCAAGAGCGCCGACAAGGCGGCGAAGCTCGCCAATGCCATCGCGCAGGCCTACCTGGCCGACCAGGCCGCGGCGCGCGCGAAGATGGCCACGGACGCTTCCGACTCGATCACCGCGCGGCTGGAAGAGCAGCGCAAGCGCGTCCAGCGGGCCGAGAATGCGGTCGAGGCCTACAAGTCCGCCAACAACATGGTGATGGCCGCGGGCAATCTGGTCAGCGACCAGGAACTGACCGAGATCAATACGCAGCTAGCGGCCGCCCAGAGCCGCACCGCGACGCTGAAGGCGCAGGTCGACCAGTTGCGCCGGTCCGGCGGCGCACCGGACGCGACCTCGGAAGCGATGCGATCGGCGGTGATTTCGAGCCTGCGGGCACAGGAGGCGACGCTTGTCGACCAGGTCTCGCAGCTCGGCACGGAACTCGGGCCGCGCCATCCCTCGATGATGGCGGCCCAGCAGCAATTGCGCGACACGCGCGCGCTCATCGCGCGCGAACTCGGCCGCATCGGCGCCGCCGCCGAAACCGACTATGAGCGGGCACTGGCCAACCAGCAGGCGCTGGAGGCCAAGGTCGCGGGCATGAAGAGCAAGTCGCTCGACACCGACCAGGCCTCGGTCAAGCTGCGCGAACTGCAGCGCGATCTCGAGGCGGTGCGCTCGGTCTACGCCACCTACCTGCAGCGGGCGCAGGAAACGCGCGAGCAGGTCAATGTCGACAGCACCAATGCGCGCATCATCTCCGACGCCATGCCGGCCCTGAAGAAGAGCTGGCCGCCGCTGTTGCTGCTAGTATTCGGCGCGTTCTTCGGCGGGCTGGGGCTCGGCACCGGCATGGCGCTGATCGCGGAATATTCATCGCCGACGGTGCTTTCCAGCGCGCAGATGCAATCGGCGATCGACGCGCCCGTGGTGGGCGTGCTGCCGGCAAAATCGGCGCGCCGCCGCTGGTGGCCTTTCGGCGGCGCCCCCGCGCAGGCCGGACAGAAGATGGACGCCGTCGCCGGCCTGGCGTTGAGGCGCCTGTTCTCCTCCAGCCGGCGTCCGCCGGACTGGCCGCTGGTGCCGTCCATCCTGCTGACGTCGGCACCGGACGACGCAGCGCAACGGGGCCGGGTGGCGCGCCTGCTGGCCAACGCTGCGGCTGCCAGGGGCAGCCGTGTCCTGTTCATCGACACCAATGCCGGCAAGGGCCACAAGGAACCGCAGCCCGGCCTGCTCGACGTGCTGCGCGGCGAATATGCCTTCGAGGCGCTGAGCCAATACGTGCCCGGCAGCAACGTCGCGGTTCTCGGCAAGGGGCGGCCAAAGGCTGCCTTCTCCGAGGCGCAGGGCGTCTATTACACGCAGCACATGCTGGCCCAGGCCAGCCGCAATTTCGAACTCGTCATCGTCGACGGCGGCGCGCTGGCCGACAATCTCAACGCCTCGCCGCTGGTCGCCATGGTCGACGAGATCGTGCTTGTCGCCACGCTGAACGCGACGCCGATGCGCGATGTCACGGCGGCCTCGCAAGCCATTTCCGTCATGGGGCGGTTGCCGACCGGCGCCTTGCTGGTCGACGAGGCGGCCTGACATGTCTGCCATTCGGGGTGCCGCCCGCTCCGCCACTCCGGCAGCCGGCTGGGCCAGCCAGGGTCATGCAGCGACCGCGCGCCGCACCGGCAATTCACTCGACTGGGTGACCGGCTATGGCCTGGTTGCGGTGGTGGCGTTGCTGTTCAGCATCTCGGGCGGCATGCTGTGGCTGGTGGGCTATAATTACGACGGGCTGACCGGCAATCCGGCGACCAAGATCCACCCTTCCACCTATCTGCTCGTGCTGATGTTTGCCTGGCGCGCCTGCACGTTCGGCAACCCGGTCGGCTACACGCTGGCCATCGCCGACAGGCGGCCGGCGAGCGCGCTGCTGGCCGTCATGTCGATCATGCTGCTGGTCATCGTCATCATCAGGCAGCGCCCCGGCATGGCCGGCATGATCGACACGTTCGTGGCGCCGGCGCTGCTGGTGATGATGCTGGCCGAGGCCGATGAAAAGATATTCGCCCGCATGCAAACGGTGGTGCACGCGGTGATGACGGTGAACGCGCTGCTGGCGCTGTTCGAGTTCGCCACCAAGACGCTGGTCTTTCCCTACCGGCTCGACGGCGTGGTGTTCATGAGCGACCTGCGCTCGACGGCGCTTCAGGGGCATCCGCTGTCCAACGCCACGATCACCGCGGTATACGTGCTAGCGCTGCTTTCGGGTTCGCGATCGCTGTCCATGCCGCCGCGGCTAGGGCTGATCGGCCTGCAATGCGCGGCGCTGGTCGTGTTCGGCGGGCGCTCGGCGATGGTGACGACGATCGCGCTCGGCGGCATCTATCTGCTTTTCAGCGGCGTCGCTTATCTGCGGCGAGGACGCATCAGCCTGCCGGGTGCCGCCCTTGCGGTCATGCTCGCCTCGCTGCTGCCACTCGTGCTCGCCATGCTGTTCTCCTACGGCTTCTTCGACGCGCTGCTGGAACGCTTCGTGTCGGACAGCGGCAGCGCCAATGCCCGCGTCGAAATGTTCGAGCTCTTCAAGCATTTCGAACTGCGCGACCTGATCATCGGGCCCGATATCGATCTCATCGAAAACCTGCGCCGCATCAACGGCCTCGAACAGGGCATCGAGAACCCGATCATCCGCCTGCTCCTCTATCAGGGCGCCTTCTTCACCCTGCTGTTGTTTCTGGGCTTCGCACTGTTCATGCACGAAGTGGCGCGCCGCTGCCATCCCGGCATCTGGTTGACGATGCTGGGCTGGCTGATCCTGCTCAACACCTCCGAAAGCCTGGCGTCCAAGACGACGCTGATGACCAAGTTCGTGGTGATCGCGCTGGCGCTGTACCGGCCGGTGAGGGTGGGGGTACGACGCCCGGCGCAAGCGCCGCGAGCGTAGCGCTCTCTCTACTCCGGCATCCTCAGCCCCAGCGCATCCACCATCGCAGGGTCGAGCGCCCGCGTCGTGTCGTCCATCATGCCCATGCCGTCGAAGAGGTCCCAGAAGGCCCAGGGAAAGCCTGATGCCTCGGCGCTCTGCCTGACATCTGATATGTAGCGGGCGCGGTCGGGGTTCGGGGCGGCGACGTAGCGGGCGTCGGTGCGCAGCGCGCCGAATTCGCCCATGATGACGCGCTGCGGCGCGATGCCGTGGCTGTCGGCCCAATCGCGCGCCTGGCTCAGATATCTGTCGATGAACCAGCGGTCGGGCCTGGCGTCGAAATAGACCTTCAGCACGCGTTCGGTCTCGGCATAGGCGGCCTGCTTGTCCGCTTCGGAGGTCTTGGTGTCCTGAGCCATGCGCGCCCTGACCGAGGCCAGCGTCTGTTCCAACGAGCCGGCGGAGGCCGGCCATGGCACGTTGTTGAGCGCGCGGTAGACGGGCTCGCGCATCCAGGGCGCGCCCTGATGGCTGAACAGATAGGGTTCGTAGAAATGGAAGGTGAAGAGGATCGGCTCGAAGGCCGCCAGCGGTTCCGGATCGAGCGCGGCGAGCCCGCTCACCATCGAGCCGCAGCCGCCGGTGACGACAAGCGGCAAGATCGGGGATGACGCCCTGGCCGCCGTCAAAAGGGCCGCCTGAACGTTCGACCAGACATTGGAGGAGCAGGATTGCGGCGGCTCGTTGACGGGTTCCAGCGCCACCATGCCCTGTGCGAACCGCTGCAGCCTGCCGGCAAGCGTGCCGACCAGCGCGCGATAGGCTTCGAATTCCGGCGCGGCGGTGCTGGAGACCATGCGTTCGGGAGTCCAGTAATGGGTGGCGCCGTTGGCCTGCACGTTGACGATGATGCCCAAACCGGCAGCGATGACGGCCGCCACGGCATCGTCCAGCATCGTCAGCAATTTTGCACGCGTGGCGGCGTCGGCGGCCAGGAACGGGCCGGGATCGACGGGCAGGCGGATGAAATCGACCCCGGTCTGACGCAGCCGGCGAAGGTCGTCCGGTGTAGGCACCGGCCGCTGCGACTGGAAGGGCGGCCAGTCATAATCGGTGCGCGGCGCCGGAAATTCGCGTGTCAGCGCGAACCAGGGCCAGGCATTGACGCCGCGGCGAAAGCGCCATTCGCCAGTGGCGGCCGGCGCGGGCGATGCGGTCGAAAGTGCCGCCGTGGCGGGCACCAGCGCCGTCGACAGCGCGGTCCTCAGCAGCCGCCGTCGCGACCAACCCGTCATACGGCGCCGGGCGAGGGGCGATCGACCGGCATGGCCGCAGCGGCGGGCACGCCCAGAAGCCGATAGGCTTCGCTTTCATAGGCAAGCAGGACGTCGTCCCAGCGAAAGGCTTCGTTGGCGCGGGCCCTCGCGGCCTCGCCACAGGTCCTGACCAGGGCGTCATCCTCCATCGCCTGCCGCATCCGCTCAGCGCAGCTCCGCGCGTCGGTGAAATAGATGGCGGCCGCACCCGCGGTCCATCGGTTGTAGCGATTGTCGTGGGCGATCACCATGTTGCCGGCGGCCAGCGCCTCGACCAGCGACGGGTTGGTGCCGCCGACCGTGTGGCCATGCAAATAGGCGCGCGCGTGAAAACGCAGCGCCTTCACCGCCGCCTGATCGTAGATGGCGCCGGGCAGCACCACCGAGGCGTTCGCCGCCTTGCGAACGGCGACATGATAAGGGATCTGGTCCGAAAGCGTGCCCAGAACCACCAGCTTCATGTCGCGCTTCTGGCTGCAGAAGGCCTCGACGATGGGCAGGATGTTGTTGTCGGGCTCGATGCGCGCGATCGAGATCAGATATTTGCCGGGCTCGAGGCCGAGCGCGCGCACCGGCGCCGCCGGTGCCGATGTCACGGGGTCGGCGCCATAGGTGATGGTGGCTATGGCGCTGCGCGGCCGGCGCGTCGCTAGGTGTTCCGCGATCACGGGGTGGTCGGCGACCAGACGGTGCGAGGCCCAGGCGCCGATCCACTCGTTGAGCCAGAACCATGTGCGCGCCGCCACACCCCATTTGGGCCGGCGCCACTCGATGCCGTCCATGTTGGTGATGATCTTGCGCCGCATCAGCCTCAGCCAGGTCAGGAAGACCGCGCCATTATAGCCGAGCACCAGGCAGACACCGGGCCGACGGGCAGCGTCGAGCACGCATTGCCAGTCGAATTCCAGCGTCGCGCGCGGGCCCTTCGAGGCGACCTGGACATGGATGAGCTCGATGCCTTTCCAGGTGTCGACGCGCACCCTCTGGTCGACCCGCTCGACTTCATCCTGGCAGTAGACGCCGACCTTCCAGCCGCGCCCGGCAAGAAACAGCGCCACCTTCTCGGCGAATGTTTCAAAGCCGCCATGGGCAGCGGGAATGCCGCGCGTCCCGAGGATCAGGATGGTGGGCGTTTCCGGTTTCATGGCTGGTGGCGCTTTCAAATCCGCTCGCTCCGCAATGCGCGGGCCGTCTCGTCTGGAAACCACAGTCCAGCGATATCCATGCCAGACTCAGTTCCGCCCATTATGGCCCCGGGATGTAAAATATTTCTTCCAGCGGCCGGAGTTGTTTCACTATCGGTCAACTATCCCGGCGTATGTGTATCGAAACAAGGCAATGCCGCGACCTGGCGACCAGCAGACGGTCAAGTCAGGGCCGGCATGATCCTTGCTCGTGGACTTCTGTGCGCCACATCGGCGGAGGACGTGCAGCATTGGCATGGTGATCCGGGTTCCACATCCGCTCGTCACCATGCCGGCTATAGGTGAAGTCCAAAGGGGTGTTGGGTTTGAATTTTCCAGTCGCCTGATCCGTCCGGTGGCGGGATCATCAAACTACCCCTGGCAGAAAGATGCATGGGAATATGCGGATTGCATGCGTCCATCAGGGCTATGAACTCTATGGTTCCGACCGCAGCTTCGCGGAGAGCGTGGCCGCGCTGCGCGCCGCGTTTCCGTCAGCCGACATCGAAGTGGTGCTGCCGCGCGGCGGACCGATCGTACGGATTCTCGAACCGCATGCGACCCGGATCGTCTTCGAGCCGCTCTGGGTGCTGAGGCGCCAGGCCATTGCGCGCCTTGCCACGGTCGAGATGGCGCGGCTGCCGGTCGCGGTGCTGAGGGCCTGGCGGCGGCTCAGGGATTGCGATCTCACCTATGTCAACACCTCGATCGTGGCCGACTACGCGCTGGCCGCGCGCCTTCTGCCGCACAAGGCCGTGCTGCACGTCCACGAAATTCCCGAAGGCGCCATGCGCAGGATCCTTGTCGGCCTGATGCACTGGAGCCATGCCGATCTCATCTTCAACTCGCGCGCCACCCGCGCCGCGTTCGGCGAGCCCAGATCCGCGCGCTCCCAGGTGATCTATAACGGCGTCGCCGGCCCGGCCGCGGCCGAAGCGACGACCTATGACGGCAAGCGCCCGCTCAAGGTGCTGCTGCTTGGCCGCATCAACAGGATCAAGGGCCAGGAAGTGCTTTTGGAGGCGATCGCCTCGCTGCCGGCGGAACTCAAGTCGAGGATCGAGGTGCGGCTGGTCGGCGGGGCCTTCGAAAGCGTCGAACGCGAACGCGCGCTCGCCGAACTGGTCGGGAGCATGGGACTCACCGGACGCGTCAGCGTGCTGCCCTTCATCCCCGACCCGTCCGAGCATTATCGCTGGGCCGATATCGTCACCGTGCCGTCGCGGCGTCCCGAATCGCTCGGCCGTGTCGCCATCGAGGCGATGGCCTATGGCCGGCCGCCGCTGGTGTCGGCGATCGGCGGGCTGGTCGAGGTGGTCGCCGACGGCGAAACCGGCTGGCATGTTCCGCCCGGCGATGCCGCCGCCCTTGCCGGCAAACTCGAGGAAATCATCCTGCGGCCGGAGGCATGGCGCTCCTTTGTCGCCGCCGGGCGGGCGCGCTACGAGGCGGTCTTCAGCGAGCCGGTCGCGGCGGCGGCGATTGCGGCAATAGCCGCGGACAAGCTGAAGGCGGCCATCGCCAAGCCGGGCCGGACAGCAACCGCCCGCCAGGCGGAGACACGGCCGTGAAACTGCCTGGCCATCTGGTGCGGCGCCTCGTGCTGATGATCGGCGGCGAGGCGATGCAGAGCGGCTTCCACTTTGCCCTCAACATCGCGCTGCTGCACATGCTGTCGGCGCAAGGCTACGGTCTCTTCGCCATCGGCATGGTGATGGGCGGCGTCGGCCTATCCTACATCAGGTCGCTCACCGCCGTTCCCGCCTCGATATGGATGAGCAAGAGCACCAACAGCGCCGGCGTCAATGCCTATGACGTGGCCTTCGGGACGGCGGCGCTGGTCGTTGCGTTGTTGATGGCCATCGGCACGGCGATCGTGATGCGTCTTTTGGGCGATCCCAGCGGAATAGCCGCCGGCTGGTTCGTCGGCGCATGGTCGCTGCGCAGCCACATGCGCACGGCCTTCTTCGCACGCCGCCAGCAGGTGATCGTCTCCATCAGCGATGCTGCCTTCACGATCGCCGGCACCGTCATGGCCGGCCTTGCGATCTGGCTGGCCAGGGACGCACTGCAGAGCGTGTTCTATGCACTTGCGGCGGCCAACCTGTTTGGCATCTTCGTCCTGGTTCGGCTGGCGCGCCGCACGATGCGCATCAGCTTCCGCATGCCGACGCGGCGGCGCTATGCAAAGCTCTGGTCGCAGCTCTGCTGGTCGGCTTTCAGCGCCACCACCGCCAACATCCAGGGCCAATGCCTGGCGCTGCTGGTCGCGGGCATTGCCGGACCGGCCGCCTATGCGCCGCTGGCGGCGGTGCTCGTGCTGTTCGCGCCGCTGCGCATCATCAGCCTCGCCTTCGTGAACATGACGCAGCCGGAACTGGCCAAGCTGATGCGCAGCAACGAAACGCGCCGTGTCTGGGCGCAGGCAAAGCTGTGGGCTGTCGTCATGGGGCTCGGCGCGGTGGCCTATGGATGCGCCATCATGTTTGTCCTGCCGATGATAAAATCCCAGGCTCTCCAGGATGCCTCGGTGGGATTCATCGGGCTTTTCGTGATCGCGAATTTCGTCCCGATCATGCTCTACATCATGCCCCGCATCGTGCTCGAGATACTGGGTGACTTCCGCATCGTGGCGTTCATCACCTTGGGCGGCGCCATTGTCGGACTGGCGTTGATCGCGATCCTGCTGGCGGTCGCGTCTCCGCCCTGGTCGCTGGCGGGTTCCGCGGTCTCCGAGATCTTCGTGCTCGTGGCATCATGGTACTTCGTGCATCACCGAATGTGGAACATCGAACACCCGGACCAGCAGCACGACAGCCGGCTGGGCTCGTGGCGGCGGGCGGTTTCGTTCGCCGCGGCAAGACGATAGGAGAGAGATGTGTCAGGCCAGGCAGTGCAAATTGCTGCGGTGACGGACTTTCCCGGCGGGCAGGTTCGGCATCCCGCCGCGATCGCGGCGAACGGCACCTATACGGCGAAACTGCATACCAGCCTGGAAGCGGTCAGGCCGCTCTGGCTGCGCCTCCAGGCGGATGGCATGTGCACCGGCCACCAGAATTTCGCCTGGGCAGAAGGGATCGTGGCGCGGCTGTTGCCGGAAAGTGCGGAACTCCTCATCGTGGAGGTGGGCGACGCCGCGACCGGCGAACCCAGAATGCTGGTGCCGCTGATGCGGCGTAGGGCGTTCCACCATTGGGTGGTCGAATGGTTGAGCGGTGGCGTCTGCGACTACGCGGCGCCGCTGCTGGCCGATGCCACCCCGTGGACTAGGCAATCCGCGCAGGCTGCGTGGGCGGCGGTCCGCTCGGCGTTGCCGCCGTCGGACCGCGTCCACATCGTGGGAATTCCGCGACAGATCCACGGCGTCGCCAATCCGCTGGCCTTGCTCCCGGACACGCGCGATTCCATCCAGACCGCCTTCGGCCTCGCCATCGACGGCGACCCGGAAACAGTCCTCAAGCGTCATTGCAGGCCCTCCTTTGTCAAGGAATTCGGCAAGGACTGGCGTCGCCTCGAACGGCTTGGCAGCGTGGAACTGGTCGAGGCCGACGCGCCGGCCGAGGTTGAGCGTATCTTCGATGAATTGGTGCGGATGCGGCTCGATCGCTTTCGCGAGCTTGGTCGCTTCGACTTGCTGACGCAGGAGAAGATCGTCGATTTCTACCGGAGCGCGGCCATTCAGGGCCTGTCGGATGGTTCCGTGCGGCTTTTCGGGCTGCGCGTCGGCGAGGCGCTGATCGCGGTTCAATATCTGCTGGTTCATCAAGGGACCGTTCACGCTCTCCTGATAGCGATGGACCAGAGCGTCGCGCCCAATGTCTCACCAGGGCTTACAATCATGGGCAGGTTAATCGGCTGGGGGCGCGAACAGGGCTTTGGGTATTTCGACCTGTCCGTCGGCAACCAGGGCTACAAGGAACATATGGGCGCAAAGGGCTCGGAATTGGTCGAACTCTGCCATGGGTTCACGATGCGGGGCAGCGTGGCCAATGCCGTCATCGAGTTCCGCAGGCGGGCCGAGGCTTTCGTGCGCACCAAGCCGGGACTTTACAAGGCCGTACAGGGCGTGATGCGCCGTTTGCGGCGGTTGAAGACCTGAAGGACGCCCGCGAAATTGACAGGGCCGCGCGTCTCCGCCATCCTTGGGGGCAGTCGCCGAGCCGCCAAGAGCGGCCGAGTTCCGTGTCAGGCGACCGAGGGCGAAGCGCATGTCCACTGCCGTGAACAGCCAGAACTCCAAGCGCGCCGCGGTGCGCAAGGCGCTCGACCGCCACAAGGTCTACATTACCGCGCAGCGTTTCTCCGATGGCACCTACAGTGCGCGCGTGCTGGTCGACGGCGAGGCCTACTGGGTCGACGAATTCCGCTTGAGCCAGTTGCAGCAGGGGCTGTCGCCGGCCGAGCTGGAACTGACGCCGGCGATTGACGATTGAGACCAAGTGAAAAATCGCGAATGGTGCAAACGTAGCGCCCTACGGCGCCCCCCTCTGTCCTGCCGGACATCTCCCCCTCTAGTGGGGAGATCGGCAATTTCGCCTGCCGCGCTATTCTTTCAACGTCCGATATTCGCGAAGGCCGCCGTGAAGTTCGATCTCCCCCCAAGAGGGGAAGATGCCCGGCAGGGCAGAGGGGGGCGCGAAGGAACGAGGCGGTTGTTGATTTCCGCCAGGCTCGGCTTTTGACATGCCGCCCGCCAAGCTCCAGACCTATCGCGCCAAGCGCGAATTCTCGAAGACGCCGGAGCCGGCCGGCGGGTCGATGGCCGGCGACGGCAACCGCTTCGTCATCCATAAGCACCATGCGACGGCGGACCATTACGATCTGCGCCTGCAAGTCGGCGATGTCTTGAAAAGCTGGGCGGTGCCGCGCGGGCCCTCGCTCAACCCTGCCGACAAAAGGCTGGCCGTGGAGACCGAGGACCACCCGCTCGAATATATCGATTTCGAGGGCGTCATCCCCGAAGGCGAATATGGCGGCGGGCCGATGATCGTCTGGGACGCCGGCATCTGGGCGCCGATGGGGGATGTCGAGAAGAGCCTCAGGACCGGCGCCTTCAAGTTCCGGCTGGCCGGCGAAAAGCTCAATGGCGGCTGGATGCTGACGCGCCTGAAGCCCAAGCCCGGCGAGGACGAGAACAAGAAGAACTGGCTGCTGTTCAAGGAGCGCGACCTCGCCGCCGACACGGCGCTGAACATCCTCGAAGCGCGGCCGGAAAGCGTAAAATCCGGCCTGCGCATCGAGGAGCTGGTGGCGCCGCCGAAGCCGGCCGCGAAGTCCGCGCCAAAGCCTGGGTCGTTGAAGCCGGGCGACCTGCCCGGCGCGGCCAAGGCGCCGGCACTGAGCCGTATCGAACCGCAACTGGCCACCCAGGTGCCGAAGCCGCCGGGTGGCGAAAGCCTTGCCGACAATACCAACGAGCTCTGGCTGCATGAGATCAAGTTCGACGGCTACCGCACCATGGCGCATGTCTCCAACGGGGAGGTCCGGCTGATCACCCGTGGCGGCATCGACTGGACGAAGCGCTATGGCGACCTTCCCCATGCGTTCGCCAAGCTGCCGTGCCGCGAGGCGATCATCGACGGCGAGATCGTCGTGCTCGACGCCAAGGGCATTTCCCGCTTTGCGCTGCTGCAGGACGCGCTGGCGGAGGGCGCCGGCAGCAAGCTGCACTTCTACGCCTTCGATCTCCTGCAACTCGATGGCTGGGACCTGATGAAGGTGCCGCTCATCCGGCGCAAGGCGCTGCTGGCCGAACTGCTTGGCGGGCTTGGCGCCAACTCCGCCATCCAGTTCTCCGACCATGTCGAAGGTTCGGGGCAGGGGCTCTACGACCAGGTGACGGAACTCGGCCTGGAGGGCGTGGTTTCCAAGCGCGCCACCGCCATCTATCAGAGCGGCCGCACCAAGAGCTGGACCAAGACCAAGGCGCTCGAAAAGGGCGATTTCGTCATCGCCGGCTACACCACTTCGGACGCGGCCGAGGGGCTGGCCGCGCTCGGCATGGCCGAGTGGGTGGACGGCGAACTGCACTATCGCGGCAAGGTTGGCTCCGGCTTCGATGCCGCGACCGCGGCCGACCTGCTGGCCCGGCTGGAGCCGCTCACGTCAGGCGCAACGCCGCCGGAAGGCGTGCCGCGCGAAATCATGCGCGAGATGCACTGGGTCAAGCCGCTGTTTTCGGCGCGCATTCATTTTGCCAACCGAACCGCGGACAATGCGCTGCGCCATGGTGTGTTTCGCGGTCTGCGTGACGTCGGCCTGTCGACGCCGGTGTCGGCAAAACGCAAGCGGCTGATCGCTGAAGCCGACCTTGCCACGATCTGGGTGACAAACCCGACGCGGCGGCTGTTCGGCAGGAACGGCCCGACCAAGCTCGACATCGCCGTCTATTACGCGCTGGTCGGCGACTTCATGCTGCCGCACATCCTTGGCCGCCCGGTGTCGCTGGTGCGCTGCCCGACCGGCCTGCCCAAGGATTGCTTCTTCCAGCGCCACGCCTTCACCGGCATGCCGCCTTCGGTGGTGACGTTCCAGGCGACCAATTCCGAGGGCGAGACCAAGTCCTATCTCTCCGTCGAGGGCGCCAAGGGCTATCTGGCGCTGGCGCAGTTCGGCGTCGTCGAGTTCCACACCTGGGGCACCCATCGCACCAGCCTCGACAAGCCCGACCAGATCGTCTTCGACCTCGACCCGGGCGAGGGGATTTCCTGGCGCGAGGTGGTCGAGGCCGCCGTCCACATCAAGGGCGAGCTGGAGGGGCTGGGGCTGGTGCCATTCGCAAAGACTTCGGGCGGCAGCGGCATCCACATCACGGTTCCGGTGACCGGCAAGCAGAACTGGAAGAAGCTGCACCAGGCGACCAGCGCGATATCGACGCATGTTACGGCCACCGCGCCAGACACCTTCACCACCACCATGGGCAAGGAAAACCGCAAGCGGCGCATCTTCATCGACTATCACCGCAACGCGCGCGGCCACACCTCCGCCGCCCCCTATTCGCTGCGCGCCCGCACCAACCTGCCGGCCTCGACACCGGTGAGCTGGGGCGATCTGGAGGCGATCGATGCGCCGCAGGATTTAAATTACGCGTCGCTGCCGGGGTTGCTGGAGACATCGGGTGATCCGTGGGCTGACATTGACGAGTTCGCGCGGGATTTGCCGGTGGTCCCGGGAAAGGTAAACGGGCTTTGAGGCGCCCTTCGACGAACAGGGCTCCTGAACTTCGTCATCCTAGGGCGAAGCAGGAGCGAAGCTCCGTCGCGAAGACCCTAGGATCCATGCCGCGACCATTGTTGTAGAATGCACCTGTTCAGATGACCGGATACGTCTACATGACCGCGAGCCAGAAGCGCGGCACAATCTATATCGGTGTCATCAATGACCTCGGTCGCCGTATGCCAGAACACAAGTCGGGCCAAGGCTCGCGTTTCACCGGCCGATACGGCGTGCAACGGCTGGTCTGGTATGAGGAATATTTCGACATTACCGATGCGATCCAGCGCGAGAAGTCACTGAAGCGCTGGCCGCGCCTATGGAAGGTTGAACTGATCGAGAAGGCCAATCCAGACTGGTTCGAACTCTTTCGCGGAACAGGGTGGTGAGCTTTCCTTCACTGCAGCAACGCTTGTAAGTCACGGCATGGATCCTAGGGTCTGCGCGCGTCGCTTCGCTCCTTGCTTCGCCCTAGGATGACGAAGGGATGAGCGGGTCGGCCAATCACCGGCGTCCCGCACGCCATCGACGCTTCCGAAAATTTGAATTATTCTCCGCCCGTGACCCCCGAAAACCGGCGGGAAGATTTCGTCAGGGATTTGCCGCTATTGTGCCGGGTCGGTGTAGGATTTGCGCAGCCTTGTTCGTCCTTCGGACGAAGCGCTGCGAAGTAACTGTCAGCGCGCGGCCGCGTAGGAGTTCATCATGGCGCCCAGGGCAAGTTGGAAAGGTTACCTCAAACTCAGTCTGGTCAGCTGTCCGGTGCGGCTATACCCCGCCACCAGCGCCAGCGAACGCATCTCGTTCAACCAGCTGCACAAGAAGACCCACAACCGCATCAACATGAAGCCGGTCGACCCTGAACTGGGGCTCGTCGAACGCGCGGATCTGGTCAAGGGCTATGAGTACGAGGACAAGCAGTACATCATCATCGACGATGCCGACCTTGACGCGGTGCGCATCGAATCCAATCACACGATGAACATCGAGGCCTTCGTCGACGAGGACGAGGTCGACGTCATCTACCAGGACGCGCCCTATTACATGGCGCCGGACGGGGCGATGGCGGAAGAGACCTTCGCGGTGCTGCGCGAGGCGATGCGCAAATCCGGCAAGCTCGCCATCGCCCGGCTGGTGCTGTCCAGCCGCGAGCGCGTGGTGACGATCGGCGCGCGCGAGAACGGCATGTTCGTGTGTACGTTGAGGAACCCGAACGAAGTGCGTGGCACGGCTGAATATTTCGGCAACATTCCGGCCATGAAGCCTGACCCGGAAATGCTGCAGCTTGCCGAAGCGCTGATCAAGCAGAAGGAAACCACCTTCGATCCGAAGAATTACGAGGACCGCTACGAAATCGCGCTGATGTCGATGATCCGCGAGAAGCTGAAGGGCCATAAGCCGATCATCGCGGCGGCACCGGAACGCGGCAATGTCATCAACCTGATGGATGCGCTGAAGGCCAGCCTGTCGCAGTCGAAGCCGCCGGCCAAGTCGAAGAGCAAGGCCGACGAGGCCGCCAAGCCCGCCGCCAAGAAGGCGGCAGCGGGTGGTGCGCCTGAAAATCCGCTCAAGGCCAACCTGCTCAAGGCGGTCGGCAAGAGCAAGAAATGACGGCACCGGCCGTTCCGGGGGCTGTCTTTGGTACGATCGGCGCGCTGGCGGCGTTTCCGCTCAGGCTCGCCGCGCGCGAGGTGGAGCGCCAGCACGGCCAGCTCAGGCGCGGCGTCACCAGGCGTACCACCCATGTCGTGTTCGGACGGACCTTGCTGGCCAAGACTGGGCTGGCCAAGACTGGGCTGACCAAGGCCGGACTGACTAAAAATAGCGACGGCGAGATCGAACGCCGCCTCGGCGCCGAGCGTGCGGCCGGGCGCATTCTCTTGAGCGAGAACGGTTTCCTGCGGCTGCTCGGGCTGATGAAGGCGCCCGAGGCGCCCTCACTGTCGCGCCAATCGCTGATCGACCAGTCCAGGCTGTCCGGCGCCGATCTCGACCGGCTCAGCCTGTTCGATGCCTTCGAGCATGATGGCGAGCCCTATTCCTTCCGCGACCTGATCCTGGCACGCAAATATGCCGGGCTGATCGCCGGCGGCGCCACATGGGGCGCGATCGCGCGCTCAGTCCACCGCTCCGGCCCCGTCGCTTCGCTCACCGCCAAGTCGCTCAATGTCGGCTCGCAGCATGGCCGTCCCGACGCCATCTATCTCGAAGGCGGCCAGAGCGAACTCGACGGGCAATTGCTGTTCGATCTGGGAGCTGCGGCACAAGGCGACGACACGCTGGAAGATCTGTTCGCCGAGGCGGAAGCCGCGGAGGAGGGCGGCGACCATGACGGTGCCGCCGCACTCTACCAGCGCTGCCTCGCCATCGACCCCACCGACGCCATCGCCGCCTTCAACCGCGCCAACTGTTTGCGCGGGTCCGGGCGCGTGGCGGAAGCCGCGCACGATTATGCCAGGGCGATAAAGCTCGATCCGGCGTTCGTCGAAGCCTGGTTCAATCTGGCCGGGCTGATGAGCGAGCAGGGCCGCGACGCTTCGGCGCGAAGGCATTTGCAGAAGGCGATCGCGCTCGACAAGACTTATGCCGACCCGGTGTTCAATCTGGCGCGGCTGGAGTTCGACGCCGGCAATCTGCTCGAGGCGCGGCGGCTGTGGATGCGGTACCTGGAACTCGACGCGGAGTCGGAATGGGCAGGGGTGGCGGCCAGGGGTGTGCAGTTCGTGGACATGCAGCTGGCGAAGTCGGCGGGGTGACGATGGTTGGCCAAGACCGCGACGACAGCCGGTCTCCCCCCTTGTGGGGCAAGATTGGCGGCTTCGCCGTCGCGCGGGGTGTCACATCATGACCACCTTCCTCTTCGATGGCCACGACACCGCTCCCGTCACCATCCTGCTTGCGCATGGTGCCGGCGCGTCGATGGATTCCCCCTCCATGACAGCCACCGCCAAGGCACTCGCCGCCGCGGGCTTCCAGGTCGCGCGCTTCGAGTTCCACTATATGGCGGCGCGCCGCTACGGGCAGCGCAAGCCGCCGCCGCGCGCCGAGACGGTGAACCCGGAATACATCAAGGCGATCGCCGACCTTAGGGGCAAGGGCGTGACGGGCAAGCTCATCATCGGCGGCAAGTCGATGGGCGGGCGCGTCGCCTCCATGGTCGCCGACGAGATGTTTTCCAAGGGCGAGATATCGGGGCTGGTCTGCTTGGGCTATCCCTTCCATCCGCTTGGCAAGCCCGAGCAATTGCGGACAAAACATCTCGCCGGGCTGAAGACGCCGACGCTGATTTTTCAAGGGACGCGCGACGAGTTCGGCACAAAGGACGAGGTCGCGACCTACGGCCTTTCCGATGCGATCGAAGTGATCTGGCTGGAGGACGGCGACCATGATCTCAAGCCGCGCAAGAGCATTTCGGGCTTCTCCACGGCGGATCATCTGACGACGCTGGCGCAAACGGTGAAGGCGTGGGTGGGCAGGATCGCCCCCTGATCCCCGATGAAGATTGCCAGCTTCAATATCAACAACATCAACAGCCGGCTGGACAAGCTGCTGGCGTGGCTCGCCACCGCAAAACCCGATGTCGTCTGCCTGCAGGAATTGAAGGCGCGCGACACGCAGTTTCCGCGTACCGCGCTTGCCGATGCCGGCTATGGCGCGGTGTGGAAGGGTGAGCCGACCTGGAACGGCGTCGCCATACTCGCGCGCGGTGCCGAGCCGGTGCTGACCCGCGATGCGTTGCCCGGCGACGATGCCGACCGGCAGAGCCGCTATATCGAGGCGGCGGTGAACGGCATCGTTATCGCCTGTCTCTATGCGCCGAACGGCAATCCGCAGCCGGGGCCGAAATTCACCTACAAGCTCGCCTGGCACGCGCGGCTGGAGGCGCATGCCGAACAGCTTCTCGAAACCGGTCTGCCTGTGGTGCTGGCCGGCGACTACAACATCGTGCCCGAGCCGCGCGACATCTACGCCACCCGCTCCTATGACGACAACGCGCTGGTGCAGCCGCAAAGCCGCGCTGCCTTCGCCGCGCTGCTGGAACAAGGCTGGACCGATGCGTTACGGAAGAAATATCCGAAGGAGACGCTCTACACCTTCTGGGATTATCGCCGGAACCGCTGGGAGCGTGACGCCGGCCTGCGGCTCGATCATATCCTGCTGTCGAAGACGCTCGTGCGCCGGCTGAAGGGAGCGGGCATAGACCGCGACGTGCGCGGGCAGGATGGCGCCAGCGACCATGCGCCGGTCTGGGTGGAACTGGGGTGAGCATCGCGCGACGATCGTCGCATAAGCACGCGACGGCAATGCGTGGTGCTGTTTGCAGGGGCGCCGGAGTGAATGCCTGGAGGGGTCGCGCCGGCGCATGGACGCTGGTCAAGGTGACAGGGCGCTTGCCATGGTCGACGCGGACGGGGGGCGCATTGTTGGGGTGTGCTCGGCGCCCGCGCCAACCAGGGCGGCTCGTACCGCCGCAACAACCTTATCGCACATCCCCTAGACGTCCGAAACTTCCGCGAAAGCGGAATAGGCAGGGGCTGCAAGGCCCTGCATTCTAGCCGGGCACAATCGGCCAATCATCAGGCGGCATTGCGGGCATGGCGATGACGCGAGATGGCAAAGTGCCGGCGCCTCTGGACCGACCGGCGCGCGTTGCCTGCGCGTCGCGGATCGAACCATCCGGTTTCCCTTGTAGGACCAAGGTCTTGGGTGGTGCGCGCAAAAGTCCGGGGGGCCCTGTTCGGTTCCGGCAATGTCCATTGGATGTTCCGCTATTTCATCCAATCGAGATATAATCATGCGGCTTTGCAGCGGGGTTGAGAAGGGGCAAAAGCCTGGTCGAACGGCCATGAACTGGTGACCCGTCCGGGAAGGCAAGCGCAAAATTCCAGCGAGAGCAGTTGCTAGTCAGCCTGCCCGACCGAAAGCTGGCAGTCGGTGAGGTCGTTTGTTTCGGGAGCGAAAAACTCGGCCCGCTCCAAGCAGGCAGGCGCGCCTGGGCTTGCGGTCAGCCCAGCCACCACCACAATGCCGCGATCACCGCAGCGATGGCAGCCACCGTCAGTCCCAGCATGATGTAGGAGCCCGTGATGATGTCGCGGATGATCTTCTTGATCGTTTCGCGGTCGTTCAGGTTTGGGAAGGGTTCGTTCGGCTGCGCCACGTCGAGAAAATGGCAGAGCGGGGCCCAGCCGTCACTGACCTTGAACACCAGCAGCTTTTCCGGCGGCACGGCTGCCTTCAGTTCGTCGACATAGGCATTGTAGCGGGCAACCGCCCTATCCCGGTCGCCCATGACACCGGCCAATGTGCGGCCCCAGATGAGCTTGCGCGACATGTCGCCGAACTTCCGGCCGAACGGGGTGAGCCATTCCAGGATCTTGAACTGCCACAGGTTCTCGGTGAAGTAGATGGTGTCGATCGTGCTTTCGTACCACGCCTCGGCGCCGCGTGGGTGCAATGTCAGCAGCACCTTGGCGTCGGGGTAGGCCACCATCAGTTCGCGCCACACGCAGCAGCCTGGATTGTCGACCGTGGCGGTGTAATTGGCGAACACCTTGCCCCAGTCCTGCTGCGAACCGGGCGGGCTGTTGGCCACCTTGCGCCAGAAATCGAGATGGCCTGTGTTGGCCTTGTTCATGATCACTTCCTGCATGTGATAGCAGGGCAGGCCGAGCTTGTTCAATGCGGCAAAGGTCGACCATGTGCCGGTGCGGCCGAAACCGGCCCCGATCAATTTAAGCGTCATTCCCCAATCTCCCCGGACTTCTTTTCCCGATTACCGCGGTCCGTGAGCATCAAACTGCTCCTGCCAGCGCCACCGTGCAACAAATTTCTAAGGGGATGTCGAGCGGGACACCGCATACTTGCGTAGTTGCTAAAATAATGAAAACCTGTGCGCGGATGCGGAGATTTGGGCAGGGAGTCGCCCGGACCGGGACGGGTTGGGGGATCTTAAAGGTTGATGTATTTTGGGCCATTTCTCGTCGGAATGTCGGCGACCACGATCCTTGTCGCGGTGTGGACCTATATTGCTACCGGTTCGTTCTGGGTGGCGCTTGCCTGGACAGCGGTGGTCCTGGTCGTCCTGCAGGTCGGCTACTTCGTGCTCGTCCTGGGGCTAATCTACAGGCGCGCACAAGACACCGCGATGGGCCAGGATGCAGTCAACCCGGTGCCGCCGTTACACCGGGACGGCGTCCGGCATTAACGGCGCCACCCGCGGCTGCTATCCCTCCGCCCCCGGGAGAATCTCTCAGGGCCTTGCTGGCCAGCGTATTCAGCATCGCGCAGAATTCGCCCGCGGCGCACTTCCGGTAAATCGCGGCGGCCACGGTGGAACGAAGCCGCGGTGCGTGCGTTTTCCTACCTCGATCGGTGAGGCGCCACCTCCACCGGTGCGTTGGAGGCCCGCTCCTGCTCCCGGCAGGGCGGGCCTTTTTTGGAGGCGAGGCAAAGCATGGGAACGACACCCCTCGCTATACGTTAGATAGCTCCAGCGTAATTTCTTGCCTTTGCAAGCCGATATGTCTTGATTGTCCCGCAATCCAGAAGAAGTTTTATTAGACCTGCAAAGCATGCTAGTGTGGATATCTTCACTTATATTTGTAACAAAATGTGGCATATTGTTGGTTAAGCGCCTCATTTATTTCACAAGCAGATATGGAACCTCCGACTTGCGTGAGAGTTTCCCTTCAGGCGGAGCGAATAGCCAATCATGGAGGTTGTGATGAAACATTATCTTACGAGTGCTGCGGCTGCGATCGTCCTGCTGGGCGGCGTCGGCGCGGCTCTGGCGGACACCATCGTGGTCCAGCCGGAACAGGAGACGGTCGTTCGCGAATATATCAAGAGGGAACCACTGGCGTCGGTGAACCTTCTGGGCGTCGAACTCAAGCTCGGCTCCTCTGTGCCGGACAAGGTCGAACTGCGTGAAGTTCCCAACGTCAGGTATCGTGTCGCGGTGATTAATGATCAGACCGTGCTGGTGGATCCCGACACCCGTCAGATCGTGGAAGTTCTTCACTGATCCGTCTCATGCATCAAGCAAAAAGCCCATCACCGGTTTAACGCCGGTGATGGGCTTTTGACGGAGCTTTCCTGAATCTACTCGGCGGCGAGCCTATCCTGCGTCCTGGTGTCGAAATCGCTGGCGTCATGGCGTTCGTGCAGCTGCATGGCCGGTTCGCCGAAGGCGCGGTTGACCATGCGGCCACGCTTTACCGCGGGTCGTTCGTCGATCATCTTCGCCCAGCGCTGCACGTTTTTATACTCGTGCACCGACAGGAACGTGGCGGAATCATTATACTGCCGGCCGAGCGCCAGCCCGCCATACCAGGGCCAGACCGCCATGTCGGCGATGGTGTAATCCTTGCCGCCAAGATATTCCGTTTCGGCCAGACGGCGGTCGAGAACGTCCATCTGGCGCTTCACCTCCATCGAGAAGCGGTCGATGGCATATTCGATCTTTTCCGGTGCATAGGCGTAAAAATGGCCAAAGCCGCCGCCGAGATAAGGGGCCGAGCCCATCTGCCAGAACAGCCAGGATAGCACTTCCGCCCGCGCCGGCTGCTCGGCCGGCAGGAATTCGCCGAATTTCTCGGCGAGATAGACCAGGATCGAGCCGGATTCGAAGACGCGCACCGGGGACTTGCCGCTATGGTCCATCAGCGCCGGGATTTTGGAATTGGGATTGACCTCGACAAAGCCGCTGCCAAACTGGTCGCCATCGTTGATGCGGATCAGCCATGCATCGTATTCGGCGCCCTTGTGGCCAAGCGCCAGGAGCTCTTCGAGCATCACCGTCACCTTGACGCCGTTTGGCGTCGCCAGCGAATAAAGCTGCAGCGGGTGCTTGCCGACCGGCAGTTCCTTGTCGTGCGTCGGTCCGGCGATCGGCCGGTTGATACTGGCAAAGGCGCCACCATTGCCCTTGTTCCAGGTCCATACTTTCGGCGGGGTGTATTCGGTCATGTCGGCTCTCGTATCGTGGGAGGATGGCAGGTCACCCATAGCTAGGGCTGCGGAGAGGGAAGTTCAACTTGTGTTGAACTATTGTCAATGCGGGCCGCGCATCGCCTGCCGGGCGTTCGAAATTGGAAAAGCCGAGCAGTTGGCTTTTCCTGCCCTATGGCCACCGTTTCTCACCCCCTTGCAGCATCTCCCCCGTGGCATACCTATAGAAGAAGCCGCCAGGCATTCGCATCGCAGGACAAAATCATGACCATAAATCCCAATCCGCGTTCCGTCGTTGCCGTGCGGGCGACCGTTCCGGAGGATGCCTTCACGGCCGGGGCACTGGGCACGCTCAGGGAAGGCAGCGGCGTCGTCATCCGCAGTGACGGGCTGGTGCTGACCATCGGCTATCTCATCACAGAGGCGGAGGAGGTCTGGCTGACCTCGCATGACGGCCGCGTCATCCCCGCTCACGCGCTCGCCTACGACCAGGAATCGGGCTTCGGCCTCGTTCAGGCGCTGGCGCCGACCGGTCTGCCGGCCGTGGCGCTGGGTGATGCCGGTAAGGCCAGGGTCGGCGACGCGGTGGTGCTTGCCGACGGCATCGGTCGGGCGATCGAGGCCAAGATCGTCACCAAGCAGGAATTCGCCGGCTATTGGGAGTATCTGCTGGACGAAGCGATCTTCATCGCGCCGGCGCATCCGTCCTGGGGCGGCGCGCCATTGTTCAACGCCGAGGGCGCGCTGCTCGGCATCGGTTCGCTGCGCTTGCAGATGAGCCGCGCCGGCGAGGTTGCCGATATCAACATGGTGGTTCCGATCGACCTGTTGCCGCCCATCCTCGACGACCTGCTGACGCGTGGCCACGTGGCCAAGCCGCCGCGCCCGTGGCTCGGCGCGCTGTCGGCCGAAAGCGACGGCAAGGTGGTGGTGATGAGCGTGACCGAGGGCGGCCCGTCGGCCAAGGCCGGCCTGCGCGAAGGCGACGTCATTTCCGAGGTCCGCGACGGTGAGGTCGACGGGCTCGCCGATTTCTATCGCAAGCTTTGGGAAAGCGGCTCGGCCGGTGCCGAGATCCCGATGCGGGTGGTGCGCGACGGCCGCGAGACCTGGCTGCGCGTCAAATCCGCCGACCGCGGCAGTTTCCTGAAAAAGCCGCAGCTGCAGTAGGCCCGGCGATTTCGGCCAGCCGATGCATCCAAGACTGCTCAAGACCTTCCTCGCGGTGGCGCGCAGCCGCAACATCACGCGCGCCGCCGAGATGGTTCATCTCGCCCAGTCGAGCGTCAGCGACCAGGTCCAGTCGTTGGAGGCCGAGCTGGGCGCTGCCTTGTTCACACGCTCGAAATCAGGGCTGGAGCTGACGCCGGCGGGGCTGGCGCTGAGGCCCATCGCCGAAGAGCTGCTGCGGCTGGACGGCGAGGCGCGTGCCGCCGTTCAGGCGGCGTCTGGCCAGACCAGCGGCGTTCTGACCATCGGTGCGCTGGAGACGATCGCCTCGGCCCGCCTGGCGCCCTGGCTGCCGGGGTTCCAGGCCAGCCACCCCGACATCGCCGTCCGGATGAAGGTGACCGACAGCGGCACGCTGCTGCGCCAGCTGGAGGACGGCGACATCGATGTCGCCTTCTGCTTCAGTCGCCGCGATGTTCCAAATGGCGGCGTCGATCAACGCTTCGCCAGGCATTCAATAGCGGCCGAGCCGCTGGTGCTGATCGCCGCGCCGGGGCAGAATCTGGTTCCGTGCGATCTGGCCGCCCTTGCCGCAAAACGTTTCGTGGCAACGGAGCCTGGATGCATCTACCGGCACATGTTCGACACCGCCTTCGCCGAGGCGGGCATCGGAGCCTCGGGATTTGCCGCCGAAGTCGGCAGCATCGGCGCCATTGCCCGGCTGGTCGCGGCCGGCGCGGGGCTGGGCCTCGTTCCACGTCTGGCCGTCAGCGACGCGCTTCAGCGTGGTGAGCTGATCGAACTGCCATGGCCTGGCCGAGCGCAAGTGGCGCCGCTGACGATGATCTGGCGGCGCCGGCGCGTCCAGCCGCCGGCACTCCGGCACCTGCTTGCCGCCGCGCGCGACACACTGGCGCCGCCGCCCTCCGGAACCGGCTCAGGATCTGAATCGGCGAACCGCTCCAAGGCCTTGTTTCTAAACAATTCCGGGAAAGCCGTCGTCAGCTAGACCAAGCGATGCCCGCCCTCGACATGCAGCGTCGTGCCAGTCGTAAAACCATTGCCCATGAGGAAGAAAATTGCGTCGGCGATGTCGTCGGGCTGGCCGATCCTGCCGACCGGCAGCCGCTCGGCCATCGCCGCAAGTGTCTCTGCTTTCCTGTCGCCGGCCACCTGCGCCCAAATCTCGGTATCGACCCAGCCGGGCGACACGGCGTTGACGCGGATCGGCGCGAGTTCCACCGCCAGCGCCCGCACCATCCCTTCGAGCGCGGCATTGACGGCGGCGACGACCGAACCGCGCGCGGCCGGCCGGTAGGCGGCGATGCCGGAAACGAAGGTCATCGAGCCGGGCACTGCCAGCCGTTGCGCGCCGTGCTTGGCCAGCAGCAGCGGCCCGAAGATCTTGCTGTCTACCACGCGTTGCGCCGCCGCGAGATCGAGTTCCGGCAGCAGCCGGTAGGCGCCTTCGATGTCGGCGGCGGTGCTGACGATATGGTCGAGGCCGCCGATCCGGGCGAACAACGCCGCGACCTGATCTTCCCGCGTGATGTCGACAGTGGTTGTTTCGAGGGCGGCGCTATTGCCCAGCGCCTCACGAGCCTGCCGCAGCCTGTCTTCGCCGCGCCCGGCGATGATGACTTCGGCCCCGGCTTCGAGGCAGCGCCTTGCAAGCGCTAGGCCCATGCCGGATCCTCCGCCGACGATCAGGATCTTTTGGTTCGAAATGCTCATATCCGCTCTGCCTTCGTTTGGTTGGACAAGGGCAGGGAATTGGCAGCTCGATGCGGAAAGCGAAAACGGAAGAAACCGATGGTGTCATCGGACGGGCCGATTATGCCAGCCCATATGAGCCTCGTCCCGTCAGCGTACCAGCGGGCTATCCCAAACGACGAACAACAGTGCCTTTAACTGGGCGAAGCGCTGCGGTCCGAGTTCGGTGCGCCACTCCTCCTCGATGTCGCGCAATATGTCGACCATTTTCCAGAAAGCGGCGTGGCCGCGCTCGGTGGACCGAACCACGCGCGCGCTGCCTTCACCGTCGGAGCGGACGAGGTAGCCGTAGCCTTCCAGACTGCTGAGCAACTGGTTGATGGCTTGCTTGCTCATGCCGGCCCGCTCGGCGATCGTGCCGGGCCGCGCCCCGTCCGGGCCGGGAAACTGCAGCACGGCCATGTGCGGCAGGCGCAATTCGTCGAAACCCGCGTCGTTGAGCTCCTTGATCAGCCGGCGCTGGATCGCCTGCGCCGGCACGCGCAACAGGGCGCCGATCAAAAGGTCCTCGGTCTTGGTCTGCAGAACTTCGGTGGACGTGGCCATTGACGATCCGGTAAATTGAGTTTACTGATTGCTAGTAAATGTAATTTACCGGAGGGGTTTGCGCAATGTCGTCCATGAATCTTCAGGTCAATCCAGCCGAAGAGGCCATCGGCGACAAGATGCTATCGATTCGCTTCCTGGTGACGGGCGACAGTTCGAACGGCAGCGTCGCCGCCTTCGAGTTGAAAGTGGCTGGCGGATCGCGGTTGCTGGCGCCGGCGCACAGCCACGATCATTATGAGGAGACGATCTACGGCGTTGACGGGGTGCTGACCTGGACCGTAGACGGCAAGGCGATCGATGTCGGAGCGGGAGAGGCGCTATGCATTCCACGCGGCGCCGTCCACCGGTTCGACAACAAGGGCGTCAACGACGCGACGGTACTATGTATCGTGACCCCGGCGGCGATCGGTCCGGACTATTTCCGCGAGATTTTCGCAATGTTCCATGCCGCCGTCGGTGGCCCGCCGGACAAGGCCAGCATGATGGAGATCATGCGTCGCCACGGGCTGACGCCGGCGGCACCGACACCGGTGTAGAACACGAGCGCTGGGCTGCGGCGGCTCTATTCCCGCTCCGCACTCGCAAACACCACCAGATTGCCATCGGGATCGCGCATGCGCATGATCCAGGAACGGCCGGCCTTCTCGATCGGGCCGGGTTCGAGGCCCGCATCCACCAGTCTCTGCCGTTCTGGCGCCAGGGGCAGCACGCCGAGCGTCACCGTCGAGGTGCCGGCTTTTTCCTTGTCCTCGAAGAGCTGCACCTCGGCGCTTTCCGTGAACTGCCATTCGGCAAGGCCAGGCATCGGCCGGCGCAGCGGCGGCTTGCCGAACAGTTTTCCATACCAGTCGATGCTGGGCTCGAGGTCGGAGCAGCTGACATGGGCGAAAACGGTCTGCACGGCCATCGCGATCCTCCATGGCGGTTGCACTCTTGTCGGAACGCGGTCATGGATGGTGTGTTCCGTTGCCCGGCGGCAGCGTGCCCCACTGCTGACGAAAATTGGCAGTGAAACATGCCATCATGATGCGGGGAATCGCACGATGCCGGAGGCAGGATGAGGGCGACGCCAGCGACAACGACACTGATCGGGCAGGTGCACTGATGGCACCCGTCAAGGTCGACCCCGACAAGGTGCGGGAATTTCCCCACGCGGCGAGCTTTTACGCCTGGCTCAGCGAACACCACGCCACGGAAACCGAAGTGTGGATCAAGGTGCATAAGGTGGGGTCGGGACTGAAGTCGATCACACCGAAGGAGGCCATCGATGTCGTGCTGTGCTTCGGCTGGATCGATGCCGTGCGCAAGGGGCTGGACGAGAACAGTTTCCTGCAGCGCTACACGCCGCGCGGCAAAAAAAGCATCTGGAGCAAGATCAACGTCGACAATGTGGCGCGCCTCGTCGAGGAGGGCCGCATGACCGGGCATGGACTGAGAGAGGTCGAGGCGGCCAAGGCCGACGGGCGCTGGGCGCGCGCCTATGGCAGCGGCAAGGAGATGAAGATCCCCGATGATCTGCAGGCGGCGATCGACGCCGAGCCGGCGGCGAAGGCGATGCTGGAAAAGCTCAGCGCGCAGAACCGCTTCGCGCTCGCCTTCCGCACCCACAACATGAAGACCGAGGCTGGCCGCAAGAAGAAGATCGAAGCCTTCGTCGCGATGCTGAAGCGCGGCGAGACGATCCATCGACAGGGGAAGAAGTAGGCCCTTCAGGCGCCCGAATGCGGGTCGCTGCCGTAGGGATGGACGGGGTAGCCGGGTCCGATGGCATCGCGTACGCGGTTGATCCATGCTGCGAACCCCGGATAGTCCGCGAGCGAAAAGCCGCAATCCCCGGCGCGGTGGCTGTAGGCATAGACGGCGATGTCGGCGATGGTGAGGTCGCTGCCGGCGAGAAACGGTGCCTCGCCAAGGCTGCGGTTCAAGGCGGCGAGCGTACGGGCTCCGGCTTCGCGCTTGCCGGCAACCATGGCCTGGTTACGGTCGAGCCGTCCGGTCAGGGTCCAGAAGCGCAGCGAACCGATGACGGGCTCGACGTTATATTGTTCGAAGAACAGCCACTGCATGACCTTGGCACGCCGGTAGCGGTCCGACGGCAGGAAGGGCGTGCCCTCGGCAAGGTAGGTGAGGATCGCATTGGATTCGGCGATGGCGCTGCCGTCCTCGAGTTGAAGGACCGGGACCGCGCCTGCCGGGTTGAGCGCCAGGAAGGCGTCGGTATGGCTCTCGCCCTCGAAAATCGAGACGGGGTGCGTGACGTGAGGGATCTTCAGCAGCCCTAGCAGGACCCGGACCTTCCAGCCGTTCTGCGACGGCAGATAATCGTGAAGCGTGAGCATGACCGGTCCTCTTGATGGGTGAACGATCGCATATAGCTGCGCCCGCCGACACCCGATTCCTGCGCAACCAACTCATGCGCGTCATCGCATGATGACTGCTATCTCCTCCCTCTAATAAAACAGGTCCACCCGTGCCATTTTTGCCCCGAGATGACCGACAAGGAGGCTTCCCATGAACACCCACAAAGTCGCCCTCGTCACCGGCGCAAATCGCGGCATCGGGCTTGAAACCGGGCGGCAACTCGCGGCGCTCGGCTTCACCGTTCTGCTCGGCGTGCGCGATCTCGCCAAGGGGGAGGCGGCGGCGAAAGGGCTCGATGGCGCTGTCGAGGCCATTGCGCTCGATGTCGCCGCGCCCGACGCTGCGGCGAGAGCAGCCGACGACGTGCAGCACCGGTTCGGCCGGCTCGACGTGCTGATCAACAACGCCGCCATCCACTACGACACCGGCTCGCGCGCCTTGCGGCCCGACTGGACTCTCATCCGCGAGGCGTTCGAGACCAATGTCTTCGGCGCCTGGCGGGTGGCCGCCGCCTTCGCGCCGCTGCTCGGGGCGGGCGGCCATGGCAGGCTGGTCAACGTCTCCTCCGAAGGCGGTTCGCTGACCTCGATGGGCGCGGGCGTGCCAGCCTATTCGACGTCGAAGGCGACGCTCAACGCACTGACCCGCGTGCTGGCGGCCGAACTGCGCGGCTCAGGCGTGCTTGTCAACGCGATCTGCCCGGCCCGCCCATGTCGGTGGCGCAAGGGGCGGCGGGCATCGTGTGGGCCGCGACCTTGCCCGACGACGGCCCGACTGGCGGCTTTTTTCGCGATGGCAAAAGGCTGCCGTGGTGACGGCGAGACGCGGGCAAGTTCGGGCGGCGCCCGGCATTGCGTAACGGCGTTCAGCATCTGAATCGGGAAATTGTGCCAAACGATTGTTTTCGCATCAATCTCGCCGGACATCCGTGCATCACCTCCTCCATGGCGGGTGGACGAAGGCCGGCATGGCGGCTATTTTTTCGAGCCCGCGACCAGATCGCGCGGCGCAATCGGTCGCCGGGAGCTGTTGCCGTTGAGAAGAATTGCTTCGTGGACGATGGCGCTGATCCTCGTTGCTGTCGCCGCGTGCGTCGGGGCTGGCGCCGCCGTCGGCCAGACACAAACGCCTGCCGAGCTGCCTTTGCCGCCGGACGTGTCGTCAAAGGACATATCGGTCGGGGTAAAGGCCGCGCCGCCCTTCGCCTTCAAGCTGCAGGACGGCACCTGGTCGGGATTGAGCATCGACCTCTGGCAGAAGATGGCCGGGCGGCTCAACCTTCGCTTCCACTATGTCGAAGTGCCTGGCGTGCAGGACCAGATCGACGGCGTCGTCAGCGGCAAATTCGACGTGGCGACGGCCGCGATCACGGTCACGGCAGACCGCGAAAAGGCCGTCGACTTCACGCAGCCCTTTTTCACGACCGGGCTCGGCATCGCTACACCGCTCAACAGCCAGCCGTCATGGCGGCCGATTTTGCACGCGCTGACCTCGTTCGGCTTCCTGCAGGCCGTGCTGGCGCTGATCGTCATCTCGGTCGTGGTCGGCGTCCTGATCTGGATGTTCGAACGCCGCCACAATGAGGATTTCGGCGGCGGCGTCGCCAAGGGCCTGTTTTCAAGTATGTGGTGGTCGACGATTGCCGCGACCCAGGCCAGCACCGGCGATTTCGGTCCGCGAACCGTGCCGGGACGTGTGCTGGCCGCGCTGTGGATGATGGGATCGATCATCGCCATCGCGGTGTTCACCGCCGGCGTCACATCGGTGCTGACCGTGACGCAGATGGAAGGCATGGTGCAGGGCGAAAGCGACCTCGCCACGGTCCGGGTCGGCGCCGTGCAGAATTCCTCGACCGCGTCCTACCTGGATGCCACCCATATCCGCCATCAGGACTTTGCCACCGTCCAGCAGGGCCTGGACACGCTGCGCGCCGGCAAGATCGATGCGCTGGTCCACGACAAGCCGCTGCTTGGCTGGCTGGTCGGACAGAACTACGGCGCGGGCCTGCGGGTCCTCGACGCGACCTTCGACCAGCAGCAATATGCCATCGCCCTGCCGCTCGGCAGTAGGCTTCGCAAGCCGCTTGACGTCGCCCTGCTGCAAACCATGGAAAGCGACTGGTGGAAACAGGCGGCCTTCCAGTATCTTGGCGAGAAATAGGCTATCGGCATGAGAGCGGGGGACGGACAGCTCGCGGCATTGCGCGCAAGAAAAAGCCGCCCTCTTTCAGGACGGGTCTTCGGGTGATGGCTGTCGTCACTGATCGAGGTCGACCGGGGTCACCCCGAGAAGCTTCAGGGCGTTGGCGTAGATCCGGATGCCTTGCGCCTGCTTGCTCCCGGCGCAGAACCGGTTCGCCTTGTCCTGCAGTGCCGTTACCTCGGCGATCTGGCTCGCACCGGCACCCGGTTTGGCCTTGGCCCGGATGGCCCCGTCGAGTTGAAGGCCGAGCCGGCTGCAATATTCGGTCCGGGTGACCGCCGCCTCCGCGTCCGACTGTACGACCGCAAGCATGGCGAGCGAAATGCCTGTCAGGGCACTCATCCATCCGGTCGAACGTCGTTGCATTGCAGGCACTATCCCTTGGCGTGTCTGGCGGCCGCTGCCCGGCTGCCACGGGGATGGTTATCGCAGACGATCTTTTCGCCAGTTTTTCCCGGATGTTGAATCTTGTTTCTGGAGTGTGTCTGGAGGCCGGGTTCACACTTCGTCGGCGTCGAACAGCAGCATCGTCAGATCGTCGTCGCCCGGGGCCAATATCCGCCGGTCGGCGGCGCAGGCAACGCCGACTTCGCTGGCGAACGCGGCGCGGATGTCGTCGAGGCTGTCGAAATACAATGTCCCCACAAGGTAAGGCATCTCGCCCGCCGAGAGTTTGACGATGGGCCGCCTGCTGACATCGTAGCGCCGCAGGCCGGGAAGCTTCTTGGCGAGCGGTATATGAACATCGAAATAGTGACGGTCGAACGCGGCCGGATCGGCCGGGGTTTTGTAGATCACAAGCATCTTGGCCATTGCCCGTATTCCTGTCCCGTTGATGTCGATGGTCAAGCCGTGCAGGCCGCCGAACCGAAGTCGTTTGACATTGTCGGATTTCGACCGCCGGTCGATTTTTATGTGCGCGGGCCGGGGGGCGAGGCTATGCGACAGCCGATTTCCGACTTGAGGAGATCGGCGCCTCGCGCTCCCGCGGGCATCTGCGGCGCTTCTGCCTCTTCCCCCGGCACCGTCATTCGCGTAAGGGCGCGGGAAAATTCCAATTCCGCATCGATACCCCCCGGAACATCATGATCAGACTTGAAAGCATAGGCAAGCAGAACGGCCGTCAGCTTGTCTTCATCGAGGCGTCGGCCTCCCTGCAGAGGGGCGAGAAGGTCGGCCTCGTCGGACCCAACGGTGCCGGCAAGACGACGCTGTTTCGCATGATCACCGGGCAGGAACAGCCCGATGAGGGCCAGGTGCAGGTCGATCGTGGCGTCACCATCGGCTATTTCAGCCAGGATGTCGGCGACATGGCGGGCCACAGCGCGGTCGCGGAAGTGATGAACGGTGCCGGACCGGTCAGCGACGTGGCGGCCGAGATGGCGGAACTCGAGGCGGCCATGGCCGATCCCGACCAGGCCGACCGGATGGACGAGATCATCGAACGATATGGCGAGGCGCAGCACCGCTTCGAGGAGCTCGACGGCTATGCGCTGGACGGCCGCGCGCGCGAAGTGCTGGACGGTCTCGGCTTCAGCCAGGAGATGATGGACGGCGATGTCGGCAAGCTGTCGGGCGGCTGGAAGATGCGCGTAGCGCTGGCCCGCATCCTGCTGATGCGCCCCGACGCCATGCTGCTCGACGAACCGTCGAACCATCTCGACCTCGAAAGCCTGATCTGGCTTGAGCAGTTCCTGAAGGGCTATGAAGGCGCGCTGCTGATGACCTCGCACGACCGCGAGTTCATGAACCGCATCGTCAACAAGATCGTCGAGATCGATGCGGGATCGCTCACCGCCTATTCCGGCAATTATGAATTCTACCAGCAGCAGCGGGCGATCGCCGACAAGCAGCAGCAGGCGCAGTTCGAGCGTCAGCAGGCGATGCTGGCCAAGGAGATCGCCTTCATCGAGCGCTTCAAGGCGCGTGCCTCGCATGCCGCGCAGGTGCAGAGCCGGGTGAAGAAGCTAGACAAAATCGACCGCGTCGAGCCGCCAAAGCGCCGCCAGGTGGTGAATTTCGAGTTCCAGCCGGCGCCGCGCTGCGGCGAGGACGTCGTCACCTTGAAGAACGTGCACAAGGCCTATGGCAGCCGCACCATCTACGAAGGGCTCGACTTCCAGGTCCGCCGCCGCGAGCGCTGGTGCATCATGGGCGTCAACGGCGCGGGTAAGTCGACGCTCCTGAAGCTGGTGGCCGGCGCCTCCGATCCCGATACCGGCACGGTGGCGCGGGGACCGAGCGTGAAAATGGGCTATTTCGCCCAGCACGCCATGGAGCTCCTGGAAGGCGAGCGCACCGTGTTCCAGACGCTGGAAGACAATTTCCCGCAGGCCGGCCAGGCGCCGCTTCGGGCACTTGCCGGCTGTTTCGGCTTTTCCGGCGACGAGATCGAGAAGAAATGCCGGGTGCTGTCAGGCGGCGAGAAGGCGCGGCTGGTGATGGCGCTGATGCTGTTCGACCCGCCCAACCTGCTGGTGCTGGACGAGCCGACCAACCACCTCGACATCACCACCAAGCAGATGCTGATCGAGGCGCTGTCGCAATATGAAGGCACGATGCTGTTCGTCTCGCACGACCGGCATTTCCTAGCCGCGCTGTCGAACCGCGTGCTCGAATTGACGCCCGAAGGCATCCACACCTATGGCGGCGGCTATTCGGAATATGTCGAGCGCACGGGACAGGAAGCGCCGGGGCTAAGGAGCTGAGCGGGTGGGGGCGCCGTTCGCCGAAGCGAGACCTAAAGCAGGCCGTGTTTCCTGAATTCGGCCTGCTCGTCCCCGCTGATCCAGCCGAACACCTTCAGCTTCCCGTCTCGCCTCTCGAGGAGATAGCTGACCTCGAAATCAAAAGTAATGAGCGCCGCCTTCTTGTTCTGGTACTCCCCGGACCATTGCACCTTTGCCACGCAGTGGTCTTGATCGATCGGCGTCACGGATACATCCCTGCACGTCATCTTCCCGGCGCCCATCGCCCTGTAGCCCTCGAAGCCCCTCTTCATGATTTCGATCAATTGCTTGCCGTTTTCGCCGGCCATTACCGCGCCAGGGGTGACTGAGATGAAAGCGGACGAATAGATGTCGGCGACATCCTCCAAACCGGCATCCGACAAGAGCGCGTCATTGTAGAATTTCGCATAGGCCTCGAAGAATTTCGCGACCTCGGCTTTGGCGATCATCGTCTTCCTCTCCCCCGAACGGGACGGGAAACCGCTTCACACTTCTCCGGGAACCGCTCCGAGGGGTAAGGCGCCTACCTCAGCGAGATGCTCATGCCGCTGAGATCCGCGTTCACTTGCAGACCCACCTGTCTGCCCGTGAGTTGGAGTTGGGCGCCCTTGTCGTTGGTCATCACGATCACCTGAGCGCCTCTGCCGAGCGTGCCGCCGCCGCCGGCCGCGCCATATACGCCAGCCACGTCCCGGGCGCGCCTGATGTGGCGCACGGTGCCCTGGAAATAGGTCTTGGAGACGCCGAAGGCGAGGCCGCCCGAGACGCCGCCGATCGAGATCGGATATTTCCGGCCATGGAAGGTCAGCGTGCCCTCGCCACCGGAGCCGCCGACGAAGAAAGCCGCCTTGTAGACGGAGAAGCGGATCGTGCCGCTGTCGGCATGCGCGGCGCTGGCAAGGCTGACGCCTGCCGTTGCGATCGCGGCTACGGCGATTGAACGAAATCCGGACGAAATAGTCATGATGGGAACTCCTGAAGGTGGCCGTCGGGAAGAATGGTCGGCGTGGCATCAAAGTTACAACTGAACAGTCTCGCCCATCATTGGTTCCAAGCGGCGGTCTGAATCTGGCAGCGGGAAGCCCGCCACGAAAAGAGGCCAGGCTCTCTGGTCGCGGCGGTCTTCTTGTGGGATGGAGACGTCGGTGTCCGCTCCACGGCGGTTGGCAAAGGGGTTCGGTATGAGAATTGCGACGGGGCTTGTAATGTCCGCATTGGCCGCGACAATGGCTGGATGCGCGACGTCTCCGGTCGACTATGGAGCCTCGCTTTCGCAGCAGGACCAGAAATGGGCGAAGCCGCAATGCCAGCAAGCCCGGGCGGCGGCTTCGGACTACGCGGTCCGCGAAAAACAGCACCCGGGTTGGGAATTCGTCGCACTTGGCCCCTACGGGTTGGGGATCATAGCGGCGACCAAGGAGCACGAGCAGAAGCAACGAAAGCTGCTCGCCCGCGACGTGCATCTGCAGTGTTCGAGCCTACCCCTTCCGAAGGAATTGCAAGGTGATTTGAGCCCTGCCAGTCCAACCCCGGCGAAATATCCATAGCCGGGAACGGTTGCGGATGCGACCCTCGACGAAAAACCGTTACACGCTTTTCCTGGGAGTTGCTCTAACGTAGCAATCCGTCCGCCTCGAATGTGTCCCAACCTTCGAGCTTTGGCGCATCGTCCTTTCCCGCATTTCTGGTCTTGCGGGCGTTGCCCGTCCGCTTGCCTGCCCGCGTCAGTGCGGCCTTGCCGGCCCCGCGCCGTCTGTTCTCGGACACTTCCAGCGCATCCTCCTCCCGCCAGGCGGTCGCCAGGTCACGATCGAGAACGTCCTCGATGTGGCGTGGATCGAAGACGTGGAAGGTCACAGCCTTGGATCGCCCGCGCATCTTCACGGTACGCGTGCCAATGCTTTTCAGGCGACCATCCCTGAGCCATTTGTGCCGCTCTCGGGAGGAGATGGTGAGGATGTCCTCTGCCTCCCGCGGAAGCACGGGCAGTGCCTCGATTCCCTCCAGCGTCCTGGAGATGGTTGCCGAGGCGGTCTTGAACGCATCCGCGTCGGTTCGCATCATGCGCAAGACGACGCGGCCCGTCTCGGCCTTGGCAAATTTCCGCACCGTCCACGGCAGGCGGGCCCGAACTTCGCGTTCGATCCCCTTCAGGCGCAAGGAAGACCCAAGCGTCGCCGCTGGCGGCAGCAGCCATTCGGCGACCATTGACGCGGTGCCCGTGCCTTCCTCGGCCGTGCGATCAGGGGCGGTGGCAATTTTCGCCGCGATGCCGCTCAGGATCTTCCGAATGGAGCCGCGCTTCTTGTCCGCCATGTTTCGTTTTCGCTCATCGAGTGCTTTCGTGGAAGCACAGTTCGCACAGCGGACAACCGAAATCAGGGTCGAACAGTTCCCTAGGCATGCGCAGGCGGAGGACTATTGACTTCATCTGGGCAACCCTCCATGCAAGCGGCCCTGGACAGGTGGTCCAACGAACCGCAGGGTGGTTCCAATATTGCGTCACGGATTTCGCAAGGAGCGCTTGCCCACAACGACAGGTCAGATCGTTGCGAAATTGAAATTCCCGAGGCGCTGACCACAGCTCTCTTCGTCCCATCGACGCCTGATCGACCGTTGGAATTGCACTTGGTCCGAGTCGGCGGGCGATCCTATTACCCTCGAGGCCGTGATGGCATGTGTTGGGCGAGGGCGCCCTGGACTGGGCCGCCGTCGATAAGCAAGAAGTCCGGTGCCGCTTTTGGCAAACACATCGTCCGGTGTTCCAGCATATTGTGCTGGCGAATAAGCTTGAGACAAGGCGGTTCCGAACAACAATGGCTAGGCGGTTTGCGTTTCTCCTGGTGCGCGACTTCACGCTGTCGCCGCTGTCGCTGTTCATCGACACGCTGCGGCTGGCGGGCGATGAGGGCGATCGCAGCCGCAGGATAGAGTTCGACTGGGAGATCGTCGGCGAACGCGGTCTGCCGATCCGGGCAAGTTGCGGCGTCGAACTGCTGCCGACCGGGGGGATCGGCAATCCCGAGGATTTCGATAATGTCGTCGTGGTCGGCGGCCTGCTCGACACCAACCGCAGCCTGAGTTCCGAAAAGGAGGCCTTCCTGTTGCGGGCCGCAGGGAAGGGCGTGCCGCTGACGGCGCTCTGCACGGGCAGCTTCGTGCTGGCGCGCTACGGCCTGCTCGATGGCTATAGCGCCGCCGTCAGCTGGTTCCACATCAAGGATTTCCGCAGCCGGTTCCCGGAGGTCAACGCCCATGCCGACAGCCTGTTTACCGTCGACCGTGGCCGCTCGACATGCGCGGGCGGCACGGGTGCCGCCGACCTTGCAGGCCATTTCGTGTCCGAGTTCATCGGCCGGAAGGCGGCGGAAAAGGCCGCCAAGATCCTGGTGCTCGACCGGATCAGAAGCAGCAGGGATGTGCAGCCCGTCGGCGACCTGTTTCCGGAGGCGTCGAGCCGGGCGGTGAAGCGCGCTTTGCTGTTGATGGAGAGCAACCTCCAGGAGACGCTGTCGGTCGCCGAGATCGCGACCCGCCTGAACTGCTCGCGGCGCCAGCTCGAACGGCTTTTCGGGCTGGAACTGGGCATCGGCCCGATGGCGGCATATCTCGCGTTACGAGTGCACCATGCGAAGTCGCTGCTCGAAGGCAGCGACCTGCAGATCGGCGAAATCGCCTACCGCTGCGGCTTTACCAATGCCGGCCATTTCAGCCGCGTGTTCCGCCAGCAGACCGGGACCACGCCAACCTATCTCAGGCATCCCAACCGCAGGCCCGGCGGCGCGACGATACAATGAAGTCCGCTACGTGCGGCGCCTATGAAATCCGCTGGCCGTCCTCGTCGAGCAGAACGCAGCCCTCGGGATCGAATCCGAGGTCGGCCGTCTCGCCTTCGCGAAGGACGCGGCCATTGATCGGCGCGTTGGCGCGGAGGCTGGTCTTGCCGCCGATGTCGATCTCGTAGATTGCGCTGCCGCCCAGATACGAGGCCGAGACGACACGACCAGTGAGCCGGTTGACGCTCGTTCCAGCACCGACCGAAAATTTCTGCGGCCGCACCACGACGGTGACCTTGCTGCCGTCGCCAAGCGGCCTTGGACAAGCCACGGTGATGGTCTGGCCGGTGGCAAGCACCACCGCTTGGCCGGACCTGCTCACGGTCCCGGCAAGCATGTTGGCCTTGCCGAGGAAGTCGGCGACGAAGGCCGTGGCCGGCGTCTCATAGACCTCCTCCGGAGTGCCGATCTGTTCCACCGCGCCGGCGTTCATCACCACGATGCGATCCGACATGGAGAGCGCTTCTTCCTGGTCGTGCGTGACGAAGATGGCGGTGATGCCCGTTTCCTTCTGGATCTTCTTGATCTCGACGCGCATCTCCTCGCGCATGTTGGCGTCCAGCGCCGATAGCGGTTCGTCCAGCAGCAGCACCTGCGGCTCGAAGACGATGGCGCGGGCAAGCGCGATGCGCTGCTGCTGCCCGCCCGACAGCTGCGACGGCAGCTTCTTCTCGCTGCCCGGCAGCCGCACCATTTCGAGCGCCTTGCCGACCCTGCGGGCGATCTCTGGCTTTGGCACGTTGCGGTACTTCAGGCCGAAGGCGACGTTGTCGAACACGTTCTTGTGCGGGAACAGCGCGTAGCTCTGGAAGACCAGCCCGATGTTGCGCTTATAGATCGGGACGTCGTCGACCCGCCGCCCGTCGATCATGATCTGGCCGCCCGAAATATCGACCAGGCCGGCGATGGAGCGCAGGATCGTGGTCTTGCCGCAACCCGAGGGGCCGAGCAGGGTGACGAAGCTGCCCTTGCGGATCGAGAGCGAGAAATCGCGCACCGCGACGAACTTGCCGTAGGCGATGTCGATGTCGCGGAACTCGACCGCCGGGCTGTTCGCCTCGGCGGCCGCGCTCGCGCCGGCTGCCCCGGCCTGGACAGGCCGGGGATGGAGTGTCGTTTCCTGGCTGTCAGGCACCCTTCGAGATCCTGTTCCACTGCTTGGTCCAGGCGTCCTCGTTGGTCGCCCAGTAGGTTGGATCGGCGAAGGTCAGCGATTTCATGGTGCCGGTCTTGTCGAACGCCGGCAGTTTCTCGATCTTCTCGGTCAGCTTGACCTTGTTCGGGTCGAGCGACGGCGGATAGCTCTGGCCCTCGGCCACCGCGATCGAGGTCGCCGGGTCGAGCATGAAGTTGATCAGCTCCTCGCACTCGGCCATGGGCGAGCCCTTCAGGATCAGCATGTCCTCCATCCAGGCGTAGGAGCCGGCCGGATCGAGATAGCCGATCGGATGGCCCTGGTCCTGCAGCGCGGCGACCCGTCCCGACCACGCATCGGTCACCACGATCTCGCCCTTGGAAAGCAGGTCCATCAGCTCCGCGCCGGAGCTCCAGAACTTCTTGGCGAGGTCGCGCGTCTCGCGCACCTTGGCCCAGATGGCATCCATGTCCTTGAGGTTATTGGGATCCTGCCCGGTGGCAAGCGCCGCATACCAGACGCGCGTCGTCATGTCGGAATAGCCGCCGACCTTGCCGGCATATTTCTTGTCGAGAAGCAGGGCCGCGCCTTTTTCCTTGGCTTCCTCCGGCGAGATCACCTTGGTGTTGTAGGCGATACCCGTCGTGCCATAGTCGTAGGGTATGGCCGAAAGCTTTGGCGTCAGCTTGCGGAACGGCTCGATCATCGGCTGCAGCACATTCGCCATGTTGGGAATGTTGGCCTCGTTGATCTCCGAGGTCAGGCCGGCGTTCACATATTTGATGTAGTAGTTGACGCCCGAGGAATGGATGACCTGGTAGTCGCCGGGCTTGGCGGTCTTGATCTTGGTGATGATCTCGTCCTCGTCGCCGAACGTGCCCTGGACCACCTTGATCTTGGTCTTGGTCGTGTAGGGCTGGAAGGCGAACTTGTCGATCGCGTCCTGCACCGTGCCGCCCCAGCCGTCGAAGCGAACCTCCTGGACCGCGGCGAGCGCCCGGCCCATCCACGGTATGGAAAGGCCCGCCGATGCCGCCGCGGCGGCGGTCAGTGTCAGGAAAGTGCGGCGGCTCAGGTCGCCGTTGGCGTATCGGTCGTGCAGCCGTTCCAGCCGCTTCGTGGTGGTGAGTTTCATTGTGTTTCCTCCTTTGGTTCGCCACGTCTTCTCAGTTTTGTCAGGCTTTGCAGGATCAGGCCGCCAATCAGCGGGATGCCGACGGTCACAAGGATCATCACGGTGCCGAGTGCGTTGATTTCCGGACTGATCGAGATCTTGAGCATGGAAAGGATCTGGGTGGGCATGGTCTCGACGCCGGCCGGCCGCCAGAACAGGCTGGCCGAGGTGTTGTCGAACGAGATGGTGAAGGCGAGCAGCGCGCCGCCCACCACGGCCGGAATGAGCAGCGGCAGCGTGATCTCGCGGAACGACGAAAAGCGCGAGGCGCCGAGCGACAGCGCCGCCTCCTCATAGACGCGCCGGATGCCGATCATGCGCGCCTGCGCGATCAGCACTACATAGGGCACGGCAAGCAGGATATGACCGAGCACCAGGAGCAGCATGGTCCTCGGCTGGTCGACCGCCTTGATCAGCACCAGCAGGCCGACGCCGAGGATGGTTTCGGGCACCAGCGCCGGCAGGATCACCAGCGTGCTCAGCGCCTGCTTGCCGCGAAAATCGAAGCGCACCAAGGCAAATGCCGTGGTGACGCCGACGGCGGTGGTGACGATCGCGGTGACCAAGGCGATCCACAAGGACGTGCGAAAGGCGGCCAGCACCGCCTCGTTGGCCATCAGCTTGCCGTACCATTGCAGGCTGAAGCCGGTCATCGGGAAGCCGCCGAACATCGAGGCGTTGAACGACAGGATCACCGTCGCCACGATCGGCGCGAACATGAAGATGTAGACGCAGACCGTGACGAAGCCGGTCAGCCGCCAGGCCCATCTGCCTTCCTGCTTGCGCCTTGTTCCTCTCATCCGCCAAGCCCCATCATCCGCCAAGCCCTTTGAGGATCTGCGACATGCCCATGTAGCGCGTGTAGACGGCGGCGAAGAAGCCGAGCACGACGAACAGCACGATCGAAAGCGTGGCGCCCATCGGCCAGTTCAGCTCGCCCATGATGGTGTCGTAGATCAGGTTGCCGAACAGCGCGTCGCGGCCCGAGCCGAGAAGCTGCGGCGTCACATAGCTGCCGGCGGCCAGCACGAAGCAGAGCAGCAGGCCCGCCGCAAGGCCTGGCAGCGACAGCGGCAGCGTGACCTCTCGGAACGCCTGCGCGCTCGTGCAGCCCATCGAGCGGGCCGCCGAAATCAACGTGCGATCAATGCTCTCCAGGCTGACATAGACGTTGAGGATCATGTAGGGCAGCAGAAAATGCAGCATGCCCAGGATGACCGCGCCCTCGTTATAGAGCATCGGCAACGGCTCGTTGATGATGCCCATTTTGAGCAGCGCGACATTGATGACGCCCTGTTCGCCCAGGATGTTGATCCAGGAGAAGGTGCGGATGGTGAAGCTGATCCAGAACGGCACGATCAGCAAAAGCAACAGCAGCCATTTGTGCTTGAAGGTCGTGGCCCAGATGAAATAGGCGGGAAAATAGCCGAGCACACCGCAAAGCAGCGCCGTCATGGCCCCGACTCTCAAGGTCTTCAGAAGGAAGCCGTGATAGTAGCTGTCGGTGAGGAATTCATGCCAGTTCGCGGTCGTCAACGCGCTCGTTTCCACGCCGGCGGTGACGAAGGTGAAGAAGGTGTAGGCGCCCATCACGGCGATCGGCAGCACCAGGAAGAAGATCAGCAGCAGGAGCACCGGTGCGACGAGCATCCAGGCCAGCCGTGGATCATACAATGTCCATCGTCGTTTCATGAGCACCCGGAGCGCTTTCTTTGAAGCGCCTGTTTTGTTCCCGGGCCAAGATTGAGGGATTGGAGGCGCGATGTCCACAGTCGGCGATTGAGCCAGTGGACTTCAGCGTGTCGGCCCGATGGACCAGAATAATTATCGGCGAACGCAATACCGCGGCTGGGCATCTATCCGATGCGTTTGCCGGCGGCAGCCGTCTTCTAAGCCGGCAGGCCTGCGACGCGCAGGGCGTCGGTGACATCGTCGATTATGCCAGGCGCGATTCCGACGGCGGTGGCCCAGCGGCCGATGGTGAAATGCGGATCGAGCGCCATGAGCCGTGCGGCCGACGCTCTTGCCTCCTCGATCCGTCCGAGCCTCGCCAGCGGCGCGGCCAGCCAGCCATGCAGGATGCTGAAACCGGGGTTCAGCTCCACCGCCCGCCGGCCGGCCGCGATGGCCCGTTCGTGCCGGCCGGACAGAAAATTGCCGAAGCCGATGATGCCTTGCGGCACGCAGCTCATGGCGTCGAGCGGGGAGAGCCGCATCGCCTGCTCGCACCAGTCGATGGCGCGCGCCGCATCGCCGCCATAGGCCACCGGCACGCAGCCAAAAGTGTAGACGAAGGCACAGGAGGCGCTGAGCGACAGGGCCTGCGCGAACATCTCGTTGGCCAGCCCGCGGTCATGCTCGACCAGGCCGATTGTGAAGCCGGCCAAGGCCAGCGCCATCGCGTCGCCCGAGCCGTGCTCGATCGCCGCATGGGCATGGTGCGACGCCTTCTGGCGATGCTCCGCCAGCATGCCGCCGCGGATGAAAAGGGTTTGATGCGCCCAGGCGGCAAAGCCATGGGCGAGCGCATAACTCGGCTCGATGGCCAATGCCTGGTCGAGCAGAGGCAGTCCCTTGGCCGCGCCCTGGGGCATGAAGGTGTAGACATCGGGCAGGGCGCGCAGAAAAAGGTCGTAAGCGTCGAGACTGTCGGGCCGCTGGCGCTTGACACGTTCGATCTCGGCCCGGCGCAAATTGGGCTCAATGGCCGCGACCACGCTGATGGTGATCTCGTCCTGCAGCGCGAACACGTCGGTCAACTCGCGATCGTAGCGTTCGGCCCACAGATGGCTGCCATCCTCGGCGTCGATCAGCTGCCCTGTGATGCGCACGCGGCTGCCGACCTTGCGGACCGAGCCTTCCAGCACATAGCGCACGCCGAGTTCGCGCCCGACCTGCTTCACGTCGACGGTGCGGCCCTTGTAGGTGAAGCTCGAATTCCGCGCGATGACGAACAGCCAGCGGATGCGCGACAGGCCGGTGACGATGTCCTCGACCATGCCGTCGGCAAAATAGTCCTGATCCGCGTCGCCGCTCATGTTCACGAAAGGCAGAACGGCGATTGAGGGGCGGGCGGGAATGCCGAGGCCAGGCTTGGGTGTCCCCACCGGCGCTGCCGCCTCGGCGCCGGCTTCCTCGCGTACGGTGCCGACGAAACGAAAGCCCCGGCGCAGGATGGTACGGACGAGGCGCTGCTGCTCGCCATTGTCCTGAAGTGCGCCGCGGGCGGCATTGACACGGCTGGCAAGCGTGGCGTCGGAGACGATTCGTCCCCGCCAGACCGCATCGACCAGATCGTCCTTGCTGACCACCCGCTCGCGATTGCGGATCAGATATTGCAGGAGGTCGAACACCTGCGGCTCGACGGGGACCAGCTCGTTGCCCCTGCGTAGTTCGCGCCGGTCGCCGTCCAGAGCGAAGTCCTCGAAAAGATACGGCAAATTGCTGGCTCCAGATGGGGCGGAAACGCTGACCTGGACACTGTAGACGTGTCGTGGGCGCAAAATCAAAGCCCTCTCAAGACAAAATCAAGAGGTCCTGAAGGTCACCTCAAAGCGAGCGCGGCGGACCCGGCGCATAGTCCTCCCGCAACCAACGCAAACAACAATTTGAAAAGGAGAACTCAAATGTCCAACACCGCGGCAAATTCGGTCGTCCTCGTCCATGGCGGCTTTGTCGACGGCTCCGGCTGGGAAGGGGTCCATAACCAGCTCAAGGAGGACGGCTACGACGTCACCATCGTCCAGAACCCGACCACCTCGCTCGCCGACGACGTCGCTTTCACCAAGCGCGCCATCGCCGCCGCTCCCGGCAACGTCATCCTGGTCGGCCACTCCTATGGCGGCGTCGTGGTGTCGGAAGCCGGCACCGATCCCAAGGTTTCAGCCGTCGTCTACATCGCGGCCTTCGCCGCCGATGCCGGCGAGTCGGTCTCGACCCTCATCGCCAACCCGCCTCCCGGCGCCGCGGTGCCGCCGATCCTGCCGCCCGTCGACGGCTTCCTGATGCTCGACAAGGCCAAGTTCGCCGCCTCGTTCGCCGCCGACGTCCGTCCTTCGCTCGCCTCCTTCATGGCGGACTCGCAGGTGCCGTGGGCCGTGGCCGCACTCGAAGGCAAGGTCACCAAGCCGGCCTGGAGGGTGAAGCCGAGCTGGTATCTCGTCGCTACCGACGACCATATGATCCCGCCGCCAGCACAGCGCCAAATGGCAAATCGGGCCGGCGCGACGACGGTGGAAGTGCCCGGCAGCCACGCGGTCTACGTTTCCGATCCCGCATCCGTCGCCAAGCTGATCAAGGACGCAGCCGCCAGCGTCGGCGGGAACTGAACCGGCCTCCCTCCCAACAAAAGGCCTGGCCTCCCAACAAAAGGCCTGGGCGCCCGGCGGCGCCCAGGTCTTTGCCTGTTCCGGCCGAGGCGCCGACTGGCCTCAGCCCTTCGAGATACCGCGCGCAATCAGCCGGGCAAGGCGCTCGGAAAACGCCCTGGCATCGGCAGGCTTGTCGCCGTCGAGCACGCGCGCCTCGTCATAGAGAAGGTGGGCGGCATCGTCCTTGAAGGCCTGTTCGTCGTCGCCGAGGCCGGCGAGCGCCAGGACGCGCTTGTGGCGGGGATTGATTTCGAGGATCGGTTTGGCCGTCTTGTCGAGGCGGCCGGCGGCGTTGAGCAGCCGCTCGAACTGCCGGTCCGGACCATGTTCGGGCGCCACCAGGCACACCGCGCTTTCGGTCAGGCGGTCGGAAGGCTTCACATCCGACACGGCATCGCCAAGCGCCGCCTTGACGAAGGCCAGGAAGCCATCGACTTCGGGCGTCGCCGCCCTGTCCGGCTTCTTCGCATCATCGAGCAAGGAGATGTCGGAAAGCTCCGCCCCGCCCTGCGTCACCGACTTGAACGGCTTGCCGTCGAACTCCGGCGCCATCGACGTCCAGAAACTGTCGACGGGGTCGGTGAGCAGCAGCACCTCTATGCCGCGTGCCCTAAAACCTTCGAGCTGCGGCGAGGCTTCGAGCCGCGCACGGTCGTCGCCGGCCATGAAGAAAATCGCCTTCTGGCCTTCCTTCATCGCCGAGACATAATCGGCAAGGCCGCGCCAATTTTCGCCCGAGGTGGTCGAACGGAAGCGGGCGAGCTTCAAGAGCTGCTCGCGCCGCTCATGGTCCTCGTAGAGCCCTTCCTTGAGGACGACGCCGAAATTCTCCCAGATTTTGGCAAAAGCCTCGGCCTCGTTCTCCGCCAGCTTGGCGAGATCGCCGAGCACGCGGTTGGTCAGGCCCTTGCGGATCGCGGCCAGCAGCGGGCTTTCCTGGATCATCTCGCGCGAGACGTTGAGCGGCAGGTCGGCGGAATCGACCAGCCCGCGCATGAAGCGCAGGTAGCGCGGCAACAAATCGGCCTCGTCGGTGATGAAGACGCGGCGCACATAGAGTTTCATACGGCCCTTGCGGCCCTGGTCGAAGAGATCGAAGGGACGCGAGCCGGGCACGAAGGCCAGTACGCTGTATTCCTGCCGGCCTTCGGCGCGGAAATGGATGGTGGCGGCCGGCTCGTCATACTGGCCGGAGAGGCCGCGGTAGAAATCGGTGTATTCCTCGGGCTTGATCTCGCTTTTCGGCCTGACCCAAAGGGCCGTGCCATCGGCAATGTCGCGCGCCTCGGCGCCGGGTTTCTCGATGAGCGTGATCGGCACCGGCACGTGGCCCGACTGCGATTTCGCCAGTTGCTCGAGCCGGTAGGATCCGGTGTAGGACACGGCATCGTCCATCAGATGCAGCACGACGCGGGTGCCGCGTTTGGGTGCCGCTTCGAGCGGGGCGGGCGCGATCTCGTAGGAACCCTTGCCGTCGGACGACCAGCGCCAGGCCTCGGCGCTCCCCGCCAGGCGGCTGATGACATCGACGCGGGTCGCCACCATGAAGGCGGAGTAGAAGCCGACGCCGAACTGGCCGATGAGCTGCGTGTCTTCGCTGGCATTGCCCGCACCGACGCGCTCGATGAAGGCGCGCGTGCCCGAGCGCGCGATCGTGCCCAGCGCCTCCGTCATGTCGTCGCGGCTCATGCCGATGCCGTTGTCCTCGACGGTGATCAGCTTGTTGTCGGCGTCGGCCGATATCGAGATGCGGGGTTTCGGATCGTCGGCCAGCAATTCCGGATGACTGACGGCCTCGAAGCGCAACTTCTCGCAGGCGTCAGCGGCGTTGGAAATCAGTTCACGCAGGAAGACGTCCTTATCGGAATAGACCGAGTGCACCATCATGTGCAGCAGCCGCGAAACATCCGCCTCGAATGCCTTGGTTTCCGTCGCTTTTGTGTCTGTCGTCATTGCCGAGTTTCCCACGCTGTTCATCCGCCCGCCGCGCCATGGCGCGTTCAGGACTTCCTTTCAACCATTTTCAACCGTGCTGGCAACCGCGTTCAGCAAGGCCAGCGCGCCGACAATATCGTCATGGGGTGCGGGGGCCGCAAGGGGGCGGAAACGGCGCTGACAGCGAAATAGCCGATCTCCCCCCGTGGGGGAGATTGGCAGCTTCCGCGCCCTACTTGCCCGCCATGTGGTCGGCAAGCGTCTGCGCCTGGGCAAGCAGCGCGGGGAAGACGGGGTTGTCGGGCAGGTTCTTGGCCATGCAAGCGCGGAAGTCGCTGTCGCCTTTTGCCCAGGCGGCATCGGCGGCATCGGATGTATTGTCGTCGCCGTCGCCGGTGGCTTGCTTGACCAGTTTCTGGGCGGCGGCGTCGGCGGCGGTCCAGACCGCGTCGCAGGCCGCGATCTTCGGGACGGGGGGCGTCGCGGGCGCCTCGGCGATCATGACGCTGTTGCCCCTAACGAGCGTGACGACGACCTCCTGGTCGTAGTTCGGCCCGACATCCTGTGCCCAGCCGCCGAGGCGGGCAATCGCCATGTCGGCGCCATCGGGCGTCTTCAGGGTGAAGTCGAGCGTGCCTGTGAAAGCGGCGTCGCTGCCGATGGCCTGGGTGTAGAAGGCATCGAGCTTCAGCGCCGCGTCGAAGCTGGTGGGCAGTTTGAGATCGGCGTCCGTCTCGGCGGCGCGCGATTGGAGCCAGCGCTCGACCAGCCCGCGCGTCGATACCACGATGCTGGGGCCGTCCTCAGTGCCGTGGCGCAGCCCGTCCAGCATGCCAAAGCCGACATCGGAGGAACTGAGGCTTTCGATGTTGATCGTGCCGGCCGCCGGAAAACCCTTGACCGTGAAAGGTCCGAGAAGCGCCGAAAGGCGCTGCTCGAGATCGGCGCGGGCCTTTTCACTGGCAGCATCGAGTGTCTCGACGGGAGCGTTCGCGCTTTCCATCGCGGCGATGGCTGATATCGCCTTGTCGCGCGCGGCGATGTAGTCGTCCTCCGGCGAAGCGGCACAGGCCGCACCGCTCGCCAGCGCGAACACCAAAGTCCAGAACAGACGCATCGTGGAACCTCCGTTTTTACAAGCTCTTCGCGTGGCTTGGTGGCGATTGTGCGGCGGTGAAGTCTGGCGAGGCGTTGCAGATATCGGAGCACCAGGACAGCCTTCGCACGGTGGGAGGCCGTCATATGGAGACGGACAATGAAACCTTCCGATTTCCACGCCGTTATGGCCGTTGTGGCAGACATCAAACCCAAACCGAAGCCGGCCGGCGGCGCCAAGCCAAACGGTGCCAGCAAGCCCCGCCGGGAGAAGGCACCCGATGTCGAGGCCGCCTCCGAGGTCGTGGGCGAGGCCGCACCGCCGCCAGCGGCGGGGGAACCCGATCCGCAACTGAGCCCCGAACAGGCCGAGCAGGCGCGCAAGAAGTATCTGCTGAAGCGTTTCTGGATCAGCGCGCGCAGTTATTGGAGCCGGCGCGGCGACAAGCTCGCCTGGCCATTCACGATCGGACTCCTGATTATGATCTGCGTCAATGTCGGCTTCCAGTACGGGATCAATGTCTGGAACCGCTCGATCTTCGACGCCATCGAACAGCGCAATGCACCGACCGTCTATTTCCTGAGCGCCGTGTTCGTGCCGCTGGTGCTTGGAAGCGTCAGCCTCGTCGTCGCGCAGGTTTATCTGCGCATGACCATCCAGCGCCGCTGGCGCTCCTGGCTCACCACATCGGTCATCGGCCGCTGGCTCACCAATGGCCGCTACTACCAGCTCAATCTCGTCAGCGGCGATCACCAGAACCCGGAGGCCCGCATCGCCGACGATCTGCGGATCGCCACCGAATCGCCCGTCGATTTCGTCTCCGGCGTGCTCAACGCCTTCCTGGCGGCCTCGACCTTCATCGTCGTGCTGTGGACGATCGGCGGCGCGCTGACGCTGCCGATCGGCGGAGCCAACATCACCATTCCAGGCTTCCTCGTCGTCACCGCGGTCATCTATGCGGCCATCACTTCTACCTCGATGGTGGTCATCGGCCGGCATTTCGTTGAACTCTCCGAGCAGAAGAACCAGGCGGAAGCGGAATTTCGCTACACGCTGATGCGTGTGCGCGAAAATGGTGAGAGCATCGCCCTGCTCGGCGGCGAGCAGGAGGAACGCAGCGGCATCGACAGGACCTTCGCCGGCGTGCTGAAGCGGTGGGCGATGCTTGCGGGCCAGCACATGCGCACGGCGCTGGTCTCGCAGGGATCGAGCCTGTTCGCGCCCGTGGTGCCGGTGCTTTTGTGCGCGCCAAAATTCCTCGAGGGCTCGATGTCGCTCGGGCAGGTCATGCAGGCGGCATCGGCCTTTGCAATCGTGCAGGGCGCGTTCGGATGGCTGGTCGACAACTACCCGCGTCTCGCCGACTGGAACGCCTCGGCACGGCGCATTGCCTCGCTGATGATGTCGCTCGACGGGCTCGAGCGCGCGGAAGAGAGCGACGCGCTCGGGCGCATCACTCGCGGCCAGACCAAGGACGATACTATGCTCAGCCTCAACAATCTCTCCGTGTCGCTCGATGACGGCACCGCCGTGGTCAAGGAAACCGAGGTCGTGATCCAACCGGGCGAGCGGCTGCTGGTGGCCGGCGAATCCGGTACGGGCAAGAGCACGCTGGTGCGGGCGATAGCGGGGCTGTGGCCGTGGGGTGGCGGCAGCGTCGATTTCCACCCCGGCAAGCGCTTGTTCATGCTGCCGCAGCGCCCCTACATTCCCTCGGGCACGCTGCGCCGGGCGGCCGCCTATCCAGGTGCCGCCGATGACTGGACGGTTCCACAGATCAGGGCCGCCCTCGACAAGGTGGGGCTCGCTTATCTCGGCGACCGGATCGACGAAGAGGCGCCATGGGACCAGACCCTGTCGGGCGGCGAGAAGCAGCGGCTGGCTTTCGCGCGGCTCCTCCTGCACGCGCCCGACATCATCGTGCTGGATGAGGCAACGGCGGCACTCGACGAGAAGAGCCAGGACAGGATGATGGAGACCATCATCCAGGAATTGCCAAATGTGACCATCTTGAGCGTGGCGCACCGGGCCGAGCTGGAGGCGTTCCACAGCCGCAAGATCACGCTCGAGCGGCGCAAAGGCGGCGCCAAGCTCGTCAGCGATATCGATCTTGTCCCGCGCCGGCGCAGGGGCTTGCTCGGCCGCGCCTTGTGGGGTTCCGGTGGGCGGGCCGACAAGCGCGGCGCCGCCCGTAAAAAGACTTGAAGGCCGTCAGGCGAGTTGGGCTTCCGCTGGGATGGCCCCGGCAGCCCTTCCATCAGGCGCGCAATTCCTCCCTATGCGCCTCCACGAGGTCGGCCATGCTGTCGAAGCGGAAGTCCACCTTCGGCATGTCGCCGGGATGCATCGTGGCGCCAAAACCCTGATCGGCGTGCCGGCGGTGGATCCAGCACGATGCGAGGCCCAACTGGTTGGCGACGGTGTGGTCGTGGAACAGGCTTTCGGCCGTGTGCAGGACCTCCTTGTCGCCAATCCCGAGCGTCGCAAGCTTTTCAAGCATATAGTCGAAATTCCGGGGCGACGGCTTGTAGGAGCCGATGTCCTCCGCCGTGTAGATCGCATCGAAATCGACGCCGAGCTTCCTGTTGCTGAAGGAGAAGCTCGTATTGTCGACGTTGGAGAGGATGATCAGCCTGTAGTGCTTCTTGAGGTATTGCAGGGCGGCGGCTGTATCGGCAAAGGCCGGCCAGTCCTTCACGCTTAGGCCATAGGCGATGCATTCCTCCGGCGTGGCCACGACGCCCCATTCCTCGGCGAGCCTTTTGTAGACGACAGCCAGAAGGTTTCGGTAGCGTTTCTGCGGCGTCCAGTTCTGCTGGCTGGATTCGTGCCTTGCGTGCGCCTGCAGGATCTCGTCGCGGCCAAGACCGCGGCCAACCCGTCCGGTCAGCGGCTTCAGGGCTTCGATCATGCCGGATTCCCAATCTATGAGGGTGCCGTAGCAGTCGAAGGTCAGCGCCTTGAAATCAGTCAGCTTCATGAGGTTCACTCCCTTAGGGTCCATGGTCGGTTTGGTGCGGGATCACGATCAATCGGCCGGTTGCCCGATCGGGCCTAGACTTGTCTCGCCCTTGGATACCGTGCCGCGCGGCGACGTCAGCCAGACGCCGAACAGCGTCACCGCCAGGCCGAGGAACATCGCCGCAGAAAGCGGCTCGCCGAACAGCAGCCAGGCCCAGAGCATCGTCACCGGCGGGCTGAGATAGATCACGCTGCTGACCTGCGCGGCGCTGTGGAGGCGCAGGCTCACATAGTAGACGCCGTAGCAGAAGAAGGTCGAAAACAGCACCAGCCAGGCGATGCCGAACTCGAACCGGCCATCAAGCGGCGGCATCAATCCGCCATTCCAGCCGGCGCAGGCGGCAAAAAGCATCGCCGCCGTCATGCATTGGATGCACAGGCTCTGGTGGATGGGCATGTCGATCGTCCCCATCCGTTTCTGCAGCACGGTCACCAGGGCGAAGACCATCATGGACGCGATGGTCACAAGATATGCCCAGGCCGGCGCGGTCCCGAGGCTGAGGCTGTTGAGCGAGACGATCAGCACACCCAGCGCCCCTAGCGCCGTTCCGGTCCATTGCCTCGATGTCAGCCGGTGGCCCAGGATGGGCTGCGACAGTGCCGCGATGGCGAGGGGGACGAGGTCGGAGATCAGCGCGACCAGGCCGGTCGGTACGCGCTGGCCGATGGCAAGCGCGAAGCCGCCGAGATAGAGGAACATCATCGCCACGCCGAACGCCATCTGCCGCATCAGGGCGCGTGCGCCGATGCGCGGCCCGACCATGAGCGCGAAGGGCAGAAGGATCAGTCCCGACATCAAGGTCCGCCAGAACAGCACCAGCATGACGTCGGCACTCTCGCTGGCGTAGCGGATGCCGACGAAGCCGGAACTCCAGCTTACGACCAGCGCGGCCGCCATAAGCGGCCAGGCCAGGCGATGGGGCTGATGTTTCGGGAGCGTCATGCGGTCATTCGTTGAATGGGTGCGGGCGTTGAATGGGTGCGGGGTTGAATGCGTGCCGGGGCGGACTTATGGCGGTGCGCACGCGTTTGCACATGACAAATTTCGATGCATCCATGAAATTGCCACTAAATCTGGCATTTCAATTTGCCTGCGAACAGGTTCTGCGCGAGGATTTGGGAGCGCCGCTTTCGTTTCAAACGAGGATTGTCATGGCTGGAGTGATGAGCCGCCGCCTGGATGTCGATGCCTTGCGGGCGATGGTGGCGATCGAGAAACATGGCGGCGTCACCCGCGCGGCCGAGGTGCTGGGCCTGTCGCAGTCGGCCGTCAGCCACAAGATCAGGCGGCTGGAAGCGAGCCTCGACTGCGAAATCCTCAGCCGCAAGGCCAATGCGCCGATGTTCACCAGTTCAGGGCAGGATCTGCTGAGCTATGCCAGGCGCATCCTGGGCATCCATGACGAGGCGATCCTGAGCCTGTCGAAAAGCACGCTGCAAGGAAAGATCGCGTTGGGGATGACCGAGGATACGACCTGCACGGACCTGTCGCGCATTCTTGGCCGGTTTCGCCGGCTCTACCCCGAGGTGAGCGTGCGCACGCAAGTGCGCATGAGCCTGGCCTTGCAGAAGCTGCTGGGCGAGGGGGCGCTCGACGCGGCCATCATCCAGGTGTTCCAGCACGAGGTCCGCCCCACCGACGTCCTGCTCTTCCGCGAGAGCCTGCATTGGGTGAAGTCGCCCGAACTGATCCTGGCGAAGGGGGAGCCGGTCCCGTTCCTGTCCTTCGACGACAACTGCTTCTATCGCCGTTGGGGCCTCGATCTCGGGCAGGACGAGGGAACAGTGTTCGAGATCGTGTTCGAATGTTCGAGCGCGGCCGGCATCATCGCCGGCGTGACCTCCGGGCTCGGCGTCGCGCTGCTCAGCCAGCGGCACCTGCAGCCCGGCATGGAGATCGCCGACAAGCAGTTCCCCAAGCCTCCGGACCTCGCCTACGTCATCCGCCGCGCCCGCAACGCCCGCAACCCCGCGCTGGAGACGCTGGTGAAGGAGATCGAGGCCGAGGTGAGGCGCCACGGGACGCTGCAGATCGCGGTGTGAGGGGGATGGCGGAGAGGGGGATGGCGTGGGCGTTCTTGTCCCTCCATGAGCCGATCGGTGCTGGACGTCTGCTTTGCGCCGCATCCATGACATGCGCGATGTCAATCGCTGATCCGAGCTGTCGGCGAAACGGGAGCGTGGCGCCTCAACGCCTTGCCCGCGCCGCCTCGGTCAATCCGACGCAACAGTCCGCTTCCTGCGGTGGCGGCCTTTTGAATTTCACACGGCAGCGGCTGGGATGGGTTGCGGAACGCAAGGAACGAGTCAGCCGGCGTTCGCGTTATTTAAACTCGAACTAATGGAGGTAACCGTGAGGAAGCTGATATTGGCATCTGTGCTCGCGCTTGCTGCCACAGCCGCTGTGACTTCACCAACCAAGGCGCAGTTTCTGTTCTCACCGTTCGGTGGTTTTTTTGGGGGTTTCGGAGGCCCGCCATTCCCCTACCGGCCCTATTACAACCCGTATTACGGCCCATACTACGGCCCATACTACGGCTCGTATTACCAGCCATATCGGCCGTACTTCCGATACCACCACAGGTTTTATCACCGGTACTATTACCCACACCGGCATCACCACCACAGGCGACATCACAGGCACTACTATCGGTAGCTACGATCGAGCCGTTGGTCAGCTCGACGATCCCTGTCAGACGCCTTGACGGGAAAGGAGGTCAAGCCCTCCCCATTCACCCGCTCATTATCTGGCGCGGTTCTTCGCGGGCGGCTGCGATCTGCCCCCGTCTTTCGATCTCTGGGCTGCTTTGACCAACCGGTCCAGCACTGGGAAATCTTTCAAATCTCGATAGGGCGTCAGGTCGAGGTCGTGAGGGACGGCCTTCACCTTCTCCTCGTCGATGGGCTTCTCGTTGCTCTTCATCAGGGCCTGGTAGGCCTGCCATGAAACACGGGCTGCGCGGACGGCATCTCGCTCCGTCCGCAGCGCTATTTGGTGGGCATGCAGATAGTGAAGTCGCAATTTGTCCAAGAGCGATTTCTCGACCACTTCATGCGTGACCAAAAAGGGCGCAAGCCTTACCGCCCGGCCTTGCGACGCCATGGTGCGCGGTAAGTGGCGGTCGATATAGACGGTTCGCCCATCCTCGCTGTAACCGGCAAGATAAGGGATATCGAAATCGTGGTTCACCTCGACCCGCCGCTGCAAGGCAAGCACGACGTCTGTGAGGACTGCATTGTCCACATCCTCGGATTTGTGGCGGGCTTCGTCCTCGAGTTTCATCGGCAGCAACCTACAAGCAAACGTGCCACCCCACCAACGAGGCCCTTTCCGCATTGTTCCTTCCGATCGCAATCATGATGATGCCGCGCTCTCTGCGGTCTCGGAAGTTTCCTGTTGGGGGGCGCTCGATGCAGCCATCATCCAGGTATTCCAGCATGAGGTCCGGCCCACCGACATCCTGCTCTTCCGCGAGAGCCTGCATTGGCTGAAGTCGCCCGAACTGATCCTGGCGAAAGGGGACCCGTTCCTGTCCTTCGACGACAACTGCTTCTATCGCCGTTGGGGCCTCGATCTCGGCCAGGACGAGGGAATGGTGTTCGAGATCGTGTTGGAATGTTCGAGGGCTTCGGCAATTTTTGGTGGCAGGCGATCTCTATCGCCCTGGCACACGCCCCGACAGATGGTGAAAGCAGCTAGCGGTTCAGAGCGAAACCGATAGACCGCCGTCGACGGCTAATACATGTCCATTGACGTAGGCGGCAGCATCTGAGGCGAGAAACACCGCGGCTCCACCGAGTTCCTCAGCCCGGGCCCAGCGGCCTGCAGGGGTCCGCGCTTCGACCCATTTGGTGAAGGCTTCGTCGTTCATTAGCGCGGTGTTGAGTTCCGTTGCGAAATATCCGGGCGCGATCGCGTTGATCGTGATGCCGTGACGGCCCATCTCAGCTGCAGTGGAGCGTGTCAATCCATGCAGGCCCGCCTTCGCGGCAACATAGGCATGAATGGTGGGACGGCCAAGGATCCCTGCAACCGATCCGGTGTTTATGATACGCCCAAACTTGTTGGGCAGCATCAAGCGCACGGCGTCGCGTATCATTCGAAAGCAGGACGAAAGATTGACGGCAATCACTCTGTCGAAATCCTCGTCCTCCCATTCCACCAACGGCCTGCGATGCTGGATGCCAGCGTTGTTGATCAGAATATCCAGACGGCCATGGCGTTCGACCATTCCTTCGAGCGATGCCTTCGAGATCGCCGCATCAGTGACATCGAACGGCAGGGCTTCGGCACCGATCCTTTCGGCCGCTGCTGACAGGGCGTGGATGTCGCGGGCATTGACGATCACCGTCGCGCCGTTCTCGGCAAGTGCCTTGGCCATGGCGAAGCCGAGACCACGCGAAGCGCCCGTCACCAATGCGACACGGCCCTTGAGCGAGAACAATTGCGACATAGAGGTTCCTGTAGCAAGGGGCGGGAGTTTCCTCCCGCCCTTAGGCAAAAGCACTATTTGGCGACGCAGGTATCCGCTGTCTGTGGAGTACAAACGTCGAGGCCCGTGTAGGTCGGGTCAGCCGGCGGAGCCTTGCCGTCCTTCATATCCTTCAGTGCCATCATCGTCTTGTAGCCCATTTCGAACGGGCGCTGGCCAACCTGCCCGAGGGAGTATCCTTCCTTCATTTGTTCAATTTGCGTGGGCAAGGTATCGGCAACGACCAGCGCCAGTTCCTTCTTGGCGATCTTGTCTTTGTACGGTGCGACCGCAGCACGGTTGGCGTCGGGGATGAACTGCGGGAAACCACCGGTTGGGATGAACGCGTCGAGATTCGGGTTCTTCGCCATGATGTCTTCAAACTGCTGCACCGAAAGAGGAAAATCATCGTTGGTATAGAGCGGACAGCCTTCGATTTCGGTCCAGCCGTTCTGGCCGGTTAGCCGGTCCCCGGGCGAGGCGGCCGATTTGGTGCCCGAAAGCGTATCGCGAATGCCCTGCATGCGTTCATTGTGGTTGGCCGCCGCCGCGCCGCCCGATTGGATGCAGATCTTGCCCCCCTTGGGCTTGACCTGCATGGCCAGCTTGGCAAGGTTCACACCGATCTCATAATTGTGGGTGCCGATATAGGCGGCGCGAAGATCCTTGTTCTCGGGCAGGAGGTCGGAATCCCAGGTGAGCACCGGGATACCGGCTTCCTTGGCGGCCTGCAGCGCAACCGCCATCGCCGCGGCATTCGATGGCGACACGGCGATGCCGTCCACCTTCTTGGCTACGAGATCCTGCACGATCTGAACCTGCTCGTCGCCGCCGCCATGCTCGCCGGGGCCTATATACATGCACTCCACGGCGCCCTTCGATTCAGCTTCGGCCTTCTTGCAGCCGTCGCGTGCCTGGTCGAAAAAGGGATTGTTCATGTTCTTCGGTACCAGGGCGAACGTATATTTCGCCTGGGCGCCGGAAACGGCGAGCACCATTGCGCCAAGCGCCACGGCCGCCGTCAGCAGATGTTTTCTCATGTCACGTTCTCCTCCTAGCTGGATGTCCCGCAGGCCTCCCGCCGGCGGGTTTCTAGCGGCTTTTCTTGGGCATCAAGACGGCCAGCGACTTGGCGAGAATGGATTTGCCGCCGGTCTGCATGCCCAGGAGAACCGCAAGAACGATGAAGGCGCCGACGAAGGCACCCTGCCAATTTGAATCGATGCCGGCCATCAGCAGAGCGTTCCTGATCACTTCGAGGAAGGCTGAACCGATGATCGCGCCGAAGGCGGTGCCGGCGCCGCCCATGAGGCTGGCGCCGCCAATGACTGTCGCGGCGATCACGCGCAGCTCGTACCCCTGGCCCATGGCGTTGATGGCTGAGCCGTTGTAGCCGAGGAGCAGGAGGGAGGCGAGCGAGGCGGTGAAAGCCGAGAAGACGTAGGCCTCGAATTTGATCCAGTCGACCGGAACGCCGGTAAGCCGTGCCGCGTCCTCATTGCCGCCGATGGCGAAGAGATGCCGGGCCCAGGCAGTAAAATTGAACACGAAGCCGACGATGAGGGCCAGAACCACCATGGTCCAGAATTGCGATGACAGTTCTGGTATCCAGTGCGGTGCCCAGTGCTCGGGCCCATGCAGCGGCCATCTCCACTGACCGATCGCTTTCACGATTGGAGCATCGGGCCCGAATTGGTAGAGCATTTGGTTGGCCGAGAATACGACCGCGAGCGAGCGCGCCGCCGACAGCATGCCGAGGGTGACCACGAAGGATGGCATTCCGACATAAGCGACGAAGAAACCATTGACCGCGCCGCAAGCCATACCGGCGAAAAGGCCGATGGCGAAGGCCACGTACCAGGGATAGTGCCAGGTCAGAAACAGGCCGGCGACAATGACCACGAGGCCCATGATCGAGCCGACCGACAGATCGATGCCACCAGTAATGATCACCACCGTCATGCCGAGCGCCATGATGCCGAAAGGTGCGAAGTTGCGCGTGACGTTGGCGGCGTTTTCGGAAGTCCCGAAGCTCGGTTCCATGGCAGTCATCCAGGTGACGAGTGCAATGAGCGCGATCGTCACCCAGAAGGGCTGACTTGACATCACACTTTGGAGCGCGGTCTTTTCCTTGGTCGGGACGAACTCAGACATGCCCGGTCGGCTGGTTTCCCGGGCAGACTCCCTGACACTAACTGACTCCCGAGCACTATTCGCCACGGATGGCCCCCGTTATTAGTCCAGTGATTTCCTCGGGTGATGTGTCGCCGGCATCCTTGTCGGCAACCTTCGAACCCCGCCTGAGCACAATGATACGATCTGAGACAGCGAAAACGTCAGGCATGCGATGGCTGATCAACATGACGCCAACCCCTTGCGCTTTGAGGCGTCGGATCAATTCAAGCACTTCCGCCACCTGACGCACCGAAATAGCGGCGGTCGGTTCGTCCATCAGCACCAGCTTGGCGTTTGAAAGCCGGGTCCGCGCGATGGCTACCGCCTGACGCTGCCCACCCGACATCTTCCTGACGAGGTCGCTCGGCCGGGTTTCCGATTTCAGTTCCTTGAACAGCGATGCCGAACGTTCGATCATCGCCTGTTTATCGAGCACCTTGATTGGCCAGAAGCCCTTCTTCATCTCGCGGCCAAGAAAGACGTTCTGCGCGGCCGTCAAATTGTCGGCGAGCGCAAGATCCTGATAGACGACTTCGATACCTTTGGCCCGCGCTTGGACGGGTTTATGGAAGTGACAAACCTCGCCGTCCACGACAATTTCGCCGTCGTTCGGCGGGAAATTCCCGGCCACCGTTTTGACTATCGTTGACTTGCCGGCACCGTTGTCCCCCATCAGCCCCACGACTTCGCCTCGCTCCACTTGGAAGCTAACGTCCGTCAGGGCCTGGATGGCCCCAAAATTCTTGGAGACGTGGCGAACCTCAAGTACCGGCATCGCGGTCCTCTCCGGACAACATTGCCAATTGTCCCGGCCATATGCAGGACAGCTAATCAGCGAAACGCTTTCAACACAATGATTTATTGGATTAGGATTTCCGGCGATCACCTTAACTGAGACGGCGGGAGAGGTTCGGTCTGGCGGATTGATTTCAGCCCATGGGTGGTGCGGAAATCGATGTGGCCTTCAACCAACGCATCGCCACCGCGAGGATGGTGGCGATTTGCGGAGGGTTCGCGACGTCATCGAGCTTGCCGCGATTGGCGGGATTGGTGACCACCAGCTTTGCGCCGCTGTAGCCCAGGCGATGCTCGATCGCCTTCGGGCCGAAGGCGGTGAACAGCGGCTGGTAGACGGCGCCGATGCGCCAGGCGCCGAGGATCAGCGCCACCAGTTCGGGAATGCGCGGCAGCATGCCGGCCACGACATCGCCGGGGCCGACGCCCAACTGCTTCAGCAGAGTGCCGACACGCGCCGGTGTGCCGGCCGCAGCATTCCACATAGGCGTTGATGCCGGTCGCAGGGTCGCCCTGCAGTCTGGCGATCTCATCCTTTATACGAACTTTATACGAAAGCCCGCAACGGCATCGTCATAGCGCGGCAAGTCGGTCTTTGTCCTGGTCATGAAAATCTCCCTGACGGTGCTCCATGTCCCATGGCGCGCCGTCGCGGCGACATTGACATCAGATGGCGCCAATGGGCAACGATGGACGTCTAAAGGCTCGCCTCGGCGAAGATGCCTGCCGCCCAGTCGAGGAAAACGCGCAGGCGCGGCGAAAGCTGGCGGTTCTGCGGGTAGAGCGCCGACAATGGCGTGGGCGAAGGCGGGTACTCGGCCAGCACCTCGACCAGCGTGCCGTCGGCAAGGTCCTTCTCGAAGCGATAGCGCGGCGCCTGGATGAGGCCGAGGCCGAGCCGCGCCAAGTCGGCGGCGGTGTCGGAATTGTTGGCGGCGACGCGGCCGGGCAGCCTGACCTCGCGCGTCTTGCCGCCGACGGTGAATTCGAAGGGCAGCACTTCGCCGGTGCGCGAGGAGACGAAGCCGACCGCCTGATGGCCATCCAGCGCATCGGGGGAGGCGGGCGTGCCGTGGCGAGAGAGATAGGCGGGGCTGGCGCAGGTCATCTCGCGGATCATGCCAAGGCGCCGCATGATCATGCCGCTGTCGGGCGGTTCGCCGACGCGGATGACGCAGTCGACACCCTCGCGCACGAGATCGACCAGCCGGTCGCTCTGGCCGATCTGCAGGTCGATGCGGGGGAAGCGGCTTAAAAACTCCGGCAGGCGCGGCAACAGGAAGGTGCGGGTGAGCAGCGTGCTGGCGTCGATGCGCAGCAGGCCGAACGGCTCGGCGTCCCGGAAGGCGGCCTCGGCATCCTCGATCTCGGCCAGGATCGACAGGCAGCGCCGGTAATAGGCCTCGCCATCCTGCGTGGCGTTCACCTGGCGCGTCGTGCGCTCCAGCAGCCGGGCGCCAAGGTGCTCTTCCAGCCGCCGGACCGCTTCCGTCGCGGTCGAGCGCGGCAGGCCGAGATCGGCGGCGGCAGCGGTGAAGCTGCGCCGTTCCAGCACGCGAACGAAGAGCCGCATTGTGTCGAGCCGATCCATGGGCCTTTGTTCGCAGTTTCCGAATAGTGATGTCAAGAGATGGCTGATTATCCGGAAGTTGGCGTCGCCTATATCCGTCTCACCAACAGAAGGAGAGACTTCCATGACATCTGACCAAACAAGCACAGGCCAAGCCAGGGCGGCGATCGTGACCGGCGCCTCCAAGGGCATCGGCGCGGCGATCGCGCGGCGGCTCGCCCGCGACGGTATCGCCGTCGTCGTCAATTATGCGCGAGGACAGGCGGAGGCCGAGGCGCTGGTGCGCGCCATCGAAGCCGATGGCGGCAAGGCGATCGCCGTGCAGGCCGACATCGCCGATCCGGCCGGCATCGCCAGCCTTTTCGATGCCGGCGAGAAGGCGTTCGGCGGCATCGACATCCTTATCAACAATGCCGGCATCATGAAGCTTTCGCCGATCGCGCAGGCCGATGACGCCTTCTTCGACACCCAGGTCGCGATCAATCTCGGCGGCGTGTTCCGTGGCATGCGCGAAGGCGCAAAACGCCTTCGCGATGGCGGCCGCATCGTCAATTTCTCGAGCAGCGTCGTCGGCCTCTACCAGCCGGGTTACGGCGTCTATGCCGCCACCAAGGCGGCCGTCGAGGCGATGACGCACATCCTGGCTAAGGAGCTTGGCGCGCGCGCCATCACCGTCAACGCGGTGGCGCCCGGGCCGGTCGAGACGGCGCTGTTCACGGACGGCAAGAGCCCGGCGCAGATCGAGGCCACGGCCAAAATGATCCCGCTCGGCAGGCTCGGCCAGCCCGACGACATTGCCGGCGTGGTCTCGTTCCTGGCCGGGCCGGACAGCGGCTGGATCAACGGACAAATCATCCGCGCCAACGGCGGCGTGATCTGAGGCGGCGGGCCGCTGCTGCCTGCCGACCTGCTCCAAACCCGAAACCAACCTCCAGAAACAAGGAAAAGATCATGCCGTTCGCCAATATCAAGATGCCGCAGGCGGCGCTCTCCAAGGCGCAGAAGGAAGACCTCATCCATCGAACCACAGCCATGTTCGTCGATTTTTTCGGCGAGGGCGTGCGGCCCTACACGATGGTGCTGGTGGAGGAAGTCGCTGACGGCGGCTATGGCCGCGCCGACGAGGTTTTCATCGTGCCGGAAGCTTTTCGCGCCAAGGAATAGGCCTCCGAACGCGATACCCGTCATATGACGACTGGTGGCCGCGCACACCAACGTCCGCCCTGTTCGTGGGAGTATGGTGGCGGGGGCCGGGTGGGCAGCTCTTGGCTGTCCACCTGTCTCGCTTCGTTCAGGGCGGCGTCTCGAAACTGGCCCGCCGAACGGTGGCGTTTGTCACGCCGGCAGGTTCATCTGTTTTCGAAGGCTTTTGTCGAAAGCATTCGCGGGAACGAACCGTCGCAGCAGGTACAGGCGGCGCGCCTGCTTGCTGGCGGGATAGCGCAGCTTCGGCGATGTCGCGGTGGCCGCGGTGACGACCGCCTGGCCGACGATCTCGGGAGCATCGCCGGCTTCGATCGCACTGTTCCAGACCGCGGTCGCCGTTGCCCGCGCCTGATCATAGACACTCATCATCCTGTCCGGCTTCGTCGCATTGTGATCGAGAGCGGTGCGGGTGAAGGCCGGTTCGACCAGCAGGACGCGAACACCGAAGGGACGGACCTCATGATCCAGCGATTCGGAATAGCCCTCGACGGCATGTTTTGTGGATGTGTAGAGCGCGCTGAACGGGCTGGGGACAAAGCCGACGACCGAGCTGATGTTGACGATCCGGCCGCTACCCTGGCGCCGCATGATCGGCAGTACCTCGTTTATGACGCGGATGAGACCGAAGACGTTGACGTCGAAAAGGGCCTTTGCCTGTTCGACCGACGATTCTTCCGCGCCCGCGATCAGTGCATTGCCGGCATTGTTGACGAGCAGGTCTATGCGCCCGGCCTGGCTTACGACCTCCGACACCATGCGTGCGACGGAGTCCGCATCGGTCACGTCGCAGCTCAGCATGGTGATCCCGGCCGGCGACCCGGTTGTGGCTTTCCGGCTCGTGCCGAAGACGCGGTAGCCGGCCGACAGAAGGGCCTTGGCCGTTGCAAGTCCGATACCGCCGGCTGCCCCGGTGATGACGGCGACGCCGCGATTTTTGGTATTCATTTCAATATCCTTCGAGATGCATGGTCATGGCGCTTGTGCTGACGGACCTGTCAGCCGCGCACGCTCAGGTGAAGCATGGGGTGATGTTCGTAATGGCCGGCGCCATTCCTCACGATGGGGTCTTGCGAGGTTATCGCCTGGATGTCCTGGTCCTCGGCGATCCGGCAGAGCGACAGGCCATAGCCGCCGCCTGGATCCATCACCGGACCATGGGCGACGATCAGTCCGCGATCTAGCAGTTCGTCCAGAAATGCGCCATGCTGCTTCATCCATTCCCGCTCGTCGCCGGTCATGGTCGCGAGAAAGTCGGTGCGGGGCGGGATGTACTTGCACAGATAGAACTTCATTTGGGGACTCCAGCGGCGCGATGTCCGGCCGTCACCTTCACTTTTCGGTGGAACGGCCTGGCGGGATCAGATACTATCAAATTAGTAGTAAGTCACTATCAAAATGGTATCGACGTGAAGAATCTTTCCAACCAGCCCTGTTTGATCGCCCGCAGCCTCGGCTCGGTGGGCGACACGTGGAGCATGCTGATCATGCGCGACGCCCATGCGGGGCTCAGCCGTTTCGACGAATTTCGCAAGAACCTCGGCATCGCCCCGACGATGCTGACCAGCCGGCTGGCAACCCTGACGGAGGAAGGGCTGCTGGAGAAACGGCGATATTCAGAGCGGCCGCCACGCGATGAATATGTGCTGACCCAGGCGGGTCAGGATTTGCTTCCCGTGCTGTTTTCGCTCGCCGCATGGGGGGCAAGGCACCGGGGCGGTGGCAATTTCACCCGGTTCTTCGACGCCGAGACAGGAACCGAAATCGACCCGGTCAGCATCGATCGCGGGACCGGGGCGCCGATCGGCAGCCGTCCCATCCAGATCGTGATGCCCAAGCTGCCTGACGAGCCGTCGGACTGACTGGTTGCGTAGCCTCCGCTCCGAACGGACGGCGATATCTCGCCGGTAAGAGAGGCAAGGTGAGCGTTCGGATCAGCCGCTCTTCTTCGCGCCGACCCAGTCGACCGCGATCTCGGCGAACAGCCAGTCGCGGAAGGCCCTGATCTTCTTCTCGCGCAGCGCTCCTTCGGGATAGACGACGTAGTAGCTGGCCGCTGATTTCAACGCGAGGTCGAAGGGCCGTACCAGCCGGCCTGCCGCGAGGTCGGCCGAAACCAGCGCGCTGCGGCCGAGCAACACGCCTTCGCCATGCACCGCGGCCTCGACGGCGAAGGTGGCGGAATCGAAGCGCACGCCGCGCTTGGGGTCGATGCCTTCGACGCCTGCCTGTTCAAGCCATGTCGCCCAGTCGATGCGGAAGGCGTCGTGGATCAGCTTGTGATACCTCAAATCCCCGGGCTGCCGCAGCGGATGGTCGCCTTCCAGGAGTTCGGGACTGCAGACGGGGAAGACCTCTTCATCGGCGAGGAATTCCGCCGTCACCCCGGTATAGCCGCCACGGCCGTAGCGGATGGATATGTCGATGCCGTCGCTGACGAAATCGGCCAGCACGCCCGAGGTCGCCAGCCGCACGTCGATGTCGGGATTGGCGCGATGAAAGCGATGCAGCCTCGGCACCAGCCAGCGCCCGGCGAAACCATCCGACGTGCTGACGTTGAGGATGCGGGTCGAGCGGTCGGGCGTGGCGGCGATGGTGGCGGCGGCGATCTGGTCGAGCGCCCTGCCGACCTCCGCCGCATAGGCCGCGCCGACAGCGGTGAGGCGCACGGAGCGCGTGCCGCGATCGAAGAGCTGGATGCCCAGCCTGTCCTCGATGTTGCGAATGGCGCGGCTGACCGCGCCATGGGTGAGGTTGAGCTCTTCGGCGGCCTTGGAGAAACTCAAATGTCTCGCGGCCGCGTCGAAGGCGGGCAAAGCGGTGAGGGGCGGCAATCTGCGCGGCATGGTTCGACCTGTGAGCGTTGCTCACAAATCCTGCACAAAGAGTCGTTTGTCGTCCAGCCGCGAATGACCCAATATTCAGGCGTCCCAAGCATCCATACCGGACTTCCGGTTCATCGATGCGCTGAATTGACCAGACAAGTGTGAGCAACCGTCATGCTCGCCCCGCCCGGGCGACATCGGCAGGCTTGCGCCCAGTGAAACACAGGAGACGGATTATGACCTTGACCCTTCGACCCATCGGGGCCGCGATGAGCGGCCTTGCCACGCGAGGCGCGGCAGCGTTCGAGCGCCGCCGCACGCTGCGCCAGATCTCCCGGCTTTCCGATCGCCGTTTGCATGACATCGGCCTCGAACGCGACTGGGACGGTTCCATTCTCGGCAATGGGAGGGCGATATGACCAGCACCCTGATCATCGGCGCGACCGGGCTTCTCGGCAGCGAGATGGCGAAGGCCAGCGCGCGCAATGGCGACAGCCTCCATGTCCTCGTCCGGCCCGCCACATCGGCCAATGAAGCGCGGATGCACCCGCTGAAGGAGCTCGGCGCCACGGTGCATGTCGGCGATCTCGATGACTATGACAGCCTTGTGCGCGCTGTCGGCAAGGTCGATCGCGTCATCAGTTCGGTGCATGTCGGGTCGGCCAGCGAGATGACGCTGGTGCGCGCCGTCAGGGATGCCGGCGTCTCCCGCTATGTGCCGTCCGCCGGTTTCGGCCTCGACTTTGCCGCCGCCGCACCCGGCTCGATCGAACCGCTCGACATCAAGCGGGCCGTCTTCGACGCGGTCAGGGAGGCCGACCTGCCCTATACGGTGATCTACACCAACGGCTTCTTCTCGACCTGGGTGGCGACACTGGGCGACCTCACGCGCTTCGGCTCGTCGCCGCTGCCGCCCGACGAGGTGACGCTCTATGGCGACGGCAATGTGCCGGCGACGTTTGTCAGCGAGAAGGATATCGCGGCGGTCACCTTGCGTGCGCTGGAGGATCCCGACGCCGTTCGCAGCGAAATCCGCATCGCTCAGAACAAGATCACACAGAGTGCGATGATCGAGCTGTGGCGCCGGGTGAGCGGCCGCTCGCCGCACATCAAGCAGATGAGCGCCGAGGAGCTTGAGGCGCTGATCGCGGCGGTTCCCGGCCTTGGATTGCTGCGCGCGTTCTGGATCCGAGGCGAGACCGCGCTGGAGACGGCCACGCCTGAAGCCGGGACGCTCTACCCGGAGCTGAGGTTTGAGACCATTGAAAGCGCTTTTGCGGCGATGGCGGGCTAAGGGTGGGCGGAGGTTGTGAAGGCAAAGGTGGCGCCGTAGAGCGCGGCGGACATGGTTGGCGTTGCGACAGTGGTTGACCCGACAGCCCATCCGGCCGATAGGTCCGCCCGAACAGCCCGAGACGCCCAATGCCCAACCTCAAAGATGCAACCCGCGCCGCCGACACCGCCTGGCAGGACGACGTCCGCGCCGGCGTACGCCATGTGCGCGACCTCTCCTCCTTGCCGCTCTCGCCGGCCGAGCGCGAAGCCGTGCAAGCCGCCGCCGCGCTCCACAAGGTGCGCGCGCCAAAGAGCTATCTCGACCTGATCGACTGGAACGATCCCGCCGATCCGATCCGGGCGCAGGTGATCCCGTCGCCTGGGGAATTGGACGAGACGGAGGGCGAGCTTGGCGACCCGATCGCCGACCATGAATTCAGTCCGGTGCCCAGGCTGACGCATCGCCATGCCGACCGGGTGCTTTTATTCCCGACCTATCAATGCGCGGTCTATTGCCGGTTCTGCTTCCGCAAGGAATCGCTGACCTCGATCGGCCGGGGGTATACGCGCGAGGCGCTGGAGCCGGCGCTGGCCTATATCGCCGGCCACCCCGAAATCCGCGAGGTGATCCTGACCGGCGGCGATCCGCTGTCGCTGCCCGATGCGGCGCTTGCCGAAATCCGTGCCCGCATCGAGACCATCCCCCATGTGCGGCTCTTGCGCATCCACACGCGTGTGCCGGTGGCGTTGCCTTCGCGCATCACGCCAGGGCTCGTGGCGGCACTGCAGGGCCGACTGATGGTGACGGTGGTCACCCACTTCAACCACGCGCGCGAGATCACATCCGCGACTGAGGCGGCCTGCCGCACCTTGCGGCAGGCGGGCTTCGTGCTGCTTAACCAGAGCGTTCTGCTCAAGGGCGTCAACGATACGGTCGAGGTGCTGGAAGAGCTCTGCCGCGAGCTGATGTACCGGCTGGGGATAAAACCCTATTACCTGCACCATGGCGACCTGGCGCGCGGCATGGCGCACCGCCGCACCACGATCGCCGAAGGCCAGGCGCTGGTGGAAGCGCTGCGGTCCCGCCTGTCGGGTATCTGCAATCCGGTCTATGTCATCGACCTGCCGGATGGGGGAGGCAAGGTGCCGCTCGGACCTTGCCATATCGAGGGGCAACACGGGCAGAGCTGGCGGATACGCGGGCTGGATGGGGAGGTGAGGACCTATCGGGAGGTGGTTAGCGAATAGGCCGATGCCTATTCTGCAATAAACGCCAGCACGACCACGCGCGGGGCGATGCAGTATGCGATGCTGACATTGCGGCCCATCCTCGTTGTCGCGTGGCCGGTTTCGAGGTCCACGGCGATGTCCTCATAGCCCAGCACTTCGCGATCCAGCGGATAGGCAGCCTTGTAGACCGCTTCCTTGGCGGCGAAGAGGATGCGGCCGGCGAGCTGCCGGTCGGCTGCACCCATCCGGTCGGCGGGAATGGCTACGAGCGAGAAAATGTCGTTTGGCAGGGGCAGCGCCGGCTCGACATCGATGCCGAGCGAGCCGATGCCGGCAACGGGCGCGACCGCCGCCACCGCCATGTCGTCATCATGCGCGAGCGAGCCCGTTATCCCCTCCGGCCATGCGGGTGCACCTGATGGCGTGCGCAAGAGGGCGAAACCGTCGAAGCCGACGTCCGCCAGCAGCCCGTGCGCGATCCAGCGCGCCGCGCCGCTGGCCCGCCGCATGGCCGGCTGGCGGGCGGGGATCGAGCCTGCCTCCGCCGGCAACAGATGGGCTTCGTCGCCGTCGCGGATGATCCGGCAGCCGGTGCGGGCCCCGGCCGGGGCCATGGCGGCCATGGCGCGCGCCAGGGCGATTTCCTCGGACGGATCGGCTGATGGCGTCATCGGTCGCCGGCCGGGAGGACGAGATCGGCGATCATTTCGCCGTCCTTATCGAGCCCCTCCTCGACGAAACCGGCGCTGCGATAGAGCCGCCGTGCCGCCTCGTTCTCCGGTTCGTAGCATATCGACACGTGCCTGATGTGGCCGAGCCCGCGGATTTCCTCCAGCACCGCCCGCAGCGCGGCCTTGCCGTAGCCCCGGCCCTGCCAGGCGCGGTCGATCATGAAACGGTAGATGCGCGCCTCGTCGTCGTCCCGCGGCGCGTCGTACATCAGGAATCCGACAAGCCGGCCCCCGGCTGTCACCGCGCGCGGCCGCGCGTCCCGATCGGATATGGCTTCGCGCAGGGAATCCGCATTGCTGGCGACGAAATCCATCTGCTCCGGCGCCAGCTGCAACGTGGTGACCAAAGCGCGATTGGCCCTGGTCACGGGAGCGATACGGATGTCCACTGTGCCAGGCGCGCCGCCCTTCAAGACGCAGATGCCCTGGAGTCCTCGTTGATCGGCTCAACGAACCGGTGCAGCTTGGCCGGGTTGCCGCGCCAGATGGAGTTTGGCTCCAGCTCTTCGCCCTTCATCACGAAGGAATCGGCATCGACCATCGATCCCTTGCCCATCACAACGCCGTAATGGACAAAGGCGGACGGCCCGAGCGTGCAGCCATCGCCGATGCGGATGAAATCGGACTTAAACGCGCCTTCCTCCAGCGAATGGGCCTGGATGACGCAGCCCTCGTTGAGCGTGACATCGTCGCCAATCTCCACCAGCGAACGCTCGGTCAGGTTGGCGCCGCCGTCATAGACGCGCTTGCCCACCTTGACGCCCAGCATGCGCAGGATCATCGGCCGGAACGGCGTGCCGGCGAACAGCCGCACGATAGGCGAATCCGCCAACTTCCAGTGGCGCTCATGGCGCCAGAAGGTGACGTCGTAGATCGTCGTTATCCGCGGCTTCAGCTTGCGGAAACCAAGGCTTGCCCGCTCGACGAAGATGTAGAACGGAATGGTGATCGCCGAGGTCAGAAGCACCGCCGCGAAGAGGGCGATTTCCGCCCATTCGGTATAATAGTTCAGCGCCCGGTCCCAGATCGCCAGCGTGGCGAACAGCATGACCCATTGCGTGGCCATGAACAGGAGGATCGTCACCAGATTGTGACGGTTCTTGAGCGGGATGCGCTGGCGCCGGTCCGCCTCGTCGATGCCGGCGATGAGTTCCTTGTCGCGGTTCACCATGCGCGGGATTTCAAAGGGCGGCGAGCCCAGAAGGCCGACATTCTCGCGCAACGGCCCGTCGATCGGGACCATCACCTTGGTGCCGAGCAGGACGTTGTCGCCCGTGCGTCCATCTGGCGGATAGTAGATATTGTTGCCGAGATAGTTGCGCTCGCCGATCCGCGTCGGCTCGAGCCGGAACGCGGAGGCGGACTTGTGCATGTTGATCATGAAAAGCCCGTCCGATACCATGGTCTCGGTGCCGATCTCGCACAGCAGCGGGTTTTCATGCTGCTGGTTGGAGCCGAAATTAGAGCCGGTCTGCACCACCTTGTTGAGGTTCCAGCCGATGGCGCTCATGTAGTGGACGATGGCCGAGCTGTCGCCGAACAGCAGCCCGAGCACGCGTGAGTTGCTCGAGAACTCGGCGACCGTCTGCAGCCAGTAGCGGAAGCCGTAAAGCGTGTAGGTGCGGCCGGGTTTCAGGATCAGGCTGAACAGGCGCGGCACCACCGTGGCGGCGAGGAAGGCCGAGGCGATGTAGCCGAAAAGCGTGACCGTGGTGCCGATCGCCACGATGCCGATCGTCTCCTGATAGTCGTCGCCGACATTCTCCCAATAGCTGTGGAACAAAAGCGGCAGCGGGGTGACGATGGCAAACAGCCCTATCAGCTGCACGGCCTCGTAGAGGAAGCGCCGGATGCGGGGAGGGTTGACGTTGCGCACCTTGCAATAGTTCGCCGTGGTCGGCACCGCCGGCGATCCATGCCAGTGTTCGCCGTCCGGGATGCTTTGCCCGCGCTGCAGCGAGGAGGAATGGCCGAGCTGCCCACCGTTGCCGATCGCAGTGTCGATGTCGAGCGTGCAGCCGACGCCGACGAAGGCGTCGCGGCCGATGGTCAGCGGCCCGGTGTGGATATAGCCGGCCTGGGCACGATAGCCGAGGATCAGCGATTCCTTGCGCAGGATAGTACGGTCGCCGATCGAAATCAGGTCCGCGCACACGGGCACGGCACGGGATTCGATGACCACGTTCTTGCCGATCCTGGTTCCCAGAAGCTGCAGGTACAGGCTGTAGAGCGGGCTTCCGCGGAACAGCACGACAGGTGCCGTGCGGATCAAGGTCTTGACCACCCAGAAGCGATAGTAGCGCAGGCCCCATATCGGGAACGCTTCCGCCTTCCAGCGGCCGACCAGCACCCATTTGGCGGCAACGGCGAAGCCCGACATGCCGAAGAACACGCCGGCCGAGAGTACCACGCACCTGACATATAGCTGCAGCGGGTCGTCGAGCGTGTCATAGACCCAGTTGAGGCCGTCATTGACCGCCCACAGCGCCACGTAGCTGTAGAGTGCGTAAAACAGCAGCTGCGCCGCGCCGCAGGTCCAGTAGACGAGGTTGGACGCCTGGCGGGTGAGAACGGGCTCGTTGGTGGCCGTCGTCATCTCTTCCGCCACGCTCAGGTGCTTGGCCAGGCGCGCCACGGTTGGATAGAGATAGATGTCGCGCATGGACGTCGTCGCCCATTCCTTGCGGGTGCGCACGCGGGCGCAGAAGTGCGCCATGAGCAGCGAGTTGGCGCCGAGATCGTCGAAGAAATTGTCCTCGACGGACACGTCGTCGAATCTCAGCACGGCGCATAGCGCGTCGGCCAGGAAACGCTCGTCGTCGTTGCCGGGCGGCACCATGGCGCGGTCGGCCGAAAGCCGGACGGTCGTCGGTTTGGGAAGCTGGCGAAGATCGACCTTGTTGGAGACCGTCATCGGGATCGCCGGCAGTTCCTCGAGATAGGAGGGCACCATGTAGTCCGGCAGCCGCCGCTTCATCGTCTGGGCGATGTCGGCGCGCGAGAGCGCCGGCTGGCCGGCCTTGGGCGCGTAATAGGCAACGAGCTCGACGCGGCCGGGCTCGATCTCCCAGGTGGTGACGGCGGCCTGCGCGATTTCAGGCTGGTCCAGCAGCACGGCCTCGATCTCGCCGAGTTCAATGCGATAGCCGCGGATCTTCACCTGGGTGTCGATGCGCCCGGCATACTCGATCTCGCCGGCGTCGTTGATCCGGCCAAGGTCGCCGGTGCGGTAGATGCGCTTGGACGGGTTGTTCGGCAGGCCGAGGAAATCGGCGATGAACTTCTGTTCGGTCAGGTCTAGCCTGTTGAGATAGCCGACCGCCAGCCCGATGCCGGCAATGCCGATCTCGCCCAGTTCACCAGGCTCGGCAAGTTGCGGCAGCGAAGGGTCGAGAATGACGATGGAATAGGTGGGCAGCGGCGCGCCGATCGTCACCGGCCGGTCCGGCGTCAGCGCACCCATGGTTGCCGTGACGGTCGCCTCGGTCGGGCCATAGGTATTGAGGATCTGCCGGCCGGGCTTCGACCAGCGCACCACCAGATTGTGGGGGCAGGCCTCGCCGCCCACCAGCAGCGTGCGCAGGCCGGGCACATCCGAGGTCATGGACGACAGAAGCGTCGGGCTGCAGGCCATGCAGGTGATGTCGTGATGGCGCAGAAAATCGGCGAGCTCTTCGCCTACCAGAGGCATCTGGCCCGGTGCGGGCACGACGGTCGCGCCGGCGACGAACGGCACCCAGATCTCCTCGGAGGAAAAGTCGAAGGCGATGGTCATGCCCTGGTAGACGCGATCGCCCGGCCGGTAGCCGTAGGACGCGGCGGCCACGCGGATGAAGTTGACAAAACTCTGGTGGCGGATGGCCACGCCCTTGGGCCTGCCGGTCGTGCCCGACGTATAGAGAATATAGCAGATGTCTTCGATTGCAGTGGCGGCCGGCGCCTTGTGCGGCTTCAGCGGCGCGTCGGACTGGGCTGATATTTCGGCGGCGGCGCTGTCGATCAACAGATGCGGAACCGGCAGCTGGTCGGCCCGCGATGCATAGGTGGCGATGGTGACGATCAGGCTGACGCTGGCGTCTTCGATGATGAGCGCCATGCGCTCTTCAGGAAAGGCGGTGGCCAGCGGCACGAAGGCGGCGCCCGCCTTGACCACGGCGAGCAGGGCCACATAGGTTTCCGCGGACCGGTCGAGAATGAGGCCGACCCGGTCGCCCGGTCGCACGCCGCGCTTGACCAGCAGGCGGGCGAACTGGTTGGCGCGCTTGTCCAGTTCCTGATAGGTCCAGCCGCGGCCCTCGGAAATCACCGCCGGCAGCGTGGCGAATGTTTCGGCGAGTTGCTCGAAGACCTTGTCGAGCCGCTCGCCTGGCTGACCTGCCCGGGAAAAATCGGCACCCACCAGGACCTGGCTGTGTGCGATGGAGGCAAGTCCTGCAAGCGCATCGGCGCTGTGGGGGCTGGTCTCGGGCTCTCCGCCCGATCTTGCCGCTTCCCTGTCCAGTTCGGCGATTTCGATACCGTGGTCCATTTCCAAACTTTCTCGTCCTGGCGAAGCTTTCACAGGCACATATCGATCATGCCGCCGCTCGAGCAGGCATTGTCGGCTGCGCCGCCGCTGCAATTTGGTCGTTGTTGATGGAGGTGGAATGACCGAAGCTTCCAAAATGGAAGATTCCGGAATCCCGGCCGGCGATCGCTGACCGCCGGGTCCTCTTTGGCCGGGCGGTTATCACAGAAGCAGCCGCTCCGTCTTCACATGTTCGGGAGCATCGGCTCGGGGCGGAGGTGTGCGCATCGCCTGGGCACTGCCGTCGGTGAGCGACATGCCGGGCAGGGCACCCATCCATCCGTTCGAACCTCGTTGCATCGCCCGTACCAAACCCCGTATGCCTGTGTGGCGGCCGGATTTCCAGCCGTTGAGGGATGCTTATGCCATCCGATCTTTTCGCCAGTTTTTCCGAACTGTTGAATCTTGTTTCTGAATTGTGTCTGGCGGCGCCCTTCCGCATGGCCGCTGCCGCCGGTTTCGGCCGTTCCAAAAAATCTCACCGCCCCCGGGAATAAAGCGGAGCCCTTCCGGGTCTTCTCTGCAAGCGGGGCAATCTTACGGTCCGCGACCCCTGGAAAACGAAACAAGGATTTACCGAAATGACCAAGCTCGCTCTCAGCGTGGCTGCGATGTTGCTCGCCTCGAGTTCTGCCTTTGCCGGCAGCGATCATTTCGGCACGAGCACCATCACGCCGGCCGCCGTGACGGTCGACAACACCTACACCGCCTCTACCGCCAAGCCCGACATGGTCCGCCACGGCGTGCAGGCGACGATGAAATCTGATGCGGAGGAACCCGGCCAGGGCATCTGGGGCCGCTGAGTTCATGGTCGGCGCCGGATCCCGACGGTGCCGCTCCGATCCGCGGTCAGCGACGGAGGGCCGGCGGTCCTCCGTCATTCCTTCAAAAAGTAGCCACAACTCAACAGAGGAGATCACCATGTTCAGCATGACACGCCGCACAGTGCTTCAATCCGCCGCCGCCGCTGCCGCTTTCGGCCTTGCCGGCAAGCTGGAATTCACCCGGCCCGCCTTCGCACAGACGCCGGTGGAGCCCACCGTCGGCTTCTACAAATACACGGTCGGCGACATCGAGGTCACTGCCATCTATGACGGCATCTGGAAGAAGCCGCATGACCCGGCCTTCATCAGGAATGTCTCGGTCGACGACACCAAGGCGGCACTCGCCAAGGCAGGGCTGACCACCGACTTCATGCCCATTCCGCTCACCGTCGCCGTGCTCAAGATGGGCGGCAGGCTGATCATGATGGATGCGGGCTCGGGCGTCGGCCAGTGGCAGGCCAACGCCACGCATCTGCCGGCCAACATGGCCGCCGCCGGCATCGACTACAAGGCGATCGACACTATCATGATCTCGCATTTCCACCCCGACCATGTCTGGGGCCTGATGGAGAAGGGCACCAACACGCCGGTGTTCCCCAATGCCGAGCTGATCGTCAACGCCACCGAATACGACTGGTGGACCGATCCCAGCCGTCTGGCCAAGCTGCCGGAGGGTCGCAAGCCGGCGGGCAAGCGCATCGCCGAGAACTTCCCGAAATGGAAGAACTGGAAGCTGGTCGAGGACGGCGCCGAGGTGGCGCCCGGCATCCAGATCATCGCTGCACCCGGCCACACGCCGGGCCATTCGGTGTATCTGGCCAATTCCGGCAAGGAGCAGCTGATGATCTCGGCCGACACCATGTATGTGCCGGCGCTGCTGGCGCCGCACCCGGAATGGCAGGGCGCCTACGACCAGGACGGGCCGACGGCGATCGCCACGCGCCACAAGATCATCGACCGGGTGATCGCGGACAACATCCGCATTTCCGGCTCGCACTTTCCGTTCCCGGGCACCGGCGTCTTCGTCAAGGACGGCAGCGCCTATGGCTTCACTCCCGTGCAGATTTGAGCGCCAGCACTCAACCAAGCGAGACCGACAATGAAACGATCCTTTTTGGGCAGAAACGCCCTGTTCGGCCTGCTCGGCGCCATTGCCGCGCTGACCGTCGTTCCCGTCGCCACAGTCATGCCTGCCTTTGCGGTGGACGACATCGAGGGCGCCGACGCGCCCGACCTCACCGCCGTCAAGGCCAAGCTCGACGCCAAGGACTATAAGGGCGCGCTGGCCGATCTGCGCGACCTCGCGCAGGACAATCAGCAGGCCGACGTCTATAATTTGCTCGGCTTCACACTGCGCAAGACCGGCGACTTCGACACCGCGCTGACCTACTACAACAAGGCGCTGGAGCTGAAGCCCGACCACAAGGCGGCCCGCGAATATCTGGGCGAGCTCTATGTCGAGACCGGCGACATGGCCAAGGCCAATCAGCAACTGGCCTCGCTGCAGAAACTCTGCCCGGCCGGCTGCGAGGAGCTTTCCGACCTGCAAAAGGCCATCGACACCAAGGTAACGAAGTAGCGCCACCTATTTCCTCTCCCCCACGGACGTGGGGGAGAGGTGGCTCGGCGAAGCCGAGACGAAGTGGGGGCCTTGGCGCTAACCATCCCCAACACACCAAAGTTCGGGCGCTCGTGGCTGGCGCCCATTGCCGGAGCCGGCGCCTCTCCCTCGAACCGGCTCCGGCCCTTTCGAACATAACATTCGGCAGGCGCCATCCCCGCTTGACGTCGCCTGTGCCCAAAATATCGGAGCCCGACCATGACCCTGAACGAACGCGCCGCGAAGCTGCACGCCACCAGACAATACCTGAGGGACGCGGCCCTGATCGCCGGTCGCCTGCTGCTTTCTCTCATCTTCCTGCATGAGGGCGTCACGCTGGCCACCCATTTCGAAGGCGCCGCCAAGGCGATGGCGGCGCTTGGTGTCAGCCTGCCGCTGTTCATCGCCACCGTGGCCCTGCAACTGGGGGCAGGGCTTTCCGTCGCAACAGGCCTGCTGACGCGGCTGGGCGCCATCGGTCTCGGCCTGTTCTGCCTGGCGACGGCAACCCTGTTCCACACCGACTTCGCCAGCCGGAACGAACTGCTGCATTTCGAAAAGGATCTGGCCATCGCGGGCGGCATGTTCGTGCTGGCCGTGGCGGGCGCCGGCAGGTTCTCGCTGGACTGGTTGTTAGCCGGCTACCTGCAGCAGCGGCAGCGCGACAAGGACATGGTGGCGGCGCTGCTGGCGGTGGAGAACCAGTTTTCCCTGGGGCTGCCGGTTTGAGGGGAGCTGGGCCCGCGCGCCTCATCCGGACACGCTCGCGACACGCACTTTGCTGGAACCAGCCTTGATGCTCCGCATTCTATAAGCAGGGGCTGAAGGAGCGTGACGTGAAAGCGATTGTAGCACTGGTCAGCGGCTTCGTTTTGACGCTGGCGGTTTTCGGCAGCGGGCTCGCCTTTGCCGCTTGGCTGCTTGCCGCCAAGCCTGCGCATGAGGCAAGGCCGACTGTCAGCGTGGCGGAGCTCTGGACCAGGAACGCGCGGCCGGTGAACAAGGCGGCGCAGAACCTTGAACGCTTGCCGGCCGACCAGCCCGCCCCGCCCGACATCGCCGCCAAGGAGCCGGCACCCGATCCGGCCGCGACCGGCTCGATCGAGCCCGCCGCAAGCGACGCGGTCCTGCCGGCGTCCCATCTCCAGTGGTGCGCCAGCCGCTACCGCTCCTACCATCCCGACGACAACAGCTACTTGTCCTATAGCGGGCGGCTGCGCCCCTGCGTATCGCCCTATCTCGACGCCGGCGCCGACCAGGGCGCTAAGCCTTCAGCCGAAGTCAGCTATGCCGAGACGGGCGACGCCGCTTCGGTCGCCACGGCGGGGCTTTCCGCCGACCATGTCGATTCCTGCTTCAGCCGCTATCGCTCCTACCGGCCCGAGGACAACAGCTACCAGCCCTATTCCGGCGGACCCAGGCGCCAATGCGAATAGCAGCCGGATGCGGGAGGCCGGGCGCGGCTGAAAGGTGCCTTGTGATCCCAGAGATCACGCAGATTTTTTGGATCGTTCGGATCGGCGCGGCGTTCATGCCTCACATGAGTGGAGGAATGGATATGAGCGACGACCGTGACGACAAGATCAGGAACCGCGCCTACGAGATCTGGCAGCGCGAAGGCGGCGCGCATGGCGACCATGACCGGCACTGGCGCCAGGCCGAGATGGAGATCGACCGGGAAGCCGCCCTGCCGCTGACGGCCGACGATGCGCTGCCGCAGACCGGCGAGATCGCCAGCTCCGACGTGCTGACGGTAGAGGAACTGGCCATCCGCGCCGGCATATCGGGCGACGAGGCGCAGGCGCTGCTCGATCGCCTGGGCACCGACCGCGCCGCGATCGAGCAGGCCGCGCGCAACCTCAAGGCCAAGCGCAGGCGCTGAACGCGAGGCATTTCGAGACAATGCGTTGGCGCGGCTTGATGAGAAGATGATTCATCGAGCGGCCCTCAAAATCCGCGCGCCCGCTACTTCCGTCATCCGCGGCAATGTCGGAACCCTTGGCCGCCTCGGAGGTTCACCCTGTCCCAACCCCCAGAGGAGATGCACTCATGGACCACGCAAACCACGTAAGGCTCCGCCCCGCCGAACTGACCCCCGACACGCTTGAAGGCGCGACGATCTACGGCCCCAACGACGAGAAGATCGGCTCCGTCGACCACATGCATGGCAGCGGCCAGGTCGTGATCGATGTCGGCGGCTTCCTCGGCATCGGCGCCAAACCGGTCGCCGTCGCCGCCAACGAACTCGATTTCATGCGCGACGAGGACGGCGACGTCCACGCCGTGACCAGCTGGACCAAGGACCAGCTGAAAGCCATGCCCGAACACCGTGACTGACAAGGGAAGGGCTCGGCGATCGCCGGGCCCTTCGCCAAGGGGGCCTGTTGCGCAATATTGCGGGAGGCTTGTTGTGAGGATTGAGGGCGGCCATTTTCGTTGCTTTGGAGGCTTTTCGGGGGT
>NZ_VFVQ01000019.1:0-132642 GCF_006442195.1 Mesorhizobium sp. B2-3-13
TCATCGCGCATCCGTCCATTGAATGACTCGACATAGCCGTTCTGCATCGGCTTGCCCGGCGCGATGTAGTGCCATTCTGGCCTGCCACTGAACTGTCATCCAGCTGCGATTAGAGCCTCGACCGTTTTTGTTGCGCCTTGTGGCGCGGGTTGAGCAACCGGCGGAGGCGCGGAGCCTTCGATTAGCGCAGCGTCGGAGCCGGTTGCGGTGATGACCTCGGCATAGGCTGCCGGGGTCTGGTAGCCGAGCGAGGAATGTGGCCTGGCGGTGTTGAAGTCCTCCCTCCATTCGGCGATGGCACTGCGGGCGTGATCCAGGCCGAAGAACAGGCTCTCGTTCAGGAGTTCATCGCGCATCCGTCCATTGAATGACTCGACATAGCCGTTCTGCATCGGCTTGCCCGGCGCGATGTAGTGCCATTCCACCCGATGATCCTTCGACCAGGCGAGAATGGCGTTCGAGGTGAACTCGGTGCCGTGGTCGGATACGATCATGCCGGGCTTGCCGCGGTGGGCGATCAGTTCCGTCAGTTCACGCGCCACCCGGCGGCCGGAGATCGACGTGTCCGGGATCGCCGCCAGGCATTCGCGCGTCACGTCGTCGACGATGTTGAGCACCCGGAACCGCCGGCCGCAGGCGAACTGGTCATGGACGAAATCCAGCGACCAGCGCGCGTTCGGCTTTGCCTCGACCAGGATCGGCGCCCGCGTGCCGACCGCTCGCCGCCTTGCCCGGCGCTTGCGCACCGTCAGGCCCTCCTCGCGGTAGAGCCGATAGATGCGGTTGACCCCAGATGCCTCGCCCTCGCGCCTGAGCAGGATGAACAGCCGCCGGTAGCCGAAGCGTCGGCGCTCGTTGGCGAGGTCACGCAGCCGACCACGCAGCTCCGTCTCGGGCGGACGCCGGGACTGGTAGCGGATCATCTTGCGATCAGCGCCCACAAAGGAACAGGCCCGACGCTCCGACAGGCCCATGACGGCCTGCAGATGCGCAACGGCTTCGCGCTTGGCGGCGGGCCCTACCATTTTTTTGACAGAAGCTCACGCAGCGCCGAGGCTTCGAGCATCTGGTCTGCGAGCAGCTTCTTCAGCTTGGCATTCTCGTCTTCCAAGGCCTTCAGGCGCTTGGCGTCGGACACGTCCATCCCGCCATACTTCGCCTTCCAATTATATAGCGTCGCCTCCGAGACCCCGTGCTTGCGAGCCAAATCGCCCGCCTTCGCTCCCGCCTCGTGCTCGCGCAGAACCGCAATGATCTGCTCTTCCGTGAACCGCTCTCTTCATCAGTCCGTCCTTCGATCAAGGGCTGGAATCTAATCTCAGATGGAGGAAATTCTCAGTGGCAGGTCACGGCCTGAAAGGATTGCACGGCGTCCGCTTCCGTCTTCGCGACCCGGTTGACAACCTCTTGCGCAGCGAGGGCGGAGAGGAGGTAGACAAGATTGGTGACGTAGACCCAGGAGCGGTAAGGGTAGAAGTTATCGGGCGTCACGGAATCGCCGACGATTGAGACGGCTATGACTTCGCGAAACCTCCGCACCAGAGCAGCCACCATAAGCCGAGCCATGTTCCTGCATTGTCAGGCACCTTAAAGCCACGCCACAGATTACCCATCGCCTCGAACGGCTTCCAGAACCACATGACCGGCACGAAGTACCAGTAGACGGCTCCCCGCTGCGTGGTGCGTTTCGGTGCTGATGCTTTTTGTTGAGCCCTCATTATGGATCGTTTTCGAGCGCGGCCCCCGGCGACGGCGGCTCGCCTTCTTCATGCTTAAAGAAATGACGGCTTCGAAGAAAATCTTAGCCAAAGTCAGAAAGGGGATTCAAATTCGCTCGAAAACGATCGTTTTCGAGCGGCCTCAAGTCGCGATCACGGCTGAGCGACAAACCAGTTTCACATTGCGGAAAGCGGCCGGACGGGCTAGCGTTTGGAGAGGCGATTCCTGCCTGACCTGTCGCCAGGTCAAAGTGGACAGAGACTACCGGCAACGTGAATCGATCCTTTGGGTCGTCTCGTAATTGGCGACAGACGATCATCAAAAAGGAACGGTCACATGGCCTCTATTCTGCTTACCCTGGACAATATCGATTTTGTGAAGTCCGAGCTGCGCAAGGCAATGCCTGAAGCGAAATCGGCACATTTTACCGAAGCCTTGGCTTTCGGGGCTGGATACAACACGCATGCAGCCATGCAGGCGGCGATCAAGACCTCTACCCCGCAACGTCCAATTCTCGCGAAGATCAATGACGAGAGGATCGCCTCTCGGTTAACCGCACTCGGGAACCATTCTTCCAGTGCCGTTTCCACAAAAGTTGCCGTCCGTTCACCCGCATTACCGCAACGCATATGGGTAGAATTCCGCAACGGTGACATCGGCGCCAACAACTACTGGTACCGGGAATGCCAGAAGCGTGACATTCCGAATCTGCGCATTTCGAGACGTACCAAGTACGTCAAATTGAACTGGGACTGCATCTCTCTGGATGGGCGCAGCGAGACCCATGTGATGGGTGAGAGCGGCAGCGCGCTTGGAAAGACGATGTTCAAAACGTATCAGGGCATCGCCCGCCGCATACCGGGTAAATCCGAATTTTTCGGCTCGAGCTTCGTGGGTTCCGTGGACCGACTATTGCCGGAACTTGCCTACGACCTGGCCGATGAATTTTTCGCCATACTGTACGAGCCCATGCGCCAGCAGACCCTCGCGGCCTGAGTGATTGGAAGGGGCGTCGTACCGGCGCCCCTTATTCCATCTCTATGTGGAACCTCGGATAGGCATCCCTGAATGCCGAGAGGGCATCGGATCGGATCTTGTTCAACCTGACTGCAACATCAGGGTTCATCGTAAATACCGGGCAGTCCGGATTCCCGCACCCACAGGGCCTGATGGTCTTGTCGCGCAAACCGGACGCAAAAGCGCGCCGTAATTGATCGACCAATTGTGCGGAACGACTCACGCTCGTCTTGATATGCCGATCCCGTAGGTGATGGAGAGAAGGGATGCGCCTTATCTCATCGCCCTCACGCGTTCGCCAAACGCCAGTATTCAGAGCGGAGATGGTGTCATCGATGGCCTGCTTAAACGCATGTAGCGAGCACTCCTGCTGAAAAGGTGTGCGAAACGCCGGGCGATCAAATACGGCGGCCATCTGGGCGAGAGCGTCTCCATCCGACAGGCCGGCAAAGTCATCGGCGAACCGGGTCAGTTCGCCGGCCTTGTCAGGAAATTCCTCGCCCTCGCAAAATCGCTTTAGCAGGTCTTCACCGATCAGGCGCAGATGTTCCTCCAGTTCTGCGCCGCCCCAGATTGACAGATTGTCGATACCGTTCGCGCTGGCAAATTTTTGAATGGCATCTCGCCGGGTGGCGGACACGGTGCTCCGGGTCACGAATTTGAGGGCATCGAACTTTGTTGGAGAAGATAGGAGTCTTTGAATGTCATGCTCGGCCTTGGCCTGAGTGAGGCTACCGCGATTGACGCATTGGATGACGCTCCGGCGCGGCGGGCCATCGTCCAGCCGTTCGAGTCCGATGATATCGCGCCCATGATCGCCTCCGGCTTGCCCATACCATGCGAGATCGGTCCACCCGGCCCTGACATGATAGGCAAAGACCAGCCGCTCGAATTCGGCTCCGCCGAAATCCTCGAAATGAATTTTTTGAACTAGCTTCGAGACTTTTGGCATGAGTGACGTTTCCCCCCGATAAAGACATTGTGTCCGTCAAGCGCCGTCGATGATCGAATCGGGTCAGCCTTGAGCACAAAAGGCGCATGTGTTTGTGGGGGACCGATAGAGAGTTTTTCCGTTCAATGGATCGTTTAGTTCTGCCGGATGTGAATGACCAACAATGCACGAAGGGGGAATGGCGGAGCGAAGGCGAAATGAGAAGTCGATAGGGGCTGACCAATCTGGCGTATTGCAGGTGAACCGCGTCCACTCATCAAGGAGCTTGATCGCAAGTTCCTTCCGCGTCTGGAAACTGCTCATCGAAAGGGGTAGATCGATCTCCAGCAAGGTGGGAGTGCCGATGTTTCTTAGCACCCTATGCCCCGAGTGACCGAGAACGGCCACAATCCATTCGCTGCCATATATGAGGTAGTGCGCGCAACGTTTCAGAAGCGCTGTGTCGTCGGCGACCACAAATGACCGCCCCTCATCGAGCGTGTTGTTGACGTCCCGGACCAACTCATCAACGCGATCCCTCATCCAGTGAAGTTCGGTATTTTGCGCGATAATTGAACGCAGCCTGTCGGTCATCTCGCGCCGGTCGTGAAGGCGAAGTCCTTCCCGGAAGTAGATCCCGGCATCCTCTGTCCTGCAGCCATGAAAAGTGCGCATGATGGCATGTTCCAGCGAGTCGGCGAGTTCTTCCGCATGGCCGTCAAAATCGCCGCGCAGGGATCTGCCGAGTATGTCGGACCATTCCGGATCGTCCCAGGAAACGTCACGATAGACGCCGGGCTTGAGGCGGTGAATGCCGTCTTTGCGCAGCCGCGGCGCCAGCCATGATCCCAGAAGCGGCATCCAGCTTTCCGGTTTCTTCCAGATGAAATGGTGGCCGCGCCAAATTGAGCCTATCGTGCGAACGACAACAGATTCGTTCACGGGTGCTGCGCCCGCACAACGATCTTTGCGATGGTGTTGTCGGATGCGAAGCGCTGCGCGCGCCTCATAGCTTCGTCCAGCAAAAAATTGAATGGCCCACTGCCGCCATAATCGCCCCTTGCACTGTCGTAGAAATAGGCTTTTTCTCGTACGCGGTCGTTCAATGTCTCCTGGTGAACAACAACGACAACATGTCGCTCCGCAGGTGCATTTTCCTCCGTACCTAAATTAATGACTTTGACCATGAGCGCCTCCGGAATACGGATGGTAATTATATCTGATTCGGCGCCGCCAGTTATTCCGGTGACTTGCACGCAGCCGGAGGTGGGCGGATCGACTCGTGTGCGCTCCCTATCGCTTTCCCTTTTTAAGGACACCGAAGCTCGTACGGCCTGCCGCGAAGGCCAACTCCATCATGTCTTGCTCGATGTCAGGAACGTCAACATGAGATCGGGCCGTACTAATGAGACATGAGGCGTATGCGATTGAGCCGAGCACTGTTTCGCCAAGGAAGTTGAGAAAACGGGTGTAGTCGGGTGGATATTGCAAATCGGTCTCGGATGGAAAAATCTTATGGCCCGTTTCTGGATCGGCGTATGTGTTGATGGCAGTTTCGAGTGCAAACCAACTCACTATCCACATCTTGGCAGGTTCGACGCTTCCGATCGCCGCATACGTTTGTGGTACCCATTCGAACGTTTTTTCGCAAAGATCGGGGACGAAGTGGCCGACATACACGTTCCGAAGATACTTGAAGAACTCAAGCCCTCTACGCAACGGGCGGTGCAGTTCGCCAAGCTCAGGATGCTCCTTGTAGAGTGCGCCTGAAATCGTTGCCAGATCAGCGACGTTGGCGATTTCCATTATGAGGTGGCGCATGAGCACCAGCCTGAGATTCATAGAGTCCGGCCCCGCCTCAGGTGCTTGGTGAGCGGCCAGTAAGTCATGATGGGCAACAGTGGCGGCTGTACAGATGTGGCGATAGTCCATTATCCGATGATGCCATGGCCGCGCGCCGTCGCAAAGGCAAACCCTAAAATGGTCGACACAAGGGCCGGGCTCGTAACCTTGTGGGTAGCAGTGGATCGCTCAAGCCCTTTGCAATGGGTTTCGGGAGCGCGGATTCGAACTCAGCGTTTAGATGAACGAAACTCTGGAGGATGGCGTCTGGCAAGCCTATTATCGGATCGCGACAACGAGTGATTCATCCTGTTGTGTCGCTTGGAAGCGCGACAAATAAATTCAGTCGCGGCCCTGTATTGACGGTTACCGCCATGAAGGGCGGCTGCTCTTAGTGTGAAAGGGTCGCCACCCAAAGATAGGTAGATGATTCGCCTACCACTGGGCGAGATCGGTCCTCTAGCGAAACCAGTTTCTGTAGATATGCTGTAGATCAGCCGCTATTTGCAAATTTTCAAGTTCGGCTAAGTTCTTGAAAAGATTGGCTCCCCGGGCCGGATTCGAACCAGCGACCAACCGGTTAACAGCCGGTTGCTCTACCACTGAGCTACCGGGGAACGGAGGCTCTTTGAGCAAGTGGCGCAGCCTATAGCAAACCCGTTTCGGCTTTGCAAAGCAGCATTTCGCATTTTGCCGAGACTTTTTCGCGCGGTGGTTTCTCGCAATCGGCTTTGCCCACCCACATATTAGCCGTCTTGGCGACGGGCGCGGAACCGAAAGGGCGGTCGCGGCTTTCGTAAGATGGCATTATCGAGCCCCCAGACAGGCAGTTTTTCGCAATGACGGCAGCGGACGAAAACCGGATACCAGAACGAAAGATCTCGGTTTTCGGGCGCGAATTCACCATGCCGCAGTCGCGCGGTCTCAGAATCACTATCGGCGTGCTTTTGACGATTGGCGGCCTTCTCGGGTTCCTGCCGATCCTTGGCTTCTGGATGGTGCCGCTCGGACTGCTGGTACTCTCCTACGAAATAGCCATGGTCCGTCGCCAGCGGCGCCGCTTGGTCGTCTGGTGGGAGCGGCAACGCCGGCCGGACTGAGCGGCCTTGCGGCGCATCTCGCACGGCGGTGGCCTTCGAAAGAGAATCAATCCTGGCGCCGTCTCTCCGTGCCGCCGACGGATTCCTCCGAATCGGGTTGTGCGCCTGCCTTCAAATCCTCGCTGATCTCCTTCAGGACCGCGGAAGCCGAGGCCAGACGCGCGCGATCACGCGGCGACAGGCTGCCGGTGCCTTCAATTCTCAGGCAGTCGATGGCATAGCGCACCAATTCCTCGCATCCCAGCAGCGACACGCTTTCCGTTTCGTGCGTTTCGTCCCTTGGCTTTGCCGTGGGCATGGCGCAGTCCTCCCTGTTTCTCAACGCAAGCCGGTGCGCGGCGTTTCGTTCGATCATCCGCCATGCTTAACGGATTGCTAATAGGGCGGTTGTGACGGCGATCTGACAGGGGCGGAGCCGGCGCAGAGGAAAGCGTTCGGAATACGTCGTGGCCGCTTGACGGCATTTTCGCCGCAACCTATTGGAACCGGGTGGAACGCCGGGAGCAACGAGGCCTCGTGGCGGAGTGGTTACGCAGAGGACTGCAAATCCTTGCACCCCGGTTCGATTCCGGGCGAGGCCTCCAATCTCCAGGCCAGGCTCCCGCGCGTCAGCGCCGGAGCCTGAGCGTCCTGTCCAATGGACCGCGATTGTGTCGCGGAAAGCGAGGCTTGGAGCATGAGCGCTGATTTTTCCGAACTTCGCGTCAAGATGGTCGATGGTCAGGTTCGCACCACCGACGTGACCAGCGCGCCGTTGCTCGACGCGATGCTTTCCGTGCCGCGCGAGGTTTTCGTTGGCGATCGCCAGCGCGATCTGGCCTATATCGACGAGGACATCCGCATCACCGGCAGCGCCGATGGCCCGCGCTACCTGATGGAAGCTTCGCCGCTGGCCAAGCTGATGCAACTGGCCGAGATCAGCGTCACCGATTCGGCGCTCGATGTCGGCTGCGGCACCGGCTACGCCTCGGCGATCCTGTCGCGCCTGGCGAGATTCGTCGTGGCGCTCGAAAGCGATTCGGCCTTGGCGCAAACCGCCGCGTCGACCCTGTCTGGCCTGGGCTGCGGCAATGTGACCGTGGTTCAGGGCGCACTGGCGCAAGGCCATGCGGCAAAGGCACCTTACGATGTCATCTTCCTCGGCGGCAGTGTCGGCAAAGTGCCGGCGTCGCTGCTCGACCAGCTCGCCGAGGGCGGACGCCTGGTCGCGGTCGAAGGACAGGGCAATTCCGGCGTGGCGCGGCTTTTTGTCAAGGCTGGAGGGGTTGTAACCGGGAGAAGGGCATTTAATGCGGCAATTAAGCCACTACCCGGCTTCGAACGTGAGCATGCTTTCGAATTCTGAATGATTTGGCCTTGCAGCAAAGGCTTTGTCATGGTCGCTTGCATTTGAACGATCGTTGCTGATCCCAGACTGGGGGCACTTTGGGCGGAGCGACAGGGAACATGAAACACGCCACGCCGGCTGCTCCAGAAGGAGAAGCCGGCGCGGCGCGGTTCCCATGGAAAACGAATGAGGGATATACCGTGCCGTCAGTACGCAAATCATTTTTCACCGCCGTCCTTGTTTCGGCGACCGCACTATCCCCACTGGCTGCATCGGCTGAGACCATCACCGGTGCCCTTGCAAAAGCCTATCAGTACAATTCCACACTGAATGCGTCGCGTGCCGGCGTGCGTGTGACCGACGAGAGCGTGGCCATTGCCAAATCGGGCTGGCGTCCGACGGTTACCGGATCGGCCAACATCGACTACACGAACACGCGCCGGGCAAATGACGGCGGCAATTCGAAGCTGACAAGCGGCAGCTACGGCATCCAGATCAACCAGTCGCTGTTCGACGGTTTCCAGACGAGAAACAACGTGGCGGCGGCTGAATCCCACGTCAAGGCGTCGGTCGAAAGCCTGCGCAACACCGAGGAGAACACGCTGTTCAGCGCGGCCACCGCCTATATGGACGTGATTCGCGACCGGCAGATCGCGGTGTTGACCGAGCAGAACCTGCAGTTCCTGACCGAGCAGGCGCGCGCCGCGCGCTCGCGCTTCGACGTCGGCGAAGGTACGCGCACCGATGTCGCGCAGGCCGATGCCCAGCGCGCCTCGGCGGTGGCCTCGCTCAGTGCTGCGCGTGCGCAGGCATTGGCCAGTGCCGCGACCTATCACCAGGTTGTCGGCGACGAGCCGGGCAAGCTCAAGCCAGCCGCGCCATTGGGACGGTTGCTGCCGTCGAGCCTCGACGCCGCGATCGCCATCGGCTCGGCCGAACATCCGGCCATCCTTGCCACCCAGCATCTGGTCGACGCCGCGGCTTTCTCGGTGAAATCGTCCGAGGGCGCGCTGTTGCCGCAGCTGTCGGCCTCGGCCGGTATTTCGGAAAACTACCGCAAAGCCATCCCCGACGTGGCGGGTTCCAACGGCAATTCGACCTCGGCCAATATCGGCGCAACGCTGACCGTCCCGATCTATTCAGGCGGCCGGACTTCGGCGATCGTGCGGCAGAACAAGGAGTCGCTCGGGCAAGCGCGTATCCAGGTCGACGTCAGCCGCGACCAGGTCCGCCAGGCTGTCGCCACGGCATGGTCGCAATACACCGCCGCGCAGCAAAGCGTATCCGCCAACAGGCAGGTGATCGAAGCCGCACAACTGGCACTGAACGGCGTCATCGAAGAACGCAATGTCGGCCAGCGCACGACGCTCGACGTGCTCAATGCCCAAGCTACCCTCATCACCGCCAAGATCAACCAGGCCAATTCCGAACACGACGTGGTCGTGGCGAGCTATGCCATCCTCTCCGCGATCGGCCACCTGTCGGTCGACCGGCTTGCGCTGCAGGTGACGAAGTACAAGCCCGAAGAGCACTACAACGCCGTCAAGGACAAGTGGATCGGCCTGCGCACGCCGGACGGCCGCTAGGCCTTCGTTCGAACGGCGTTTCCGGGCTGAGCGGTTCGATCGGAAACGCCTGACTGTCGTTGTCCTTCGGTGGGTTGCTGACGGGGACCGTCACACGGCTTTGGCGGAATCGCTCTAATCTGTTGAAATCCCACATGTCCCCAGATTGGGGATTCTCGTGCGGCGATCCGTCGGTTACGCTGTCGTCATGATTCGAATCCGGCTTTTGCCGGAGCGGAAACCTGCAACGGGTCACAAGGGCGGCGGATGTGACGATGGCAACGGCAAGCAGCGCACAGCGCGAACCCTCCATGGAAGAGATACTGGCTTCCATCAGGAGGATCATCGAAGATAGCGACAACGGCCGCAAGCAGCCCGGCGAGGCCGATGAGTTGCAGCAGGATTTGGAGCCCGCGCCGAGTGCTGTTGCGGCCGCCGACATAGACGCGTTCCGCGCCGAACTGCATGCCGTCCCCGAGGTCAGGAAACCGGCCGCTATGGCGGAAGTCCAGGCGCCAGCCGTACAGCCGGCGATCGCACGCACCGAAGCGCCGCCACGTGCCGATCCGGCTGTTGGCAGGACGCCGACGACATTGGCCGAGGTCAGCGCCCGGGTTGCCGCCGGGCCGGTGCCCAGCCGCGACGCGCCAGCGGCTCCCGCGGAGCTTGCGGCGAGTGAAGCCATTATCGCCGATTGGCGTCGCGAGATCGCGGCGGTTGGCGAGCAAGCCAAGGCGATGCCGGACCGGGGCATCCGCAAGCCAGCGGCACGGCCGGACGTGGCGGCGAGCGAAACGGCGGTGGACCCCGCGACCGAGCGGTCTTCGTCGAGCGATGCTCCGGGCACGGCTCAGGCGCGCGCGGCGGCAAACGAAGCGCATGCGGTGCGTCCCGCGATTCTTTCCGAACATACGGGCCGGCAGGTTGCTGCCGCCTTCGGCGAGCTGTCCGACGCCTTTGCAAGCCGCAGCAAGAAGACATTCGACGAGATGGCCGAAGAAATGCTGCGGCCGATGCTGCAGGACTGGCTCGACAACAATCTGCCGACGCTGGTCGAAAGGCTGGTGCGCGAAGAGATCGAGCGCGTGGCACGCGGGGCGCAGTAAGGCTCGCGTCGGGATCAAAGTGCCGCCCTGAGCCCCCGCTTTTGTCAGGCTCAGCTCTCCGCCGATGTTGCGAACGCGAGCAGATTGCCGTCGGGATCGCCGACAATGAAGGTGCGGGCGCCCCAAGGCTCCGCGCGCAGCGTTTGATGGAAGCTGGCGCCCGCCGCTTGATACTCAAGAAACAACCGTTTGATCGCCTCGACGACGATCGTTGCCGAGAGCAGGTCCTCCTTCGCTCGTAGACCCACGTCGACAAGAGGCTGGTCAACATGGCGCAGGTTGAGCCGCGCACCGTCCCGAAACACCTGCGCGTAGAAGGGCGGTTCGCCATAGGTGAAGCGCGTCTTGAAGCCGAGTTTGTGTTCGTAGAACGAACAGGCGGCTTTGATGTCGGAAACGAAAAGCTGAGGCTCGGCCACGGCGAGAAACGGCTGCGAGGCATCGGCTGTGGTGCTGTCGATCATGGTCTGAAGCCCTTTCTTCAGCGCCTGCCAAGTCTCGAAACCCGCCTTCTTAGCGACCAGTTCCTGGGCGTCAGTGAGCTTGAAGCTGTGATCCAGGATCTGGCTGTCGGTCAGATGACGGAAGCGCGGCAACAGCGAGCCGATTGCATCGGCGACGGGATAATACCGCTGGCGATGCCATCTCAGGTAGAGTTTCGCCTGTTTCTTATGGTGCTCGAGTGTGGGCATGGGCGCGTTGATGTTGAGGGTAGCGTAGGCGGGCAATGCCCCTCCGGCCGGAAGCCGATGCGCTCTACAGCAGCGCTGGCAACTTACGCGCCGCTGCCATACGCGGTCAAGCTGCGGTGCGCCGGATGCCGCTGCTGGCAAGGGCATTGGCCAGCGACGGCGCGCGTCGCGGGATGATGTCCGGCACCGTTGCCCCCGCTCCTCGCAGCCGCACCTGAACGAAATGCGCGGCAGCCGCTGACGCCATTGCCCGCGACCTGGAGGCCGTCTATCTCTAGGCCGGCGAGTGCCCGCCAGCCGTCCTCGCGGTTGACTTGGCCAGGACCTTCCGATTTACACCGAACCAGCAAAATTCCCGACAGCGCGGACCGTTTTCCCATGCTTGAAAAGACCTACGACGCAAAAACCGTCGAGCCGAAGATCGCCAGGGTGTGGGAGGAAGCCGATGCGTTTCGGGCCGGCGCTGGGGCGGAGGAGGGGACCGAGGCCTTCACCATCGTCATTCCGCCGCCCAATGTCACTGGCTCGCTGCATATGGGCCATGCGCTCAACAACACGCTGCAGGACATCCTGGTGCGCTTCGAGCGCATGCGTGGCAAGAACGTCCTGTGGCAGCCCGGCATGGACCATGCCGGCATCGCCACGCAGATGGTGGTCGAGCGCCGGCTGATGGAAAACCAGATCCATCGCCGCGATCTCACCCGCGAAGAATTCATCGAGAAGGTGTGGGAATGGAAGGCCGAATCGGGTGGGTTGATCTTCAACCAGCTGAAACGTCTCGGTGCCTCCGCCGACTGGTCGCGCGAACGCTTCACCATGGACGAGGGCCTGTCCAAGGCCGTGCTCGAAGTGTTCGTCACGCTCTATAAGGAAGGGCTGATCTACAAGGACAAGCGCCTTGTGAACTGGGACCCGAAACTGCTGACCGCAATCTCTGATCTCGAGGTCGAGCAGCAGGAGGTCAACGGCAATCTCTGGCATTTCCGCTATCCGATCGAAGGCGTGGCCTTCGATCCGGAAAACCCGAAAACCTTCATCATCGTGGCGACGACTCGTCCCGAGACGATGCTGGGCGACACGGCTGTCGCGGTGAATCCCGACGACGAGCGGTTCCAGCATCTCATCGGCAAGAATGTCGTCCTGCCGATCGTCGGGCGCAAGATACCTGTCGTGGCCGACGAGTATTCCGATCCGGAAAAGGGGTCCGGAGCGGTCAAGATCACGCCGGCGCATGATTTCAACGACTTCGAGGTCGGCAAGCGCCACAAGTTGCCGGCGATCAACATCCTCACCGTCGAAGCCGCCATCAAGCTCAGGGATAATGAGGACTTCCTCGCCGGCCTCGAGGTGACGCCGGAGCGTCAGGCGGTATGGGACGAACTCGACGGCCTCGACCGTTTCGTCGCGCGCAAGAAGATCGTCGAACTGATGGAGGCCGGCGGCTTCCTCGACAAGGTCGAGCCGCATCGCCACGCGGTGCCGCATGGCGACCGCGGCGGCGTGCCGATCGAACCGTTCCTCACCGAACAGTGGTATGCCGATGCGGCCGAGCTCGCCAAGCCGGCGATCGCCTCGGTGCGCGAAGGTCGTACCAACTTCGTCCCGAAAAATTGGGAAAAAACCTATTTCGACTGGATGGAGAACATCCAGCCCTGGTGCATTTCACGCCAGTTGTGGTGGGGACATCAGATTCCGGCCTGGTATGGGCCGGACGGGCGCGTGTTCGTCGAGAAGACCGAGGAAGAGGCGCTGAGTGCGGCGATCGAATATTATTTGGCTCTGGAAGGGCCATGGAAGGCCTGGGTCGAGGACAAGCTCGAGAACTTCAAGCCGGGCGAGATACTGATCCGCGACGAGGATGTGCTCGACACCTGGTTTTCGTCGGCGTTGTGGCCGTTCTCGACGCTTGGCTGGCCGGACCAGACACCGGAACTGAAAACCTATTACCAGACCGACGTGCTGGTCACCGGCTTCGACATCATCTTCTTCTGGGTTGCCCGCATGATGATGATGGGCCTGCACTTCATGGACGAGGAACCGTTCCACACCGTCTATGTACATGCGCTGGTGCGCGACAAGAACGGCGCCAAGATGTCGAAGTCGAAAGGCAACGTCATCGACCCGCTCGATCTCATCGACGAATATGGCGCCGACGCATTGCGCTTCACCCTGACCGTGATGGCGGCGCAGGGGCGCGACGTGAAGCTCGACCCGGCGCGCATCGCCGGCTACCGCAATTTCGGCACCAAGCTGTGGAACGCGACGCGCTTTGCCGAGATGAACGAAGTCGCGCGCAATGACGATTTCTGGCTGAACGACGCCAAGCTGGCGGTCAACCGCTGGATCCTGACCGAGTTGACGCGCGCCGCGCGCGAGATCACCGACGGCATCACCTCGTACCGCTTCAACGAGGCGGCTGGAGCGGCCTACCGCTTCGTCTGGAACCTGTTCTGCGACTGGTATCTGGAACTGCTGAAGCCGGTGTTCATGGGCACGGACGAGGCGGCCAAGGCTGAAAGCCGCGCCTGCGTCGCCTTCGTGCTCGACGAGATCTACAAGCTGCTTCATCCGATGATGCCGTTCATGACCGAAGAGTTGTGGGCGCAGACGGCGGGCGAAGGCAGGGAACGGGCCTCGCTGCTGTGCCATGCCGCATGGCCGTCGCCGGATTTCGAGGACGCGGAAGCAGCCGCCGACATCAACTGGCTGGTCGATCTCGTCTCCGGCATCCGCTCGGTTCGCTCTGAGATGAACGTGCCGCCGGCGGCCATTGCGCCGCTCGTGGTGGTCGGCGCCAACGACGTGACGCGCGAACGACTGGTTCGCGAGGAGTCCGCTATCAAGCGGCTGGCGCGCGTCGGCGACATCTCGCTCGCCGATGCGGCACCCAAGGGGTCGGCGCAGATCGTGCTCAACGAGGCGACGATCTGCCTGCCGCTTGGCAGCCTGATCGACCTCACTGCGGAGGCCGTGCGGCTGCAAAAGGAACTGGTCAAGGTGACCGAGGAAATCGCGCGCCTGCACAAGAAGCTGTCGAATGAGAAATTCGTCGCCAGCGCGCCGGCGGAGATCGTCGAAGGCGAACGAGAAAAGCTCGCAGAATATCGCGACGCGCAGGACAAGCTTTCGGTGGCGCTGACCAGGGTTCGTGACGCCGGCTGAAGGGCAGATTCGGGAGATTTTAGCGCCCTCTAAAATGGGCGGTCTCGTGCCTCGAAAACCGGCATTCCGTTGCGTTAATGTTGACGTAAACGGGAGTTTTTGCCCCATTGTTGCCATAATGTAACAATGGGGCCGCAGACCGCTTAAATCGGCCCTTTTTGAGCCTTTCCGGTCGCTTTTTCCTTTTTTTGGAGCGGTGAACCTCACCAAAGACCGTTTTTTGGCGTCGCGGCGTCCGCCTGCATTTTGCCCGAAATACGTTGGGCGAACCCGTACATGTACGCCCAATGTATTCGTTATTGCACCGTTAACGTGAATTGGTTCTAGCTTGATCCACTAGTTATTCGGGGAGGATGTCCATGAGCAATTTGCGTCTGAAAGCACTGCTGGGGGCAGGGTGCTTTTCGTTGGCCTTGATGGGTTCGGTTATTCATCCGGCGCATGCCGGCGGTCTGGAGCGCGGCGGCTACGATATTGACCTGCTGTTCGATCCGGCGCCATTCGCTACGGAAGCTGAAGCGACCTATGTGATGCCAGATCGCAAGTATGAGAATGCGCGTGGTCCGGGCGGAGCAAATCTCGGCTTGGGCACCTCAGCCGATGGTGCCGAGGGTTATTGGGTTCCGCGCATTGGGGCCAAGGTCCAAGTTGTGCAAGGCGTCGATTGCATGGTCGACTATTCGCAACCCTGGGGCGCGCACACAGCGCCAGGTATATGGAACGGAGCGCTCTCCAATATCGAAACCGATATCAGGAGCGACAACTACGCAGGTACCTGCTCCTACAAGATGGATGCCGGCAAGGGCCAACTCCGCTTTATCGGCGGTTTGTTCTACCAGGATATCTCGGGCTTTAAGGAAAGCCTGGTGAATGTTTTTCCGGCACTGACGGGTCGTGTCGACCTCAAAACCAGCGGCTGGGGCTGGCGCGCGGGAATTGCTTACGAAATCCCCGACATCGCGTTGCGCGCAAGCTTGGTCTACAACTCGAAAGTCAAGCTCGACAATATCGAGGGAACACTGGATCTCACCAGTATCGGCAGGGGTATTACCCCCATCTACGGCTCAACGCAGTACATGCCTGATACCCTGGAGTTGAAACTTCAGTCAGGCATCGCGCCCGGCTGGCTCGCCTTTGGCTCGGTCAAGTGGGTCAACTGGAGCGTGCTGCAAAGCGTTCCGATCTGCCCGGTGGGTTTCCCCGCTTCGTCATGCTTCACCGGTTCGCCGGCCGCGGTGACTTCGCTCGATCTGATGTATCGTGACGGCTGGACCGTCACAGGAGGTCTGGGCCACAAGTTCAACGATCAGTGGAGTGCCGCCGGCCAGCTTTCGTGGGATCGTGGCACCTCGCATGGCTATGGCGCGCAGACTGATACATGGACGCTGGGTGGTGGCGTGGCCTATACGCCGTCGCCGAGCGTCGAAATTCGTTTGGCGGGAGCGGTCGGCGTGTTGACCAGCGGTCACTCAGGAGAATTGGCCGGTGAAAACGGCTATATTGCCGGCGAGGATGCCAGCTACGACTTCGGCAATGATCTGGTCACGGCAATTTCCGGTGGCGTAAAGATAAAGTTCTAAACTATTGAATGTATTGGAAAAGGCCGGGCGTTGCCCGGCCTTTTTCATTTAAGCCGACATCACTGGTATGTCCGGTATCCAAGCGGCGTTGCATATAAGCCGCACTCCCGGCCGCCTCGCGCAATTGTGACGTTTCAGCAACACTTTCTGAACAACCCCTCCGCTAAGGGGCAGGCCGGGGAAATTGCCTATTTCCCGCCATAAACCCGGCGCACCTCGATCTTGTCCCGGGACATGCTCCAAAAGGCTCGGCGATGGGACAGGCCGCACCGCCCGCGGCAAGGATGAGAATGGACGCCAAGGTCATTTCAAAGGCTAAGCTCCCTAGCCGCCATGTGACTGTCGGTCCGGCGCGTGCGCCGCACCGGTCCTATCTCTATGCCATGGGCCTGTCGGCGGCCGAGATCGCGCAGCCGCTGGTCGGCGTCGCGTCCTGCTGGAACGAAGCAGCACCCTGCAACATCTCGCTGATGCGCCAGGCGCAGGTGGTCAAGAAGGGCGTCGCAGCCGCCAACGGCACGCCGCGCGAGTTCTGCACCATCACCGTCACCGATGGCATCGCCATGGGCCACCAAGGCATGAAGTCGTCCCTGGTGTCGCGCGAGGTCATCGCCGATTCGGTCGAGCTCACGATGCGCGGCCATTGCTACGATGCGCTGGTCGGCCTCGCCGGCTGCGACAAGTCGCTGCCCGGCATGATGATGGCCATGGTGCGGCTCAACGTGCCGTCGATCTTCATCTATGGCGGTTCGATCCTGCCCGGCAGCTATCGCGGCCGCCAGATCACCGTGCAGGATGTGTTCGAGGCGGTCGGCCAGCACTCGGTCGGCACGATCGACGATGCCGAGCTGCTTGAAATCGAGCAGGCCGCCTGTCCGTCGGCCGGTTCCTGCGGCGCCCAGTTCACCGCCAACACCATGGCCACCGTCGCGGAGGCAATTGGCCTCGCGCTGCCCTATTCCTGCGGCGCACCGGCGCCCTACGAAATGCGCGACCGTTTCAATTTCGCCTCGGGCGAAAAGATCATGGAGCTGATCGCGAAAAACATCCGCCCGCGCGACATCGTCACGCTGAAGGCGCTGGAAAACGCGGCGACCGTGGTTTCGGCCACCGGCGGCTCGACCAATGCGGCACTGCATCTGCCGGCGATCGCGCATGAGGCGGGGATCAAGTTCGACCTGTTCGACGTGGCGAAAATCTTCGAGAAGACGCCCTACATCGCCGACCTCAAGCCAGGCGGCAAATATGTCGCCAAGGACATGTTCGAGGCAGGCGGCATCCCGCTGCTGATGAAGACGCTGCTTGACCACGGCTATCTGCATGGCGATTGCCTGACGGTCACTGGCCGTACTTTGGCCGAAAATATGGAGCACGTTGCCTGGAATGAACACCAGGATGTGGTCCGCCCGGCCAACAGACCTATTACCCAAACCGGCGGTGTCGTGGGGTTGAAGGGAAACCTTGCCCCCGAAGGCGCGATCGTGAAGGTCGCGGGCATGGCGGAGTTGAAATTCTCCGGCCCGGCGCACTGCTTCGATTCGGAAGAGGAATGTTTTGAGGCGGTGACGAACCGCGCCTATCAGGAAGGCGAGGTTCTGGTCATCCGCTATGAAGGACCGCGCGGCGGCCCGGGCATGCGCGAGATGCTGTCGACGACGGCGGCACTCTACGGCCAGGGCATGGGCGGCAAGGTGGCGCTGATCACCGATGGCCGCTTCTCGGGCGCGACACGCGGCTTCTGCATCGGCCATGTCGGGCCGGAAGCGGCGGTGGGCGGCCCGATCGGTCTCATCAGGGATGGCGACGTGATCACGATCGACGCGGTGAACGGCACGATCGAGGTGGCGCTGTCCGAGAGCGAGCTGGCGGCGCGAGCGAAGACTTGGAAGACGCGCACGACCGACTATCAGTCTGGCGCGATATGGAAATACGCACAAACGGTAGGGTCCGCCAGGGATGGCGCGGTCACCCATCCGGGCGGTGCGAAAGAAACACACTGCTATGCGGATATCTGAGTTGTTGAAGTCAACACCAGAGTTGTTGAGGTCATCCGTCCTTTCGGCACTGGTCGCGGTTGCGATCTTTGGCGCCGTGGGCCAGGCCATGGCCTTCGACGACAAGGTGTTCGACGACAAGACCGGCGTGAAGCCGCAGTCGAGCCCCTGGGCGGTGTTCCAGTTCGGTTTCTCCGCCTACAAGAGTGGCCACAAGGAGCAGGCCGCCGAGGCCTATAAATACGCCGCCGAAAACGGCCAGATCGGCGCCACCTGGAAGCTTGCCCGCATGTATGCCGAAGGCGACGGCGTGGCCCGCGACGATTATGAGGCGTTCAAGTTCTTCTCGGAGATCGTCGACCAGGACGTCGAGCCCGGCTCTCCGGAAGAAAGCTACGTCTCCGACGCTCTGGTGGCGCTCGGTGACTATCTGCGCACGGGCATTCCCGGCAGCCCGGTCACCGAGAACGAGGTGGCGGCGCAGGAATACTACATGCGCGCCGCCGCCAACTACCGCAATCCGAACGCCCAGTTCGAGATGGGCCAGATGTTCCTGAAGGGCGAGGGCGGCGTGAAGGCCAGCGTCAAGCAGGCCGGGCGCTGGTTCCAGCTCGCCGCCGAGAAGGGCCATGCCGGCGCACAGGCGACGCTTGGCCACCTGTTGTTCCAGAGCGGCAAGATCGTGCGTGGCCTGGCGATGATGACCGCGGCCCTCGAGCGTGCGTCGCCGGCCGATCAGCCCTGGATCCGCGGCATGCAGGAAGAGGCGTTCGCCGCGGCCGGCGAAGCCGACCGCCGCACCGCGATCTCGCTGGCGGACGATATCCTGACCAAGGGCAACAACACCGATCAGTAGGCTTTTCTCCCGTTACTATGCGACGAGCGGAGGAGCGATCCGTGTAGTGGACGAAAAGCCAACTGCTTGGCTTTTCGAGCAACAAACGCCAGCAAGGCACCGAGGGGCAGCGTCGGCCTATCAAGGCTCATCTCGACCTGAAGGCGAGGCAATCCAGAAGAAAATCAGTTTTCGGTCGGTTCCGTCGGCACCATGCTTGGCGCGGGTGTCGAGATCGGCGTGACTTGCACGTGCGGCGCCATGGTGTTTGCGGGGCAGCTATCGCCAACCTTGGTCCAGGATGTGTTGTTGAGCACCATGTCGCAGCGAGCCAAATGACTCTGATCGGCGACCGTCAGGCAGGCGACCTGGCCGACCGGATAGGATTTTCCATTGGCAAGACATTCCTGCGCGGCGAGAGCCGGCACGATCGCGACCGTGGCGAATGCCAAGCCGATCGGACAAAGAGCAAATCGAATGGTCATGGGAACCCCGGCCGCCATGATGATCTCCCATCATGCGTCGGAATGTGGCGATATGAGGTCCTCCGGTATCGGCGCGCCCGGCACTAGCCCGCAGCGGCAGGCCCCAGGTCAGGCCGGCAGCAAGGCGAGGTCGATGGCAACCGGGACGTGATCGGACGGTTTTTCCCAGGCGCGCACATGCTTTTCGATCGAGGCCGATGAGAACCTGTTCGCGGCTTCCGGCGACAACAGCAGATGGTCGATGCGGATGCCGTTGTTCTTCTGCCAGGCGCCGGCCTGATAGTCCCAGAAGGTGTAGGTGTCCGAGGCATCGGTGACCGCGCGCACCGCCTCGGTGAAGCCGAGGTTCAAAAGCCGCCGGAAGGCTTGCCGCGTCTGCGGCTGGAACAGCGCGTCGCTCAGCCAGTTCTCGGGAAATCGCGCGTCGACCGGCTCGGGGATGACGTTATAGTCCCCGGCCAGCACCAGCGCCTCTTCCAGCCTCAGGCGCTCCTGCGCCCAGAGCTCCAGCCGCGCCATCCAGGACAGCTTATAGGGAAACTTCTTCTCGTCATCGATCGGGTTGCCGTTCGGCAGATAGAGCGAGGCGACGCGAAGCGCCCCCTTGTCGGTCGAGAACACGCCTTCGATGAAACGCGCCTGTTCGTCGGCATCGTCGCCCGGCAGGCCTTTGATAACTTCGTCGAAGCGCAGCTTCGACAGCAGCGCGACACCGTTGAAGCCCTTCTGGCCGTGGATTTCGACATTGTAGCCAAGCGCCTCGATCTCGGCGCGCGGGAACTGCTCGTCGACCGTCTTGATCTCCTGCAGGCAGACGATGTCGGGCGCGCTTTCGGTCAGCCAATGGGTCAGGTTGCCGATGCGGGCGCGCACGCCATTGATGTTCCAGGTGACGATTTTCATGACGGTCTCATTGTTCCTGCGACGGAAGGCGTTCGACGAGTCCGATCGTATTGCCTGCCGGGTCCTTTAGAAAGGCCATCCATTCGCTTTCCCCCGCCGGACCGAACTGCCCCTCGGTGTCGCGATGGACCAGCATCGGGGGCGCGGTGAAGGGAATACCGGCTGCCCTTGCCTCGGCGTGGAAGGCTTCGAGGCCAACACTATCGAGATAGATGGTGCCGGCCGGGATGCCATCGGTGAACAACAGCCTGACATCGCCGGCCATGATGAAGGCGATGCCGGGCGGATCGTAGCGGGCATGAACGCTCATGCCGAGGACATCGCGCCAAAAGGCCAACGTCGCGTCGAGGTCGCGACCGGCGGAGAGCGCAACCTGACGAACCGCGCCGGTTGCGGGCATCTCGGTCCTAGATGGAGAAGCTGGTGCCGCAGCCGCAGGAGGCGACCGCATTCGGGTTCCTGATCTGGAACGACTGGCCCATCAAATCGTCGACGAAGTCGATGACCGAACCGCCCATATAGACCAGGGACAGATCGTCGATCAGCACCGTGGCACCGTCCTTTTCGATAGCGACGTCGTCGTCGTTGCGTGTGTCGACCAGGTCGAACTTGTAGGAAAAGCCGGAGCAGCCGCCGCCTTCGACTGAAACGCGCAGCGCTGTCTTGCCGGCTTCGGCCGAAACAATCCTGGCGATCCGCTTGGCGGCAGCCTCGGTCATCTCGACTTTCATGGCGGTCTTGGCATCTGCGCCCATAGGCGTCACCTTGCTTTCGGTTTCACATGATAGGTATGAAGCGCGACGGGGCAAGTCAACTGCGGCAGCATCAGCCATGACAAATGAGCTTGGCGACATCGGATTCGGCTATCGGCCACGCGCGGCCTATGCCACGGATCCGGCCCGCTCGCGCGGCCGGCTGTTCGATGAGGTGGAAAGTCCGACCCGCACGCCGTTCCAGCGCGACCGCGACCGAATCATCCATTCGACGGCGTTTCGGCGGCTCAAACACAAGACGCAGGTCTTCATCGCCCATGAAGGCGACCACTACCGCACAAGGCTGACGCATTCGATCGAAGTGGCGCAGATCGCGCGTGCGCTGGCGCGGGCGCTGCGCGGCGACGAGGATCTCGCCGAGGCGGTGGCGCTGGTGCATGATTTCGGCCACACGCCCTTTGGCCACACAGGCGAGGACGCGCTGAACGAAAAGATGGCGGCTTGGGGCGGCTTCGACCACAACGCACAATCGCTGCGCATCGTGACCAGGCTGGAGGCTCGCTACGCCGAATTCGATGGGCTCAATCTGAGCTGGGAAACGCTGGAAGGCCTGGTCAAGCACAATGGTCCGCTCACCGACAGCAGCGGCCAGGGCCTGAAAGGGCCGGTACCGCAGGCGATCCGCGACTACTCGCAATTGCAGGATCTCGAACTTGACCGGTTCGCCGGCATCGAAGCGCAGTGCGCGGCGATTGCCGATGACATCGCCTACAACACGCATGATATCGACGATGGGCTGCGGTCAGGGCTTTTGACGCTGGACATGCTGAAGGCCGTTTCGCTGCCCGGAACGATCCTGAAGAGTGTGCGTGAGCGCTATCCCAGGCTTGATGACGTGCGCACCGGCCACGAATTGATGCGGCGGCAGATCACGGCCATGGTCGAGGATGTGATCAAGTCGACGACCGCCAATCTGGAGCGGATCAGGCCGCCGAGTGCCGACGCGGTAAGGGCGGCGGGCGAGACGATGGTGACCTTTTCGGCCGAGATGGCGGAAGCCGAGAAGGAACTGAAGGCCTTCCTCTACAAGCACCTCTACCGGCACGAGGAGGTCATGCGGGTGCGCGCGGACGCCGAGCAGATCGTCAGGGACCTGTTCGATGTCTATTTTGCCGATCCGCGCGCCATGCCGGACGGCTGGCGCGAAGGGCTGGACCGCGCGCAGGATCGCATCAAGGCGCGCAGCGTCGCCGATTTCCTGGCCGGCATGACCGACACCTACGCGCTCAAGGAACACAGGCGTTTGTTTGACCGCACCCCGGATTTGAGCTAGGGCGGGCTCGATTTGCCGGCCAACGGGCCGGATTCGTCACAAAGCCGCCAGAGCATACACCATGAACATCTTCGCCGATTTCACCGCGCGAGTCGTAAAAGCTGTCGAAGCGCTTGACCTGAAAGACAAGGACGGCGTTTCGCCTGATCTGTCGCGTATCGCCGTCGAGCCGCCGCGCGACGCCACACACGGCGATCTCGCGACCAACGCGGCAATGGTGCTGGCCAAGCCGACCGGACAAAACCCGCGCGCGCTGGCCGAGAAACTGGCGGAAGCGCTACGGGCCGACAGGGACGTCGCCGCCGCCGAGGTCGCCGGTCCGGGTTTCGTCAATCTGCGGCTCAAGGACGGTTTCTGGCAGGCGCATTTGTCGGCGCTTCTGGGCGAGGGGCGCAATTATGGCCGTTCGACGATCGGCGCCGGCCACAAAACCAACGTCGAATATGTCTCGGCCAACCCGACCGGGCCGATGCATGTCGGCCATTGCCGGGGTGCCGTCGTCGGTGATGCGCTCGCCAACCTGATGGCGTTCGCCGGCTACGACGTGACCAAGGAATATGTCATCAACGACGCCGGTGGGCAGATCGACGTGCTTGGCCGCTCGGTCATACTGCGCTACCGCGAGGCGCTCGGTGACGACATCGGCGAGATACCACCAGGGCTTTATCCGGGCGACTATCTCGTCCCTCTTGGCCAGGCGCTAGCCAAGGAATTTGGCCGGGGCCTGCTGCAGATGCCGGACGAGGAGGCGCTGGCTATCGTCAAGGATCGCGCCATCGATGCGATGATGGCGATGATCCGCGAGGACTTGGCGCTGCTCAACGTCCACCACGACGTGTTTTTCTCCGAACGCACGCTGCATGCAGACAATGCCCGGAAGATCCGCTCTGCGATCAACGACCTGACGCTGAAGGGCCATATCTACAAGGGCAAGCTGCCGCCGCCCAAGGGCGAGAAGCCGGACGACTGGGAAGACCGCGAACAGACGCTGTTCCGCTCGACCGCCGTCGGCGACGACATGGACCGGGCGCTGGTCAAGTCCGATGGCTCGTTCACCTATTTCGCCGCCGATGTGGCGTATCTGAAGGACAAGGTCGATCGCGGCTTCGTCGACCTGATCTATGTTCTCGGTGCCGACCATGGCGGCTACGTCAAGCGCCTGGAAGCCTTGGCGCGGGCGATTGCCGGCGACGACGTCAAGCTCACCGTCCTCTTGTGCAACCTGGTCAAGCTGTTTCGCGATGGCGAGCCGGTGCGTATGTCGAAGCGGTCCGGCGACTTCGTGACGCTGCGCGAGGTGGTGGAGGAAGTCGGACGCGATCCGATCCGCTTCATGATGCTCTATCGCAAGAACGATGCGCCGCTCGATTTCGACTTCGCCAAGGTGACCGAGCAGTCCAAGGACAATCCGGTGTTCTACGTGCAGTATGCCTCGGCGCGCTGCCATTCGGTGTTCCGGCAAGCGAGCGAACAGTTGGGGGAGGCGAATTTCGATCGCAACGGCCTGGCGGCCGCGGTAACGTCGCTGACCGACGAAGGTGAAATCGGCCTGATCCGAAAACTCGCTGAATATCCGCGTCTGATCGAGTCCGCCTCTCTTGCGCTCGAGCCGCATCGGCTGGCATTTTATCTCTATGATCTGGCTTCCAGTTTCCATGGACACTGGAACCGTGGCACGGATAATCCGGACTTACGTTTTGTTAAGGTTAACAACCGACAATTGACGCATGCCAGACTAGGGCTGGTGCAGGCTGTTTCGGATGTTCTGACGTCCGGCCTGACGTTGATCGGAGCCGCCGCGCCCACCGAAATGCGTTAGGTTTGACTAAAAAACCTGTCACCTTTTGCCCACATTGCGCTGGTAAGGGCCAACCCTGCGCGACGTCCAAGGCGTCCGAATGAGTGCGAGTTCGGGAACAATAATGGCAGACAGAACCCAGCTGAGAGTAGCCGACAACAACGATATCGGCGAGGATGATCCGTTCGCGGAACTGACCAGGATCATGGGATTTGACCCACGCCAGCCGGTCAAGCCGGCCGAGCCGAAAGCCGCTGTCGCCGATGGGGCTGCGCGAGAGAGCGATTTCGACATCGATCTCGAGAAGGAACTGATGGGCGAGTTCGACGCTCTCGATAGCGTTGCTGCTCCAGTTGTCGAAGCTCGTGAGCCGGCATTCGAGCCGATGGCCGTCGATGTGGCGGACGACGATCTTGCGCTGTCGCTCGATGACGATTTCCACCTGGACATGGCTGAAGTCGATGACCAGGCGGTCGCCGCCAGCCATGCGAACCCTGGCGCCTCGGAAGCCGTGCTGTCCGTCGAGCCTGCCTTGGACGCCGCTTTCGACAGTGCCGTCGCCAGTTCTCTCGAAGACGTTTCGTCCTTCGACGACGATCTGCCAATAGAGGACGAGCTTGCCGCCTCGCTCGACCAGGATTTCCATATCGAGGACGAGGCAGCCGAGACCCGGTATGCCGTTGAATCGCCGGTTGCCGAAGTGCCGGTGGCCGTCGAGCCGGCCTCCAATCATGAAGTCGACGATGCGGTCGCCATCTCGCTCGAAGACGAGCTGATGCTCGACGACCATCAGCGCCAAGAGGCTGCTGTCGAATATCCAGAACCTGTACTGGCCGCCGCGAGTGAGACCCAGGCGATCTCCGAAGAGGATTTCGTGGGTCACTTCGAAGACGCCATGGCAGATGTCGACGTGGATGTTCAGGCGGATGAGCCAGAGGCTTTTGACGACACGCAAGCGCACCAGTTGCTTGCCGATGCCGTCGACACGACGGACGAGATTCCAGGTGTTGAAGCCATTTCGGGCCACTCTTTCGACCTGAATTTGGACGAGGCGTTTGCCCTACCTGGCGAAGAGCCCGTCGCTGAAATCGCCGCGGCTCCGGCGCAGTCGGCAGCGCCCGTGGCAACCATTGTGCCGCCAGTGCAAGCCCCCATCGCGGACGAACGAAGCCTCGAAGACGAGTTGAACGCGCTTCTTGGCGCCATGACCGCGCGCACGCCGCCATCGGCCAAGGAGCCGGTCATGGCTCAGCCTGTCGTGAACCAGCCGGCCGCGGTACCCGTTCAGCCGCCTCTCGGCGCGACAGCAAAGGTCGCGGAGGAACCCGCCGATCTTGTTGGTGATCTCGACTGGGATCTCGATGAAGCAGTATCCGAGGATGTGCATCACGCCGGATCCGCCCAGGCCGCCGGCGCCAACCTCGACGACCTGTTGCTCGATGAACTTCAGGACCAGGATTTCGGTTCGGATGGCGCTGAACTGGGCGATGTCGATCTCGACAATGATGCCTTGGATGCCGCCCTGGCCAAAAGCATCGATTCGCATGACGAAACAGCGTCCCGGCGGGATCAGGCCGATTCGCTTGATTGGCTGGCGGATCGCTCCGCACAGTCGGAGCCTGCCCGTTCTTGGAGCCGCGTGACACCGGTCCCCCAACAGCCGGCATTTGCCGCGCAGCCTGTCGCCTCGACGGCGGCCAGGACGGCAGCGCCGGAAGTGGCCACGGTGCCTTCCTACCGTTCGGCCGAGCCGGCTGCAGCTGCTCCCTATATGGCTCCGGTGTCGGCACCGCAGGCGCCGCAGTCCTCAAGCTATGAAGAGATGCCCGATGTCGAGACGGTCGATGTGCCGGAGCGTGTCGTGGCGCTGGCTGACGATCTAGACATTCCAGAGTTGCATTTCGAGGAAGATCAGCCGGCAGCGTCCGGTTATGACGATCTCGACGCCGAATTCGCCAGTCTTCTGACTGAGATGAATTCCGTGGAGGTCGCGCCTGCCGACGCCAGCGCCGCCGCTTATGCCGACGAATCCTACAATGCCGGGTACAATCCGGGATATGACGGCGTCAATCTGGGATATGACAGGGTCAATCCGGGCTATGACAGCGTCAATCCCAGATATGGCGCGGCCAATCCGGGATATGGCGCGGCCAATCCGGGATATGGCGCAGCCAATCCGGGATCCGAAGAGCCCAGGCAAGCCTATCAGCCGGAGGCGCGGACCTATGCGGCACGGCCGGCGGAAATGGCTGCCCGCGCGTCGGCGGCTTCGGCCTATGCCGATGCTGCCGAAGGCTTCGATCTCGACAATCTGCCCGGCAGCCAGCCGGTCTCGCAGGCGGACGATTTTACCGTCGATGAACTCGACTACGATCCCGAACTGGACGAAGCGATGTCGGTTCCGGGCCTCGGCGAGCGGGAAGCCGCCAGGTCGTCGGGCCGGCGCGGCCTGTTCATTGCCGCGATTGTCGGTGCCGTGGCGGTCGCTGGCGGTCTTGGCGCCTTCGCGCTGTCTTTTGGCGGCAAGGGCGGCAGCGAAGCTCCGGTGATCGTCAAGGCCGACAATTCGCCGATCAAGATCAAGCCGGAAAATCCGGGCGGCACCGTGGTGCCGAACCAGGACAACAAGGTCTATGACGCGGTGGTCAAGGGTGCGAAGCCCGCCGAGCCGGTCCAGCAGAAGCTTGTCACCAACGTCGAGGAACCGGTGAACGTGCAGGCGAAGGACGCGGCCCGCGCCGTCGATCTTTCCCCCGACCAGAACGCCGCCGCCGGCACGGATAGTGGTGGCGATGTTTCGACCGCCGGCGCGGCCTCGGCCGACAATGCGACGCCCTCGCCGAAGTCGGAGGATCGCATCGCCCAGGTCCTGCAGGACGCCGACATGGGCACCAACAATAATGTCGTTGCCGTTGCGCCGCGCAAGGTCAGGACCATGGTGGTCAAATCCGACGGCTCACTGGTGGCGCGCGAAGACCCGGCACCGGCGGCACCTCAGGTGGCCGCGGCGGAGCCGACCGATCCGGCGCCACAGCATGTGGCGCCTGCCGGTCAGGCCGAGGCCGACCAGACTGGCACTGACCAGACTGGCACTGACCAGACTGGCACTAACCAGACCGGCACCGACCAGACCGGCACCGTGGCGCCCGCCGCCGCGCGGGCCGACGATGAGCCGGCTCTGAAGCCCGCCGCCAAGCCTGCCAAGGCTGAAGCCAAGACGCAGTCGGCCAATACGCCAGCCAAGGTTGCGATCGCGCCGCAGCGTCCGTCCGACCAGCCGGTCGACGTGGTCGGCGAGGTCAAGCCCGATCAGGTCGCTTCCATCGATCCGGCCTCGACCGCGACCGGCAGCGGTTCGTGGTCGATACAGATCGCTTCGCAGCCGACGGTGGACAGCGCCCAATCGACCTACCAGGATCTGCAGCGCCGCTATGGCAGCGTGCTTTCCGGCCGCACCGCCAACATCGTCAAGGCCGAGATTGCCGGCAAGGGCACGTTCTACCGCGTCCGCGTTCCGGCCCAGTCGCGCAACGATGCCATCAATTTGTGCACCAGCTACAAGGCTGCGGGCGGCAACTGCTTCGTCTCGCGCTAGACCTCGATCCATCTCCCAAAGCCGGCGCGGCCCAAGGCCACGCCGGCTTTTTCATATGGCGACATTCATATGCCTGACTTTTTCATGTGGAAGCATGTCTTGCAGTCCGCCGCATGCGGTCAGGCATGATTCCCTTTGATCGCGCGAAGCCCTAGACTTCTGAAATGACCGAATCAAAATCCATGATCCTCGGCTGTGCCGGGAAATCGCTCACCCGCGAAGAAATCAATTTCTATCGCAACGAATGCCCGTGGGCCTTCATCCTGTTTGCCCGCAATATCGGCGAGGCCGAGCAGATCCGCGATCTGGTCGCCGAAATGCGCGACTGTATCGGACGCGCCGACGCGCTGGTGTTCATCGACCAGGAAGGCGGCAGGGTACAACGCCTGCGGCCGCCGCTGGCGCCGAACTATCCGGCCGGTGGCGCGCTTGGGGCGCTGTGGCGCGATGACCACGACGCCGGTGCCCGCGCCGCCTGGCTGATGGCGCGGCTGCATGCCTTCGACCTGCTGCGCTACGGCATATCGGCGGATTGCCTGCCGGTGCTCGACGTGCCGATCGAAGGGGCCAGCGATGTCATCGGCGCGCGCGCCTATGGCAAGGATCCGCGTCCGGTCATCGAACTCGGCCGCGCCGCGGCCGAGGGCCTGATGTCGGGTGGCGTGCTGCCCGTGATGAAGCATATTCCGGGGCACGGCCGGGCCTTTGCCGACACGCATTTCGAACTGCCTGTCGTCGACGCCTCGCTCAGCGATCTGCAGCGGCACGACTTTGCTCCGTTCCGCGAGCTCAACCATCTGCCGATGGCAATGACCGCGCATGTCGTCTACAGCGCGATAGACCCCAAGAACCCGGCGACGACTTCCGGCAAGGTCATCGACGAGATCATTCGACGCGAGATCGGCTTCGATGGACTGCTGATGAGCGACGACACATCGATGAAGGCACTTTCTGGGGATTTCCCGACAAAGGCGGCCTCGATCCTTGCGGCGGGCTGCGATCTGGTCCTTCACTGCAACGGTGTTTTTGAGGAGATGGCTGGCATCGCATCGCGCACCACGGGGCTTGAAGGCACGTCGCTGGAGCGCGCCAAGCGGGCGATGACCTATATAAGCAAGCGCGACGCGGCCGAAGAAACCGAGATCCGTGCCGAATTCGCCACCTATTTCGACGCGGTGGCTTAGCAAGAGGACGTGACAGGCAGTGGCGGAAGCATTGGAAAGCAAGGCCGCGAAGGCTGCACCGATGGACCGTCTGTGGGCCGAGAACGATGAGTCACGGTTGACGGGCGACCCGGCGCTGGTCGTCGACGTGGCCGGCTTCGAAGGCCCGCTGGATCTTCTCTTGCATCTTGCCCGCACCCAGAAGGTCGACCTGGCGCGCATTTCGATCCTGGCGCTGGTCGAGCAATATTTGACCTTTGTCGAGACAGCGAGGGCGCTGCGGCTCGAACTTGCCGCCGATTATCTGGTGATGGCGGCGTGGCTGGCGTTTCTCAAATCGAAGCTCCTGATCCCCAAGCAGCCGGGCGAAGAAGGCGAAAGCGGCGAGGAACTGGCGGCGGTGCTGCAATTCCGGTTGAAGCGGCTCGAAGCTATGCGCGACGCGTCGGCGCGGCTGGTCAACCGCAACCGGCTCGGCCGCGACGTGTTCGCGCGCGGCATGCCGGAAATGGTCATCATCGAGAAGCGCAACACTTATTCGGCTTCGCTCTACGATCTCTTGACCGCCTATGCCCAGCAGCGGCAGAAGCAGGCGATCACCAATGTGACGATCGCCAGGCGCGGTGTCTGGTCACTCAAGGATGCTCGCGACATCCTGACCCGGCTGATCGGCTCGTTGCGCGACTGGACGACGCTCGACAGCTTCCTCATCCAATATCTGACCAGCCCGCAAGAGCGGCGCACCGCGATCGCCAGTTCGTTCGCGGCCACACTGGAACTGGTGCGCGAGCGCAAGATGGATATGCGGCAGGACGAGGTGTTCGCACCGATCTATCTGCGCGACCACCGCGCACAGACAATCAAGGCAGTCGAGGTGGCATCATGAGCGAACGCGCCAACGCTTCGGTCATTCCTTTCAAGATGGACGATGAGCCGGAAGTGGGTGAGATCGACCAGGCTTCGGTACAGAATCCGGCCGAGCGGCTGCATATGGCGGAAGCCGTGCGCATGGCCGAGGCGATCGTGTTCGCCAGCGCCGAGCCCGTCAGCGATAAGCAGCTCGCCGCACGGCTTCCCGATGGCATCAACGTCGCCCTCGCCATGACAGAGCTGCAGCAGATCTACGCCCGGCGCGGCGTCAATCTGGTGCGGGTCGGCGACGCCTGGGCGTTCCGCACCGCCGGCGACCTGGCCTTCCTGATGAGCCGCGATACGGTGCAGCAGCGAAAACTGTCGCGGGCGGCGCTCGAGGTGCTGGCGATCATTGCCTATCACCAGCCGGTGACGCGCGCCGAGATCGAGGACATCAGAGGCGTCGAGACCTCGAAGGGGACGCTGGATACGCTGCTCGAGACGGAATGGGTGCGCATGCGCGGCCGGCGCAAAACGCCCGGCCGTCCCGTCACCTATGGCACCACCGAAACCTTCCTCGACCATTTCGCGCTCGAGGAGATCCGCGATCTTCCGGGTATGGAGGAACTGAAGGGCGCTGGTCTGCTCTCAGGCCGCATGCCATCGAACTTCTCCATACCGCAGCCGCCCGCCGATCCCGACGTGCTGACGGAAGACGAGGATCCGTTGACCGACATCGATCTCGAGGAGCTCGGTCTGCTGACGCCGCGCGTCACGGAAGATTGACCACGAGCGCCTATCAAAAGCCGCTTTACGCCTTTACATGCGCCGTTTGGTAGCGGGCCGCTTCGCTGAAAATGCGTGACATCCGACACCCTTTCATAAACTCTGTCGCGGTTGTGTTTGAATCCCAACGCGAAAACGCATAGATCATCGCCAGGGAAACCATTCGAGAGAGATTTGCTATGGGTTCATTTTCGATTTGGCACTGGATGATCGTGCTGGTCATCGTGCTTCTGGTGTTCGGCCGCGGCAAGATCCCCGAGCTGATGGGCGACATGGCCAAGGGCATCAAGAGCTTCAAGAAGGGCATGGCCGACGACGACGTCGCCGACGACAAGCGCACCGTCGAACACCGTGCCGATGAGACCGTTTCGGCCGCGAAGGAAAAGGCCAGCAAGAGCTGAGCCAAAGAGTTCTAGTCGGAACAGATTGCCATGTTTGAAGTCGGCTGGACCGAAATGCTGGTGATCGCGATCGTCATGATCGTGGTCGTCGGGCCAAAGGATTTGCCCAACATGCTGCGCACCTTTGGCCGCACGGCGGCGAAGCTGCGCGCCATGGCGGGCGACTTCCAGAAGCAGTTCAACGAGGCGTTGAAGGAAGCCGAGCTCGACGACGTCAAGAAGTCGGTCGACGAGCTCAGGGGCCTGAGCCCGGTTGCCGAGATCAAGAAGCAGCTTAATCCGTTCGAGCAGGCTGCGGCCGATGTGCGCGCCGGCGTCGACGCCGTGATGAAGCCGAAACCAGCGGCCGATCCGTCGGCCCCCGCCGCTTCGACGCCACAGGCGGCCGAGCCGTTGAAGAACGGTGCAACGACCATGCCTGGCGTCAACGGGCCTGAAGCCACGACACCAGCCCCGATTTTGCCGGCGATGACCGATGAATCGGTGGTGGCGGTATCCACGGAATCTGCCGTTGCGCCGAAGGCAGCTAAGAAAACCGCGAAGACGGCACCGGCTGCGAAGGCGCCGTCCAAGGCCTCGACGTCCGCGAAGGCCGTGACGGCAAAAGCCGCACCCGCGCCGACGGCAAAAGCCGTACCCCCGCCCAAGGCGCCGACGAAGGCCACGACAGCGGCAACGCCTGCAGCCGCGGCCGTGACGAAGCCTGCCGCCAAGTCGACCGCCGCCAAGGCTGGGACGAAAGCCGAACCGAAGCCTGCTCCGGCGAAGAAGCAGGCGACCAAAAAGACGGCTGGAGCCGCCAAGTGAGCGTTTCGGACAAGGAAAAGGACGAGATCGAAAAATCGTCGGCGCCGCTGATGGAGCACCTGATCGAGTTGCGCAGGCGGTTGATCTGGTCGCTCGGTGGCTTCTTCGTAGCCTTCCTGGTCTGCTTCTTTTTCGCCAAGAGGCTGTTCAACATTTTGGTCGTCCCCTTCAAATGGGCGACGAAATGGGCGGGGCTCGACCCGCACAAGGTCGAGTTGATCTACACCGCGCCGCAAGAGTTTTTCTTCACCCAGGTCAAGCTCGCCATGTTCGGCGGCATGGTCATCGCCTTTCCGTTGATCGCCACGCAGATCTACAAATTCATCGCGCCCGGCCTCTACAAGAACGAGCGCAATGCCTTCCTGCCGTTCCTGATCGCATCGCCCATCCTGTTCCTGATGGGCGCCTCGCTGGTCTATTTCTTCTTCACGCCGATGGTGATGTGGTTCTTCCTCGCCATGCAGCAGGTCGGCACGGACGACCAGGTACAGATTTCCCTGCTGCCGAAAGTGTCGGAATATCTCAGCCTCATCATGACGCTGATCTTCTCCTTCGGCCTGGTGTTCCAGCTGCCGGTGGTGACCAGCTTGATGACGCGTGTCGGCATGCTGTCGTCCAAAGCGCTGGCGGAAAAGCGCAAATGGGCGATCGTCATCGCCTTCATCGTGGCCGCGGTGCTGACACCTCCAGATCCGATGAGCCAGATCGGTCTGGCCATTCCGACCATCCTTCTCTACGAGGTCTCCATCTGGGCCGCGCGATGGATCGAGCGGGATCAGGAAAAACAGCGGCTTGCCCGCGAGAAGCAGGAAGCCGGCCAGACCGTGGCGGACAAGGCGCCGGACGAGCCGCCAGCGCCAGCTGCTTCGTAGGACAACAGGGGCTGCGACAGCAGCGGAAAACAGCAATCAGCCCATCTTGCATCGATCAAGGATGCGGTTTACGCCCCTCAAGCCTAGTTTGAGGACGGATAGACCATGCTTGACATAAAATGGATTCGCGACAACCCGAAGGCCCTTGTCGAGGCGCTGGTCAAGCGCTCGTGGTCGCCCGAGGAGGCGCAGTCCACGGTCGACGAGCTAATCGCCAAGGACGAGGCGCGGCGGGAGCACGTCACTGAACTGCAGACCAAGCAGGAGCGCCGCAACGCCGCCTCGAAGGAGATCGGCAACGCCATGCGTTCGGGCGATGCCGCACTCGCTGAAAAACTCAAGGCCGAAGTCGGCGAGATCAAGACCTTCATCCAGAACGGCGAGGCGCGCGAGCGCGAGCTCGACAAGGCGCTGAACGACGCGCTGGCGGTGCTGCCCAATGTGCCGTTCGACGATGTGCCGGTCGGCAAGGACGAGCATGACAATGTCGTCAGGCATGTCGTTGGCAAGGCGCCGACGCGGCCCAACTGGGTGAAGGAGCATTTCGAGATCGGCGAAGCGCTCGGCATGATGGATTTCGAGCGCGCGGCAAAGCTGTCGGGCTCGCGCTTCACCGTGCTCAAGAGCGGCCTGGCGCGGATGGAACGCGCGATCGGCCAATTCATGCTCGACCTGCACACGACCGAGCACGGCTATGAGGAGATCATCCCGCCGCTGATGGTGAAGGACGACGTTCTGTTCGGCACCAACCAGTTGCCAAAATTCGAGGAGGATCTGTTCTTCACGCCGCACGGGGAGGGCAGGCTTGGCCTGATCCCAACCGCCGAAGTGCCGCTCACCAACCTCGTGCGCGAGGAGATCACCGCGCATGAGAAACTGCCGCTGCGCTACACCGCGCTTACGCCCTGCTTCCGTTCGGAGGCAGGCTCGGCCGGCCGCGACACGCGGGGCATGCTGCGTCAGCATCAGTTCTACAAGGTCGAGCTGGTGTCGATCACCGACCAGGAATCCTCGCTGGCCGAGCACGAGCGGATGACGCAATGCGCCGAGGAGGTCTTGAAGCGGCTCGGCCTGCCGTTCCGCACCATGGTGCTGTGCACCGGCGACATGGGCTTTGGCGCGCGCAAGACCTATGACATCGAGGTCTGGCTGCCCGGCCAGAACGCCTATCGCGAAATCTCGTCCTGTTCGGTCTGCGGCGATTTCCAGGCGCGCCGCATGGACGCCCGCTACAAGGACAAGGACGGCAAGGGCAACCGCTTCGTCCATACGCTCAACGGTTCGGGCACCGCTGTCGGCCGCGCGCTTATTGCTGTCATCGAAAACTACCAGAATGAGGATGGCAGCGTAACCATTCCTGAAGTGCTGCGGCCTTACATGGGCGGTCTGGAAAAGATCGAATCGAAATAATGCGCATTCTTCTGACCAACGACGACGGCATTCATGCCGAGGGCCTGGCGTCGCTCGAGCGCGTCGCCCGCACACTGTCCGACGATGTCTGGGTGGTGGCGCCGGAGCAGGACCAGTCGGGTTATGCCCATTCGCTGTCGATCTCGGAGCCGCTGCGGTTGCGAAAAATCGGCGAGAAGCATTTTGCCGTGCGCGGCACGCCGACCGATTGCGTCATCATGGGCGTCAGAAAGATCCTGCCCGATGCCCCCGACCTGATCCTGTCCGGCATCAATTCGGGCGCCAACATCGCCGATGATGTGACCTATTCGGGCACCGTCGCCGGTGCCATGGAAGGCGCGCTGCTCGGCATCAGGTCGATCGCTCTCAGCCAGGGCTACAGCTATGTCGGCGAGGACCGTGTCGTCCCTTACGAGACGACCGAAGCGCTGGCGCCGGCGCTGCTGAAGAAGCTCGTCGCGGCGCCGCTGCCCGATGGCGTCCTGCTCAACGTCAATTTCCCCAACTGCCTTCCCGAGGAGGTGGCCGGCACTGTGGTCACCACGCAGGGCAAGCTGGTGCACAGCCTGTGGGTCGACGAGCGCCGCGACGGCCGTGGCCTGCCTTATTACTGGCTGCGCTTCGGCCGCGAGCCGGTCGAAGGCAAGCAGGGAACCGATCTCTTTGCCCTGCGCAACCGGCTGGTGTCGGTGACGCCGTTGCAGCTTGACCTTACCGCGCATGAGACCCGTGACCAATTGAGCAAGGCGCTTGCATGAACCAAGGCTTTCCAATCGACGATCGCGAAGGATTTGCCGCTTTCTTGCTGCGCCTGCGCGGCAGGGGAACGGTGCCGAAGGCGCTGGTCGCGGCTTTCGAGGCGACACCGCGGCGCGGCTTCCTGGCGGCGCAGTTCCACCCGATCGCCTGGTCGGATCGCATGCTGCCGATCGAATGCGGCGAAGCGATCGAAGGGGCTGACATGCAGGCGGCGGTGATCGCCGCACTCGCCATCGAAGCGGGAAACCGCGTGCTCGAAATCGGCACCGGCTCAGGTTACACGGCGGCTGTCATGTCGCGGCTGGCGGCGCGCGTCGTGACCGTCGATCGCTACAAAACGCTGGTCGAGCAAGCCCGGCAGCGATTCGAGGCGCTCGGCATCGGCAATGCCATCGTGCGCCAGGCCGACGGTTCCAACGGATTGCCCAATGAGGGGCCGTTTGACCGCATCGTGGCCTGGGCGGCGTTCGACAGCCTGCCGCGTTTCCTGCTCGACCAGTTGTCGAGCGGCGGCATCGTCATCGCGCCGATCGGGCCGGAGGAGGGCGAGCAGGTGCTGGCCAAGCTCACCAAGGTCGGCAGCCGTTTCGAACGCGAGGATATCGGCATGGTGCGGCTGCAACCAATTCTGCGCAGCCTGGCAGCGGTTATCTAGTTTCAGGCCGGCTGCCAGATCCCTTTCGGGCCCGGCTATCGGCATCGCTGACCATCCTCAAATGTTTTAAGAAAATTTTCGTCGGATTCTAATGGGTTAACCGGCCAGTAACATTAACGCGCTTTAATCCTGTCCAGTTGGTGCAGCGTTTGTGCGGGTTAGTGCGATGCAACTCAGTGTTTTGAAGGCAAATAGTCGCAATCTGGCGCGGGGCTGCGCTGTTCTGATGATTGCGGGCGCGGCGGCCGGGTGCAGTTCCCAGGCTTCGCGGTTCAACAGTGTCGATGACGTCTTCACCTCCTCGACAAACAATCAGCGCGCCATCATCAACAAGCAGGATGCGGTGCAGCCCTATCCGGGCGATGTCTCGGCAGCTCCGCTCGACGGCAGCCATACGCAGTCGGTCAGTCGCTCCAGTCTCGAACCGGTTTCCAGCCGGCCATTGCCGCCGCCGGCTTCCGCGCAGGCGCAGCCGGCTCCAGCGCTCGCGCCCGCCGCCAATCCGGTGCGCGTCGCATCGGCGCCGGCCCTGGTTCGGCCCGCTCCTCATGTCGACAGGACGACGACCGGTGCTGTCGCGCCGGCCGCCAAGCCTTTCAAGAATGCCCAGCCCGACGAGCCGAGGATGGCCCAGGCAGGCACACCGCACGCGACAGAAATCGTCGTCAGGGACGGCGAGACCATTTCCGGCCTGGCTGCGCATTACAAGGTGCCGGCCGATGTCATCATGAAGGTGAACGGCCTGAGCCCAACCAAGGGGCTGAAGACCGGCCAGAAGATCGTCATCCCGGCCTATGGCTATTCAAGCAAGGGCGAGCCGAAGGTTGTCGACGCAAAGCCGGCGAAAGACGGCAAGCACGATCTGCCGGCCACCGCGCCGGACAAGGTCGCCGTGCTGCCGCAGCAGCCTAAGCTCAAGGAGGGTAAGTCCGCGGCTCAGGTCGACGCGTCGGCCGCCGCGAGCCAGCCCAAGGAGCCCAAGCCGGCGCAGCCGGCCAAGGCAACCGGCTCCGCGGGCACCTATACGGTCCAGTCGGGAGACACGATGTCCTCGATTGCCAGGAAGACCGGCGTCGGCGTCGTCGCGCTGAAGCAGGCCAATGGCATGAAGGATGGCTTGCTCAAAATCGGCCAGACCCTGAAGGTGCCGGCGGGCGGAACAGCGACAGTAGCCAGCGCCAAGCCGGCCAAGGTCGATCCGGTGACCACGGCAACCACGCAAGCTCCGGCAAAGACCACGCCGTCGGAAACGCTGGCATCCTACACGCCGCCGAAGAAGGACGCGAAGGTCATCCAGCAGGCCGAGGACGACGACGCGGTGGCGCCGGGTGCCACTGGGATCGGCAAGATGCGCTGGCCGGTTCGCGGCCGGGTGATTTCCGGTTTCGGATCCGGCAAGGACGGCGTCGACATCGCCGTGCCGGCAGGAACGCCGGTCAAGGCGGCCGAGAACGGCGTCGTCATCTATGCCGGCGACGGGCTGAAGGAATTCGGCAACACGGTGCTGGTGCGTCACGAGAATGGTCTGGTCACCGTCTATGGGCATGCCAGCTCGATCGAGGTGCAGCGCGGCCAGAAGGTCAAGCGCGGTCAGGAAATCGCACTCTCGGGTATGAGCGGCACGACGGATTCGCCGAAGCTGCACTTCGAAGTGCGCAAGAACTCGGCTCCGGTCGATCCGTCAGGCTATCTCGAATAGAATAAAAAAGCGATTTGCGGGCCGTCTGACCTCCAGTCCGGCCCGCCGGCTCAGGCCCGCCCCGAAAGGAGCGGGCTTTTTCAGTTTTGTCGGATGCCTTCTTCTCAAGGCTCAAAGATGATCGCGTAGCGTGTCGGCGATCATAACCTCAAGGCTGCTGGCCTTGATACCGAGAAGCATCTCGGCGTCGGAAGAATCGACCAGCAAGGGGTTCTCGAAAAGATAGCTCATCTCGATGAGTTCATGCATGCCCGATGCCTCCATCTCGGCAGTGGAATAGGATCGGATTTCTGAAACCTCTCGTCGAAGCATCGCAGCGGTTTTCTGGATGAGCTGCCTGGGTGAGGCGTATTGCGAGGGGACGTGAAACGCGCGCCCCCATTCGCCCGCGTAACGGGAGGCCGCGACAAGCGTCCTGGCGACGTCCTTGGTGAAGGTCCACGCATGCGTCGCATCGAGGTCTCCAATGAAAGCGGTGGGCTTTCCCTCGATGATGGAGGGCAGAGCGACCAGCGAGAAGTAGCTGATGGCGCCATGCCCGAGATAGTCGCTCGACCGCACTTCGATCGCCGGTACGTCGGCACGGACCGCCCGCTGCCACATGATTGTCCTCGCGGTTCCTTTCTTTGAAGTCGGGTCCAGAGGAAGGTCGGAGCGAAGCGGGCTGTCGGCATTTTCCCCATAGCCATACAGGTTTCCCAGCACGATGAGCTTCGCGCCGACCGCTTCCGCCGCGCGCACGGTGCCGTCGATGATGGGGAAAAAATCGGTCGGCCACCTGTGATAGGCGGCCATGGCGCACATGAAGATGGCATCGGCGCCTTGGCAGACACGCGCGAGTTCCGACGCATCGGTGGCGTCGGCCTGCACGACCCGTACATTCCGCAATGCGTTCGAACCGACACTCCGGCTGGTGAGGACGACATCATCTCTTTCCTCGCCAAGAAGGCGAGCGGTTTCGCGACCGACCGGGCCGGCTCCGACAACAACATAAAAACTCATGGCATAACCTCTCGTCCAAGTTTGAAGGAGAGGCGTGAGTACAGGTCCAAGGCATTGAAAATCGCGCGGGAATTGCCAAATCTTGAACAGGTTTTGCTATGAATCGAGAGACATGCGTTCGCAATACGCTCCGGCCCAAGTCGCGTCCGACGTAACAATAGCCTCCCGGCATATCGAAGCCGGCGTCCACCGCCTGTCCCGGGCGCCACACCATCGCATCATGGTGCATGCCAGCGCTGCGACGCGCTCCTACTGCAATCAGGTCGGACGATATTTCGTCAGGCGCGCCGGCGATATTGATCTGGTGCCGGCCGGTCAGGAGGGCGGCTTCGAGGCCGAAACCTCGTTCGACACGATCGAGATCGCGTTGCAGCCAGCCTTGATGGAAAGGGTGGCGGCGGAGCTTGGCGGCAAGGCGCAGGCATTGCGGCTCGACACGCGTCACCTGCTTCGTGACCAGCGCATCGAACATCTCGCTCGAGCGCTCGAGAGTGAGCTGAACGCAAATTCGCCGAGCGATCCTTTGTTTGCCGACAGTATTGGCGCCGCACTGGCGGTGCGGCTGCTTGGCCTCGGTGAACCTGATATCGATCGAACGAACCGATTGTCGAATGCCCAGCTCCAGCGCGTGCTGGAACACATCGAGGCGGCTCTCCACGAGCCGCTTTCGATCCATCAACTAAGCCGTGTTGCCGGCGCGAGCAGCTCGCATTTGCGGATATGGTTCAAGGTGGCGACGGGCGTCACCCTGCACCGCTATGTGTTGCGACGTCGCGTCGAACGCGCACGTGTTCTGCTGCAGCGAGGCGATCTCAGCACAAGCGAAGTGGCTGAAATGACGGGCTTCGCGCACCAGTCACATCTGGCGCACTGGATGCGCCGCGAGATCGGCCAAACGCCGCGCGACCTGCGACGGGCGCAGCCGCCCAAATGACATTGGCGTTTGATCGCGTTGGCGACGCGATCAAACGCCTCAATCCTTCAATGGCTTGCCAAGCCGGCCGGCCAGGTCCTGCGTGAACTGCCAGGCGACGCGGCCGGAGCGGCTGCCGCGCGTCGTTGCCCATTCCAGCGCCTCTGCCCGTAGCTGCTCGGGGTCGATGTCGAGGCCGTGGTGGCTGGCATAGCCATTGATCATGTCGAGATATTCGTCCTGCGAACATTTGTGGAAGCCGAGCCACAGGCCGAAACGATCGGACAGCGAGACCTTTTCCTCGACCGCTTCGGACGGGTTGATGGCAGTCGAGCGCTCATTGTCGATCATGTCGCGCGGCAACAGGTGGCGGCGGTTCGAGGTGGCGTAGAAGATGACGTTGGCCGGGCGGCCCTCGACGCCGCCTTCGAGCGCTGCCTTCAGCGACTTGTAGGACGTGTCGTCATGATCGAAGGAGAGGTCGTCGCAAAACAGGATGACACGGAAGGGAGCCGTCTTCAGCAGGCTCATCAGCTTGGGCAGCGTATCGATATCCTCGCGGTGGATTTCGATCAGCTTCAGCGGCAGGCCGGAGTGGGTCTTGGCATTGATTTGCGCATGCACGGCCTTGACCAGCGACGATTTGCCCATGCCGCGCGCGCCCCACAACAGGACGTTGTTGGCAGCGAAGCCTGCGGCGAAGCGCTCGGTATTGTCGACGAGGATGTCGCGGACGCGGTCGACGCCGCGGATCAGGCCAATGTCGACGCGGTTTACCTTGCCCACCGGCTCCAGATAACCGGGATCGGCCTGCCAGACGAAGCAATCGGCTACGTTGAGGTCGGTTTCAGGCACGGGCGGCGGAGCGAGGCGGCTGACGGCCTCGATCAGGCGGTCCAGTTTCTGGTTCAGGGCGTCGATGCTGGTATCGGTCATATCAGGTCTTTTGCTTTGGTTCTTGCGATGGCAGGCGGACCCGGTTCGATTCCGGCGGTTTCGAAACCGGTTGCAACCATTTGTTCGAACGTGATCTTTTCCGAAAACCGGGTGTCGGTTTTCGTGATCCTGCTCTAACACGGCTAAACAGGCCGGAAAAGCAGCGGATTTGCCCGGCCGCGCAGTTGCATTGGCAACTTTACCGACTATATTCCGGCCAAATTTCGCGGGGCCGCCAAATCTCGCTTAACTGTTTGGCGGCTGCTTTTCAAAATTCAGGAGTACCTCGATGTTCGTGACACCGGCATACGCCCAAGGCATCGGCGGCGCCTCTCCCGATATGTTCATCAGCATTTTGCCGTTTGTCCTGATTTTCGTGATCATGTATTTTCTGATCATCCGCCCGCAGCGCACGCAGCTGAAGAAGCGCGGCGAGATGCTGGCGGCGGTTCGTCGCGGCGACACCGTCGTCACCGGCGGCGGTTTCGTCGGCAAGGTGACGAAGGTGATCGACGACAACGAGCTCGAGATCGATCTTGGCGGCGGCACCAAGGTGACGGCACTGCGCTCGACGATCGCCGACGTGCGCGTCAAGGGCGAACCGGTCGCTAACCAGAACGCCAAGAAATAACCAAATTCCAGGCGGAGCGATCCGCGGACACGCTCTGACGGACGACGCCATATGCTTTATTTTTCGCGCTTCAAGATGATCCTGATCTGGCTGGCCGTGGCCGCCACAGTGATCCTCGCCGCGCCCAATCTGTTCCCCGCCAGCACGCTGGCCCAACTCCCCAGCTGGGTGCCGAAGCGGCAGATGACACTCGGCCTCGATCTGCAGGGCGGTTCGCACATCCTGCTGGAGATGAATCAGAACGATCTGATCAAGGATCGGCTCGAGACGACGCGCGATGAAATCCGTACACTGCTACGCGATGCCAAGATCGGCTATACCGGCTTGGGCGGCACGGGACGCACCTTGCAGGTCCGCATCACCGATCCTGCTCAGCTCGAAGCCGCCAAGAAAGCGTTGAAGACCCTGACCGATCCTGTGGCTGCCGGCCTGTTCACCGGCGGTTCCATCCAGGAAATGTCGCTCGACGATTCCGAGCCGGGCCTGCTCAAGTTCACCGTCACCGATGCCGGCATTAAATACCGCACTTCGACCGCATTGGCGCAGTCGATCGAAGTGGTCGAGCGCCGCGTCAACGAACTCGGCACGACCGAGCCTATCGTGCAGCGGCAAGGCGACGACCGCATCCTCGTCCAGGTGCCTGGCTTGCAGGATCCGCAGCGGCTGAAGGAAATCCTCGGCCAGACCGCGAAGCTGACCTTCCAGATGGTCGACCAGTCGATGCCGGTGCAGGACGCGCTCAAGGGGCGCCCGCCCGCCGGCTCTTCGGTGCTCTATTCGCAGGACGATCCGCCGGTTCCCTACCTGATCGAGAACCGCGTCATCGTATCGGGTGAAAACCTCGTCGACGCACAGGCGACATACAATTCGCAGAACAACGAGCCGGTGGTTTCGTTCCGCTTCGATTCGAAGGGCGCCGCACGCTTCGGCCAGGCCACCGCGCAGAACGTCGGCAAGCTGTTTGCCATCATCCTCGACAACCAGGTGATCTCGGCGCCCCAGATCCGCGAGCCGATCCTCGGCGGCACGGGTCAGATCTCCGGCAATTTCACCGCCCAGAGCGCCAATGATCTGGCCGTGCTTTTGCGCGCCGGTGCGCTGCCGGCGACGCTGACCGTCATCGAGGAACGCACCGTGGGTCCGGGCCTTGGCCAGGATTCGATCCATGCAGGCAAGGTCGCCGGCATCATCGGTTCGATCCTCGTCGTGGCGTTCATGTTCGTCGCCTACGGTTTCCTCGGCTTCCTCGCCAACATCGCCCTGGCGGTGCACGTGGCGATGATCGTCGGGCTGCTGTCGCTGCTTGGCGCGACACTGACCTTGCCGGGTATTGCCGGTATCGTGCTGACCATCGGTATGGCGGTCGATTCCAACGTGCTGATCTACGAGCGTATCCGCGAGGAGCGACGCGCCGGTCGCTCGGTAATCCAGGCGATCGACACCGGCTTCTCGAAGGCGCTGGCGACCATCGTCGATTCCAACGTCACGTCGCTGATTGCGACCGTGGTGCTGTTCTATCTCGGAACCGGACCGGTGAAGGGCTTTGCCATCACCTATGCCATCGGCATCCTGACCACGGTCTTCACCGCTTTCACCTTCACCCGCCTGCTGGTCTCGATCTGGCTGCGGCGTGCCCGTCCGAAGGAATTGCCGAAAGCACCGGTGACCTTCGTTCCACCGGGCACGAAAATTCCGTTCATGGGTATCCGCCGGTGGACGTTCGGGCTGTCGAGCACATTGTCGATACTGTCCGTGGTGCTGTTCATGAGTGTCGGCATCAATTACGGCATCGATTTCAAGGGCGGCTCGCTGATCGAGGTACAATCCAAGTCGGGCACTGCCGATCTCGCCGACATCCGCGGCAGATTGACGGAACTGAACATCGGCGAAGTGCAGGTGCAGCAGTTCGGTGCACCCAACGACGTGTTGATCCGCGTCGGCACGCAAGACGCGGGTGAAAATGCCGAGCAGACCGTGATCGACAAGGTGCGCGGCGAGTTGCAGGACCAGTATAATTTCCGCCGCGTCGAAGTGGTTGGCCCGACGGTTTCGGGCGAACTGGCCAAGCAAGGAACGATAGCCATGATCGTCGCGCTGGTCGGCATCCTGGTCTATGTCTGGTTCCGGTTCGAATGGCAGTTCGCGGTCGGCGCCATTGTCGCGACGGTGCACGATGTGGTCATGACGCTCGGGTTCTTCGTCATCAGCGGGCTCGAATTCAACCAGTCGTCCCTTGCGGCGATCCTGACCATCATCGGGTATTCGCTGAACGACACGATCGTCGTCTATGACCGCGTCCGCGAGGATCTGCGAAAATACAAGCGAATGCCGTTGCCGCAACTGTTGAACAACGCCATCAACGAGACGTTGTCGAGAACGACGCTGACGTCCGTGACGACCAGCTTGGCGCTGCTGGCGCTGGTGCTGTTCGGCGGCGAAGTGATCCGCTCCTTCACGCTTGCGATGCTGTTCGGCGTCGTGTTCGGCACGTATTCGTCGATCTTCATCGCGGCGCCGCTGCTGATCCTGTTCAAGCTGCGGCCGCAGGCTTCAGCCGATGAGGAAAAGCCGGTCAACGGTGGCAAGGCGGTCGCGACCTGACGCGCGGGCCCGAAGGGGTGACAGAGTGGTGACCGGCAAAGGCATCGTCATCCGCGAGGCGCATTTCCCTGGCCGCGCCCCAATCGAGGCTTATGGGAATGGCGGCTTCCGCTTTGCCGACATGTCGCATCGCGGCTCGCTCATGTGCCTGCCGTCCGGCATCCACGGCTGGGAGCCGGCAAACCCCCTGGCGCTGACGGTTGCGGATTTCGACCGGCTTCTGGCCGAGGCCGGCAAGGTCGAGATCCTGCTGGTGGGCATGGGCAGGGATCTGCGGCCGTTGCCGGCGGCACTGCGGGGGGCATTGAAGGATGCAGGCATAGCCTTCGACCCGATGTCGACCGGGGCAGCAGTGCGGACCTACAACGTCCTTCTGGCGGAAAACCGCGCCGTGGCTGCCGCGCTCATCGCCGTCGACTGATATGTCGCAGAATGCCAAAATCGTCATGGAGGCGGTGCGCGCCGCCGACCATGACCGGTATCTCACCGGCCTCTACGCGCCTGCCGACAAGCGCGACGCGCTGTTTTCGCTTTACGCTTTCAATGCCGAGATCGCCGGCATCCGTGACCGCATCCATGAGGCGTTGCCCGGCGAGGTGCGGCTGCAGTGGTGGCGCGATGTCATTGACGCCGGCGGCGAGGCGGGCGCTGGTCATCCGGTTGCCGAAGCCTTGAACGCCACCATTGCAGCATTCAAGCTGCAGAAACTGGCCTTCGAGAACATGCTCGAGGCACGTATCTTCGATCTCTATGATGACCCGATGCCATCGCGCACCGATCTGGAGGGCTATTGCGGCGAGACGGCGGCCGCGCTCATTCAACTCGCGGCGATGGTGCTCGATTCCGCCGAGGCGCCAGGATTTGCCGAACTGGCGGGCAGGGCGGGCTGCGCCCAGACAATGACGGGGCTGTTGCTTCTGCTGCCGCTGCACCGCAGGCGCGGGCAGTGTTTTATCCCGGCTGACATCCTGGCGGCGGCGGGCTCGTCGCCGGAAGAATTTGTTGCCGGTGACGGCGGGTCTGGCGCCCAGCGTGCGGTGGCCGCGATGATCGCGCTGGCGCGCGAACATCTTTCGGCCTTCGAGCGGGGTGCCGCCGCGCTGCCGGGGTCATTGCGTCCGGCATTCCTGCCGCTGGCGCTGTCACGCGCCTATCTCGACAAGATGGAAGGCCCGCGCCACGCACCGCTCGGCGGCGTGGCACGGCTGTCGGCATTGCGCCGGCATTGGTTGCTGCTGCGTCGTGCAGGCAAGGGCTGGCCGAAACTTTGACGTAAATCGTGTTAAGGAGTCGGCCTGCCGAGAACTGTTGCCGAAGACGACAGGCTGGCCAGGAGGAAATCCATGAGCTTGCCGTGCTGGTCGCGATCGTCGTGCTAGGCATTGCGCTGTCGGTTGCCGCCGTGCATTTCACCGGCGGCAGCAAGGAAGCAACGCTGGCTGGCGCGGACCAGGTGTTGGGCCGTTTCGCGGAAGATTTTCCGGACGAGATGGCCGTCACAGTCTGCCTAACGACAGATGCCAAGACGGCGTTTCTGGATATGGGGCGAGGGCGCATCGGTATCGTTCATGGCATCGGCGACTGTTTCTTGACGCGTATCGTCACTGCTGCGGACGCCGCGGTGTCCGAACCTGACGAGACGAACACAATTCTGATGCGGCTGACGGACTTCACCTGGAAGGGCGGCCGCTTCCGCTTCGCCAATACCGCCGACGCGCGGGCCTTGCTGAACGCCCTCGATCCGCGAGACACGAGTTCCGCCAGGGAGGCCGCGTGATCGACAGCTACGATTTTCCGCAGGTCACCCAACTGGCTATTCCGTTTTTCGTCGCCGCGATCCTGATCGAGCTATGGCTGGTGCGCACAGGTCGCGCGAAGGGCTCGTTCGAGACGCGCGACACGTTGACCAGCCTGATGATGGGCACCGGCAATGTCGTTGCCGGGCTGCTGCTTGGCGTCGTCTCCTACTGGGCGCTGCTCTGGCTCTGGCAGTTCCGTATCTTCAATCTCGGCCTATCGGTCTGGGTATTCTTGGCCTCCTTCCTGCTCGATGACCTGCGCTACTACGTCTATCACCGTATTGCGCACCGGGTGCGCTGGGTGTGGGCGGAGCACGTCAATCACCATTCCAGCCAGCACTACAATTTGTCGACGGCGCTCAGGCAGAGTTGGACCGGGCTGTTCACCTTCATGTTCGTGCTGCAGGCGCCGCTGGTGCTGCTCGGCTTTCACCCGGCGGTGATTGCCTTCACCTTCGGCTTCAACCTGGTCTGGCAGTTCTGGATCCACACCGAGACGATCGACAAGATGTGGGGCTGGTTTGAATTCGTCTTCAACACGCCCTCGCACCACCGCGTCCATCACGCCACCAATCCGCGCTATCTCGACGCCAACTATGCCGGCACGCTGATCATCTGGGACCGCATGTTCGGCACCTTCGTCGAAGAGCTGGAGGAGGACCGGCCGCCCTACGGCATCGTCAGGAATCTCGGCACCTTCAATCCGCTGAAAGTGGCGTTCCACGAGTGGATCGGCATGTTCAGGGATGCGTTTGCACCGGGGCTTACACTCAGCGATCGCCTGAACTACCTGATCAAGCCGCCCGGCTGGAGCCATGACGGCTCCCGTGAAACTTCGGAAAGCCTGAAGGCCGCCTATGTCAGGCGGAATCCCAGCGAAGGGGGAAGCCGGGATTGCCGAGGGTAGGTGCCGACCCTGCCGAGTAGCGTTACGCGCCTAATCGATCACCTTGAGCCGTACCCTTGAGCCGTACCCTTGAGCCGTCGGACAATTCGCTCAGCCGGCGATGAATATCGGCCATCCCTACGAACTGCTCACTCACGGGGACCACAAACATGTTTTCGACATCGAATTTGCCCTCGGCAAAGGCGGGCAAGATGGTGAAGCCGTAGCATTCTCCCACCTTCGGCTTCTTGCCTGCGGCGTGGAGGCGTTCGACAAGCGGCGGAAGGAACCACTCATTAACCAGATCAGGAGCAGTCCTGATCATCTCCTCAAAGTCCGTCCTGCTGTGAGCTACCTGCTCGGCCAAGCCCCTTCCCGTGTCCAGGCAATGAACCGCGTTGTTCGGTCGCTCGACAAACATGCCTCCCACCATTGAGCAGACAAGCGGGGTCCGGCTCTGGCAAAAGCCATGACCACGCTCTCGCTGCCGCCTGCGCGATATCCGGTTCAAGTTGGAAAGCGATCTCCCGTCACCTGATGCCCATTGGAGCCTCCGCCATGAAGTAGAGCCAGTGTGGTTTTTCGCTAAGAACGACGACGAGATGCTGGATCATTGTCTTGTGCCAGCTGCGAAATCCGGCTCTTTACCCGGTCGATTGCTTCGTCGAGCGGAACGGCAGGCCTCGTATCCCCCATCGACGCCCTCACCAGTGCCCGGATCGATGCCATCAGCTTTGCATGCTCTTCCTCTTCGCGCTGGAAGGCGCGGAGCGCCGCGCGCATTTTCGTACAACCAACCTTCGCCGCCATGGGGTTGGCCGATCAGCGCCTCGAGCGCCGGTATGTGAACCGTAGCTTTTGCAGGTTGTTGCATCTGATGTAGATGCTCCAGATAACCTCATAGTCGCCGGTGAAAGCTTCATCGCTTGTCGGCAAAACCGGCGGCAAGACTTGGGGCAGCCTGTCAGCCATAAATTATTCTGCTGCTTCGGCCGTTTGTGCCGGCAAACCCAGCCATTGCCGGCAATCGCCCCGCGCGCGCGATGTGATGGCATGGCGCTTGGCAACCGTCTTATCTTTGCCGCGCAGACGCTTGCCTTCGATCTTCACCGCTTCCACCGGCGGGAACAGGCCAAAATTGACATTCATCGGCTGGAACGAGCGTTTGCCGGGCTCGTCGTCGGAGACGATATGGCCGCCGGTGATGTGGTTGAGCAGCGCACCGAAGGCGGTGGTGAGCGGCGGCAGCGATGGCGCATGGCCAAGTCGCTCGGCGGCGGCGAAGCGTCCGGCGAGCAGGCCGATCGCGGCGCTCTCGACATAACCTTCGCAGCCGGTGATCTGGCCGGCAAAGCGCAGGCCGGGACGCGATTTCAGCTGCAGCGAGCCGTCGAGCAAGATCGGAGAATTCATGTAGGTGTTGCGGTGCAGGCCGCCCAGGCGGGCGAAGTCGGCGTTTTCCAGGCCCGGAATGGTGCGGAACACGCGCACCTGCTCGGCGTGCTTCAATTTGGTCTGGAAACCGACCATGTTGTAGAGCGTGCCCAGCGCGTTGTCCTGGCGCAGCTGGACGACCGCATAGGCCTTCACCGTCGGGTTGTGCGCGTTGGTCAGGCCCATCGGCTTCATCGGTCCGTAGCGCAGCGTCTCCACGCCGCGTTCGGCCATGATCTCGATCGGCAGGCAACCGTCGAAATAGGGCGTGCCTTCCCACTGCTTGAATTCGGTCTTCTGGCCGTCGACCAGCGCCTGCACGAAGGCGAGGTACTGATCCTTGTCCATCGGACAGTTGATATAGTCCTTGCCGGTGCCACCCGGTCCGACCTTGTCATAGCGCGACTGGAACCAGCAGGTGTCCATGTCGATCGTATCGAAATGGACGATCGGCGCGATGGCGTCGAAGAAGGCCAGCGCATCGGCGCCGGTCGCCTCGGCGATCGATTGGGCAAGCGATGGTGCGGTCAGCGGCCCGGTGGCGATGATCGCCTGGTCCCACTCCGCCGGCGGCAGGCCGGGAACTTCCTCGCGCTCGATGGTGATTAGCGGGTGTGCTTCGAGTTTTTTCGTCACCGCGTCGGAAAAACCGTCGCGGTCGACTGCCAGCGCGCCGCCGGCCGGCACCTGGTTGGCGTCGCCGGCGCTCATGATCAGTGAGCCCGCGAGCCGCATTTCGGCATGCAAAAGGCCAACGGCGTTGTTTTCGGCGTCGTCGGAGCGGAAGGAGTTCGAACAGACGAGTTCGGCCAGGCCATCGGTCTTGTGGGCGTCGGTGCCGCGAACCGGGCGCATTTCATGCAGGACGACGGGGACGCCGGCCTCAGCCGCCTGCCATGCCGCTTCGGAACCGGCGAGGCCGCCGCCGATGATATGGATTGGATTTTTGCTCATGGCGCCGGAATAATCGCTTGCCGCGGCGATTGCAATTGTCGCGCGCGCGAAACGCCTGGTCGGGAAAGCCTGCCCCTGAAAACAACAACACCCGCCGGGGGAGGAGGTCCGGCGGGTGTCGTTTTTGGGGTAGACCCTCGGGAAGAGGTGAAGGCCGACCGTATTCGTCGTAGCCGGGGAGGAGGTCGGCTCAGACGAAATTCTTTTCGCATTTTTAGCGAGGGCGAAGCCTCTGGAGCAAAATTCGTTTTGCCCCGGGAAACAACGCCCGCCGCGGGAGGAGGTGCGGCGGGCGCCGTTTGGGTGGCCAACCCTCGGGAGGAGGTGAAGGTTGGGCCTATTCGTCATCGCCGGGGAGGAGGTCGGCTTTGACGAAATTCTTTTCGCCACTTTAAAGAGGGGCAAAGCCTCTGGGCAAAACTCGTTTTGCCTGGGAAACAACGCCCGCCGCGGGAGGAGGTGCGGCGGGCGCCGTTTTGGTGGTCAACCCTTGGGAGGAGGATAAGGGCTGACCGTCTTCGCTTGGGTCGGGGAGGAGGTCGACCCCAGCGAAATTCCTTGGTTAGATCGCCTTGCGGGCGACGATCTTGATTTCGTCACGGACGATACCGAGATCATGCAGCTGGCGGTTCGAAAGGCGACCCAGCTCGGTAACCGTCTCGCGATATACGCGCCAGTTACGAGAGTTGCGGATCAGGTTCATTGTCGTTCTCTTTTCAGAAACTTGTTCGGACCATTCGCGGTCCGAAGAATTAGACCGCCTTGCGAGCGACGTAAGGAATGTCGCTGCGGCTGATGCCGAGGTCGGTCAGTTCGCGGTTGCTCAGGCGGCTCAGCTCGGACACGGTGTCCCTGTAGCGGCGCCAGTTGCGGTAGTTGCGGATCAGGTTCATGGTAGTTCTCGTTTCGTCTTTTTCGCGGATCATTCCGTTTGTGTACGAACCATAAATAGGGGGCCCACATCGATTTAAAAGCGCTATGACTGCATGGCAGCAATGCAAATTGTGCAATGCAACATTAACGCGGCTTCACGGACCTGACACAAAGAAGCTGGAATCAGAAAGTGCCGTGGCGTCAAGGATTTGGCTGCGTCGGCTAAAACGACGACCGGGTGGGGAGTGAGGACATGGCGGGGTATTCGACACTGGTCAGGGCCGACATCGAGCGATGGCGGCAGGCCGGACTGATCGACGCCTCGACGGCTGATGTGCTCAGGCGCGACGTCGACATCAACGCACGCCAGTCGCTCAGCTTCGGCTCGATACTGGCGATGATGGCAGCCCTGCTCTTTGGAGCGGCCGTCCTTATCTTCGTCGCCGCCAATTGGGAAACGATCCCGCGGCTGGCGCGGGTGGCCGCGCTTTTTGCCATCATCCTTGGCGGCTATGTCGGCGGCGCGGTGCTGAAGACGCGCGACCACGCGGCGATCGCCGAAGCCCTGTGGATCGTGGCGGCGGCTGCCTTTGGCGGTTCGATCGCGCTGATCGGCCAGATGTACCATCTGTCCGGCGACGAGGCTTCCGCGCTGGTCACCTGGGGCGCCGGAACGGCGCTGGCGGCGGTCGCGCTGCGGTCGAACCCGCTGACCGTCGCTTCGGTCGGCATCGCCGACGCCTGGCTATTCCTGAAGGGGTTCGACTATTACAGCCGCAGTGAGTTTCCGCATGCCTTCGTCGTCATGGCCATCGTGCTGTTTGCCGTCTCGTTCTGGACCCGCAGCCAGCCGGCGCGGCACCTGATCATCCTGTCGCTGCTCTTCTATCTCGTATTGCTGGCGATGGACCGTGCGACCCTGCCAGTGGCGATCCCGCTGGTCATTGTCTCTGTGGTGCTTTTCGCTGTTGCCGTCTTTGCACCGGAACCGGTCGACAGGATCGTGCGGCTTGGCGGCCGCTTGCCGCTGCACGCGTTGCTTGGCTTCCTCGCCGGCCTGGCCATCATCCAGTTCGAACTGGCCGACGAAAGTACCTACAACAGCGGTTTCGCCATCGCTTCGGTCGTCGCACTGGCGGGCATCGTCGCGGCAATCGTGCTGGCGGGACGGGAGAGCCGTGGCCTGCGCTGGCTTGCCTATCTCGGCTTCGCCTTCGAACTCGCCATGATCTATGTCGTGACCTTGCAGTCGATGCTCGACACGGCCGGCTTCTTCCTTGCCGCCGCGGTGCTGCTCGGCATCCTGGCGATCATCATCATCCGCGTCGAAAAACGCATGAAGGGTCCGGCAACGGGGGGAGCCACCGCATGATGACCGGAAAGAGGCTTGTTATCTCGGCGCTGGTGCTGGCGCTCGTCCAGATCGGGTTCCTGAGCTGGATCATCGCCGGCCGGGCGGCGATCCTGCGCAACGGCAAGGAAGTGCTGCTGAAGATCGAACCCGTCGATCCGCGCGATCTCTTGCGCGGCGACTACATCATCCTCGGCTACGCGATTTCGCGCATTCCGGTGAAAATGATCGCCAACATTCCCGCCGGCAAATTCTCCAGCGACGATACGTCGATCGTGGTCCGCCTGAAAAAGGGTGCTGACGGCTATTGGACGCCGACCACCGCCTGGCTCGGCAAGGCGCCGGCGCTAGCCGCTGCCGACGAGGCTGATATTGCAGGCCATGTCGCCGAAGGCTGGGATCTGCGCAGCGAGGGCATGACCATCGCGCCGGACTACGGCATCGAGCGGTTCTACCTGCCGGAAGGCGAGGGGATGGCGATCCAGAGCGACATGCGGGTGCGCCCGTTCGGGATAAGGCTTGCGCTCGCCAGCGACGGCACCGCGCAGATCAAGGCACTGGTCGACGGCGACAAGACGCTGTTCGAGGAGCCGCTTTATTGATGTCCATCGCGCCCATAATGTGATTTCAGAGAAGCTTTCGGCGAAGCAGTCGAAAGTCGACAATGCGGAGGAGTCTGATTTTGTCGGTCACGAATCTGTCGAATGCCGCGTCGAAATCATTCCCGATCGCTCGCCATTCGTCTCTCAACGCGCGAACGCGCCGTGCGCGCAGCCAGTTCTTTACCTTGGCGACGGCCCCCTTGGGTTTCAGGATAACGCCGCAGCCGTAGTCGGCATCCACAGTGAAATAGTCGAGATCCGGATTGCCCAGAACGAAATCAATAAATGCCTTGTAGGTCACGCCGCACCACTCACCGCGGAAAAAGGAGGGATTGGCTGCGGTCCGGTTTGGGGGCAGGCAGTCATGCACCACCACGGCACCCCCGGGCGAGACCATGCGGAAGGCTTCCCGGATATCGCGCGCCGAGCATTCGTATGTGTGGTGCGGATCAACGAACACAATGTCGAATGTCTGCCCCTTTAGGCGCACGTCATTGAGACATGCCGCAATATCCTCGTCTGTGGAGGTGAAATCTACGGGGAGGCCATCGACTGGCGGCTCAGTTGCCCGATACACTAGGCGCATGCAGGGCTGAAAACCCAATTGTGCCGCTTCTATATACCTGAAGCCAGTAGTGCTCGTGTTGATCTCCAGGTAACTCGTGAGCCCGAAGCGCACCGAGAGCAGCCCACAGATGTGGGCCTTGTTCCAGTATTCAAGCATCATCATTGTTCCGCCATTCCCGACAATGAGTTGACCTCATTATCGGCAATCTCTCAAGCGATCGATCGGTAGGACTTTTCACAGGGTTTCGGCCGCGGAACGATGGCAACAGATCCGGGATGAGGCGGAGCCAAACGGTCACGTGGGGTTGGTGCGGATGAAGGGACTCGAACCCCCACGCCTTTCGGCACTGGAACCTAAATCCAGGGCGTCTACCAGTTCCGCCACATCCGCATGACCCGGCAATCCCATGTAGCCATCATTCTGTCAATGTCGGAGACAAGATATCGGGTCAGGGCCGAAATGTTGGTTATTCGCCTAAACGCGAAGACTGTTGAAAATTAGGCTCGCCTGTGACAAAAGGCGTGTCAAATGTGACGGGACGCGACGATCCGCTTCTACAAGATGTGATAAGAAGTAGGAAAAACAAGAACTTATTCACATTTTGGAACGCAGTTTGGGAGAGTTTGAGCCGTATTTCCGGTCAAATCGCCAGGTTCCGTACCAAAAGCCATTCCCGGCAAGAATTACCGGCAGGCTGTGAACGGCAGGGAGCCGTTTGGCAGCCTCATTGGTGAAAACAAAGGTTTTACGATGCAGGTCACCGAAACACTCAATTCCGGTCTCAAGCGCGAGATCAAGATCACCGTGCCGGCCGGTGATATGGAAGCCAAGCTGATGGCGCGGCTGTCGGACGCCCGCGACAAGGTTCGCATCAACGGCTTCCGTCCGGGCAAGGTGCCGGTGCAGCACCTGCGCAAGGTTTATGGCAAGTCGTTCATGGCCGAGGTGGTCAACGAGATCCTCAACGACTCGACCCGTTCGATCATCACCGGGCGCGGCGAAAAGGCCGCCATGCAGCCCGAGGTCATCATGACCGAGGACGAGAAGGAAGCCGAGAAGATCCTGGCCGGCGGCGCCGACTTCGAATTCCGCCTCAACTATGAGGTCATTCCGGCGATCGAGATCAAGGATTTCTCCGACATCAAGGTAACGCGCCAGGTGTTCGACGTTCCGGATTCGGAGATCGACGACCAGGTCAAGCGCGTCGCTGAATCGGCGCGCAGCTACGAGCCGAAGACCGGCAAGGCCGCCGAAGGTGACCGCGTCTCGATCGACTATGTCGGCAAGATCGCCGGTGAGGCTTTCGCAGGCGGCGCCGGCAATGATCAGCCGCTGGTGCTGGGCTCCAAGGAGTTCATTCCGGGCTTCGAGGAACAGCTGATCGGCACCAAGGCCGGCGACGAGAAGCAGGTCACCGTGACCTTCCCGGACAACTACCAGGCAGCGCATCTGGCTGGCAAGGAAGCGACCTTCGACGTCACTGTCAAGGAAGTGTCGAAGCCCGGCGAACTGGAAATCAACGACGAGACCGCCAAGAACCTTGGCCTGGAGTCGCTCGAGCGCCTGCGTGACATCGTGCGCGGCCAGATCGAGAACCAGTTCGGCTCGATGACGCGCCAGAAGGTGAAGCGCCAGCTGCTGGATCAACTCGATGCAGCCTATTCGTTCGAAGCGCCGTCGAAGCTCGTCGAGGCGGAATTCAACAACATCTGGGCACAGGTCAACCGCGACCTGGAAGCCGCCGGTCGCACCTTCGCCGACGAAGAGACGACCGAGGAAGAGGCACGCGCCGAATACATGCGCCTTGCCGAGCGCCGCGTGCGCCTTGGCCTGGTGCTGGCCGAGATCGGCGAGAAGGCCGGTGTCACCGTGTCGGACGAGGAACTCCAGCGCGGCCTGTTCGAGCAGGTTCGCCGCTTCCCGGCCAACCAGCAGCAGGAAGCCTTCGAGTTCTACCGCAGCAACCCCGAGGCGCTGAACGCGCTCAGGGCGCCGATGTTCGAGGAGAAGGTTGTCGACCACCTGCTCGAACAGATCTCGGTCACCGACGTCAAGGTCAGCAAGGAAGAGCTGATGGCCGACGACGAGGAGGCCGAAACCGCGACCAAGGCGAAGCCGGCGAAGAAGGCCGCCGCGAAGAAGGCTGACGACAAGAAAGCCGACGACGCGGAAGAGCCGAAGAAGAAGGCCGCACCGAAGAAAAAAGCGGCCAAGGACGCCGAGTAGAGCGCACGTTCCGACGAATTCCGAAAGGCCGCCTTCGGGCGGCCTTTTTCGTTGCGAAACTGCAACATCGAATTGGCTCGTGATGGGCGCCAGTGGCGATACGAAGCCTTGATCATTATCTGATTGGTTGGAAGACCAGAGGTAATTGGTGATGTCGCTGGGGGTGGAAATGAGGCGCGCTGCCGCCACGGTGTTTTTCCTGGCCTTGGCCTGCGGCGCTGCCGGGGCCGGCACGGACAATTGGCGTTTCGACACCGGCAATGACGGCCTCGTCACCGCATCGGTCTATGCCACCAACAAGCTAATCACCGGGGGCGGCGCGTTGAGCTACAGCCCGGTGCTGACCATTGCCTGCCGGGCAGACGGCGAGCCGGTCTGGACCGAATGGCTGCAATTGAACGACGCCGTCTCCGCCAGCCGGAAAATCACCATGTCGGTCACCATCGACGGCGACAGCAAATTCGATGAGAGCTGGTCCGTCGGCACGCGCGGCAGGCTGCTGATGCGCGACGGGGCCGATGGCATCAAGCGCCTCGTTCCGGCAAACCGCCTGCTGCTGTCGTGGCGCTTCGGGCTGCTGTCCGGGCGCGGTCAGGCCGATTTCGACCTGGCCGGCTTCGGTGAGGCGGTCAGCCAGATTGCCGGCAACTGCAAGACCGATCCGCCTTGATTTCGAAAAGTGGCGGTCGTTTGGGCTGTCGTCACCTGGAAGATTGATCCGCGAACTGCGTGGTATCAGCATCATTCTTTCCACGATTGAATGATTTCAAATTCCGGCCAGGATAATCGCCAGCGCAGTGGCGGTGCTGCCTCGCGGGATTTTGGACCTAGATCAGCAGCAGGCCTTTCATGCTGGCGTATCCTTTCCGCCCGATGATGATGTGGTCGTGCACGGAAATGGCCAGCCGCTTGGCCGCTTCGATGATCTCCTTCGTCATCTCGATATCGGCGCGCGACGGTGTTGGGTCGCCCGAGGGGTGGTTATGCACCAGGATGATCGCGGTGGCCGACAGTTCGAGCGCGCGCTTGACCACTTCCCTGGGATAGACCGGCGTGTGGTCGACCGTTCCGGTCTGCTGCACTTCGTCGGCGATCAGCGCGTTCTTCTTGTCGAGGAACAGGATGCGGAACTGCTCGCGCGCTTCGAACGCCATGGCCGAGCGGCAATAGTCGAGAAGCTGTTGCCATGAGGCCAGGACTTCGCGGCCATGGACCTCGCCGCGCGCCATGCGCTGCGCGGTCGCCGCGACGACCTTCAGCTCGAGCGCCACGGCCGGGCCGATGCCCTTGACCTCCTGCAACAGGCCGATGGGCGCGCCGAGCACTTCGGCCAAGGTGCCGAAGCGGGCCAGCAGCGCCTTGGCGGCCGGCTTGGTGTCGGCGCGCGGGATCAGGCGGAAGAGCAGGAGTTCCAGAAGTTCATAGTCGGGCAAGGCATCCGGACCGGCCGAGGCAAAGCGCTCGCGCAGACGATCGCGATGGCCGAGATAATGCGGCTTTTCATCGACTGCCGCCTTGGCTCTCGCCGCCGGCCGCACCGGCACCTCGGAGAAGAAGCTCCGTTCGTCGTCGTCGCCTTGTGTCGCCATGTGCCGCCCATATCCAGTCGCAGCTGAGCAATGATCGCTGATCCCCGCGAAATACTAGGACGGCGGGCAGGGGCGGTCGAGGTTTTTTCGGCGGCAAGGAATGAGTAAGCCTCCGACTTCTACGCAATGTTGCGGCAATGGCAGTCGCGCAGGCTCTCGGTGTCATCATCGATGACGCCCCATTCGGAGACAACCAAGATGCCCAGGCCCATTCGTATCCTGCTGCCCGCCGGGCTGCTTCTGAGCTTCAGTCCTGCAATGGCTGCCCCGGTGATCGATGCCGTACCCGGCCGGTGGCGCGCTGATCAGAACCCGATCCATTTCATCCAATATGATGATCCTTGCACGGACGGCCGTTACAGCGACCGGAGGCCGCACAATTGCCGCGAGATCCTGCGCATGCTGGATCGCCGGGAGCGTTATCGGGAAAGGCACGACTATTACCCGTACCCGCGCGAACGCTACGATCCATGCACCGATGGCAGGGTCAGCGATGGCCGTCCGCGCAGTTGCCGCGAAATAATGCGCTGGTTACGAGACCAGGACGAGGACGAAGACTGGCGGCCACGCAAACACTGGAAATAGGCCGCCATCCAAGACCTCACCACGGCCTCCTAAACCGGCAAGCCAGGGCGGTCGAGCTTTTTGGGCGACAGCGTGAAAATCTCGCAGCCGGTGTCGGTCACGCCGATCGTGTGCTCGTATTGCGCCGACAGCGAGCGGTCGCGTGTTACCGCCGTCCAGCCATCCGACAGCACCTTCACATGCGGCCGGCCGAGATTGATCATCGGCTCGATGGTGAAGATCATGCCGGGGCGCATTTCCACGCCTTCATTGGCATTGCCGTAGTGCAGGATGTTGGGGGCGTCGTGGAAAAGCTGGCCGACGCCGTGGCCGCAGAAATCGCGCACCACCGAGCAGCGCTCGGCTTCGGCGTAGGTCTGGATGGCGGCGCCGATGACACCGGTGCGCGCGCCCGGCCTGACGGCGGCGATGCCGCGCATCAGGCATTCGTGGGTGACCTCGAGCAGGCGTTCGGCTGCCCGCTTGATCGTGCCGACCGGATACATGCGCGAGGAATCGCCGTGCCAGCCGTCGAGGATGTAGGTCACATCGATGTTGACGATATCGCCATCCTTCAGCGGCTTGTTGTCGGGAATGCCGTGACAGACGACATGGTTGATCGAGGTGCAGGACGATTTCGTGTAGCCGCGATAGTTGAGCGTGGCCGGCAGTGCGCCGTGGTCCATGCCGAACTCGAAGACGAAACGGTCGATGGTGTCGGTGGTGACGCCGGGACCGACCATCGGCACCAGCTCGTCCAGGCAGCGCGCGGTGAGGTCGCATGCCTTGCGCATGCCGGCAAAGCCTTCCTCGCCATAAAGGCGGATTTGGCCGGTGTTTCTGAGCGGTGCCGTGGCGGCGTCGAGATAGGTGACCATTTTGCCCATATAGAAGGTGGCGCGCCGCAGGAGCGCGGGCGCGGAGATGTCACCAGATTTGGCACCTGAGGGCGAAAGGTTCAAGGACGAACTGCCTGATGCGGCCCCTACGGCCCGGATATTCGCTTGCCCCGCCGGTCAGGCGCACGGCCTTCGACGCGGAGACCGACCCGGCCAACCAGTAATCGCCGCCGCCGGCAAGGTCTGCCGGCCGCTCGAAGCCGGCAGACCTTCCCTTGCCAGATGCAGCAAAGGAGACAGTTTTCCGCAGTGACGACACATTTCCATGGCACACCGCACAAAGCAACTTTTGACGATGAGCGGCGTTGCTTGGGCGATGCCGGTCGGGAGGTGTCGGATGGACAGATTGCAATTCGAGGTGCCGGTGCGCATCGCACCAGGCCCCGGCTTGCCCGTCGAGGAAATCTACAGCGTCGAGCAGGCGCTCGATTTTCTGCAGGACTGGCCGGCGCGCCGGCAGGGACCGGTGTATCAGAAAGCCTTCAATGCCTGTTTCGGTGCCACGGTCGATGTGGTCGAGACCGAAGACGCCTGCCGGGCGTTCATGGCGTTCTGCCGCGTCGCCGGACTGATGGCCGGCGACATGATGGCGCCGCGCAAGCGCGGCGGCGAGGCGAGAGCGCTGCAGGCCTGAGGGCGTCATCGAGTGGGGGGAACCAGTTCAGCTTGAGTGTGCATGACGATTCGCCTGCGTTCAGCTTGAGTGTGCATGACGATTCGCCTGCGGCGATGCATTGGCCGGCGCTGTTAAGCTTCCGTTTCCACCTTCGCGGTTAGCCATTGATTGTTCGGCAATGGTTGATTCGTTGCGTCAGTTTCATGGGTCGGAAGATGTCCTCAGAAAAAGTCCGTGCGTTCCCGATCGATCGTCAGCTGTTCTTGGTCAGGGAAGTTGCCGCCAAGCTCGGCAATCTGCATGGCGAGACCGCCACCTCGTTCTGGAAGACAAAGGCGGCGGAATTGCTCGATCTCATTGTCGGGACGGGCAGAGACAGAACGGCAGCCGGTGACGAAGTGCGCAGGTTCTTCCTTGCCGTTCAAAGAGAGTTATTGGCTGGTGCGACCGTGGAAGAGGTCCCGATCCTTACCGCCTGAAGTAAATCCTGCCCGCAAGCAGGCTGCACGCTTGGCGACGCCGGAAATGCGTCATTTGCCCTCCATGGCATGCCGAGAAGGTGCGCGTACCGAGGCCGGCTGTTGGAGCCAATGGCTGCTGGCCAATGGTTGTCTCGTAGAAAGTGAATCGAACTTTTTAGCCGTTCATTCATACATGCGTGCTTTCTAATTGATCATGCTGTTCAACTGCTTCACCCGGATTCGGCTCGTGGCGGCCGGTATGCGCCGCAGCAGAGCTGCGAACGTCGCCACCATCTTTGCCCTTACCCTGCCGATCGTTGTCGGTGCGGCGGGTTTTGGCGTTGAAACCTCCTATTGGTACTACAACAGCTTGAGATTGCAGGCCACGGCGGATGCCGCGGCCTATGCCGGCGCGCTGGAGAAGATCGCGGGTTCCGACACGCCGACGATCGTCGCGGCCGCGACCCAGTCGGCGACCGACAACGGCCTCGGGAACGGCACCATCGTCGTCAATACGCCGCCGACGTCAGGGCCGAACATTGCCAAAAAGGCCGTCGAGGTGGTCCTCGGCCAGAATCTCGACCGGATGTTCACCTTGATCTTCACTCAGAGCCAGGTTCCAGAAAAGGCGAGGGCGGTGGCGCTCATCACCGACGCCTCCAAGGCTTGCCTCCGGGCGCTCAATCCGTCGGCACCGCAGTCGGTGCTCTTCTCCGGCAGCACCAGCATGACGCTCAACGGCTGCGTCATCATGACGAATTCGATCGCCAGCGACGCCATCAAGGTGCAGGGATCGGCGGCTCTCACGGCCGACTGCCTGATCTCGGCGGGCGGCGTCGTGCTGAACAATCCGGTGACCACGATCTGCAAGGCGCCGATCACCCAGGCCTTGCCCGTACCCGATCCTTTCGCCAGCGTGCCGGCGCCCGCCGCCAGCAACCCATGCCAGAATGTCAACGGAGGCAAGTCGACCCAAACGATCCAGCCCGGGACCTATTGCAGTGGCATGAGCCTCAACGGCAATGTCACGCTTTCTCCCGGCGTCTATGTTGTCCAGGGCAATTTGAAAATCAACGCGGGCGCGGTCATCCAGGGCGACGGCGTGACCATCTTCATGGCGGGCAGCAGCACCGTCAGCATGAACGGGAACGCGACCGTGACGCTCAGCGCGCCGCAGTCGGGCACCTATTCCGGCATGCTGTTCTACGGTGACAGGACAGGCACGGCGGCGCAGAGTACCTTCAACGGTACGGCAACATCCTTGCTGACCGGCGCCATCTATTTCTCCAAGCAGCAAGTGAACTACCTGGGCAACTTCTCAGGCAACAATGGCTGCACGCAGATTGTGGCCGACACTATCCAGTGGTCCGGCAATTCCACGATCAACCAGGACTGCTCGAGCCTGGGAATGAAGGACATCCCCGCGGCGGCGTCGGTCGCGATTGTCGAATGAAGCGCGTGGCCTATCGATTGATCCCAGCCATTCGCGAAGACGCGGGTGCAGCCGCGGTTGAGTTCGCGATGGTCCTGCCCATCCTTTGCCTGGTACTGCTCGGCATCGCCGACGGCTGGTCATACGTCACGAGTTCGCTGTCTATGCGCGCCGGCGTGAAGACGGCGGCGAACATGGTCTTGGCGGGCTCCGCCGACGACAGCGCGACACGGGCCGCGGCAATGGCGAACTGGGAGAGGATGCCGGACGACGGTCAGGTCACGCTGAGCCGGATCTACAAATGCGGCACGACCGTGGTCGACGCTTCGACCTTGTGCAGCGGGCCGAAGGCACCGTCGGTCTTTGTCCAGATCGACGCATCGGCGACGTGGACTCCGCCCTTTACGTTCGGCGTGTTTTCCGCCCCCAGCGCGATCGGCCAGCAGGAGCTGATCCGTGTTCGGTAATACGGGAGGCTTCAGGGACAATCGATCGGGCGGAGCCGCGCTCGAATTCGCGCTGATCGCACCGTTCCTTATCATGCTGCTATTCGGAATCTTCGCCTTCGGCTGGTCGATGAATACGGCCTCCAGCGTTCGCTACACGCTGGAGGCGTCCGCACGGTCCCTGCAGCTTAACAACACGCTGACCCAGGCCGACATCCAGGCGATCGCGACGCAGAAACTGCTTGCGCTGGGTCTGAAGAATGTGAACGTCACGATCGCCACCGACCCGGCGACCGGCGGCTTTCGCATGGCGCACCTGACCGCTGCCTATGCGTTCGTCATAGATTTCCCATATTTCAACGCCTACCCGATCAATTACGCGACGACCGTTGCCGTGCCGCTGGTCGGCGGTTAGCCACGTAGTCCGCCAGACCGCGAATCTGCTGGCCTCGAGCCCTGCGGCCGGGCTGTATGAGTTCCCCTCGTTGACGAGCATGCAATTCAAGTCTGGCAAAGGAGTCATGGGTCGCGCTTTCTGGCGTGACGGGCTCTTTTTCACAGTGGGGCGTAGCCGAATTTTATCCAAGACATCAAGGATCTTTAAACTTCTGCCCGTTACCAGAGCACGTATGGCCTCGTGGCGGAGCGGCTACGCTAGAGACTGCAAATCTCGGAAGCCTCGGTTCGATTCCGAGGCGAGGCCTCCAAAATTCCGAAGCTGATGGACTGGTGGATCGGGCGGGAGTGGATCCATCCCTGCTCCATTTCCGCATTACGCCAAGCGTTTCCGCTTGAGCGCAAAAAAAGTTCTAACGGAACAGATATTTCGACACTTCGGGGTTGCCGCGGCGCCACATCACATTGTCGAGGAAGTAATGGTGCACGTTGATGAAGATCAACACGATGAAGAAGAACAGCGACGATCCCAGGACTTCCCGGTCATAGGGGACAAGGGCCGTCAGCACGGTCGGCACCAGCCAGAAACCCAGACCGCCGAGGAGAAGGCCAGCACTGATGAACTCCAGAAGCCGCACCCTGTAAGCCGGACCAAGGACGGACAGGATTCTGGATGGCGGAACTTTCTCGGCATCGCGCCCGTCACGCTCGACATTGCTCTGGTAACGCCAGACCACCGCCAGGTACTGCAAGGAATGGAGCGCCGGCACCACAAGCAGCCAGAGCGGATTTGTCCTTACGATCAGAATCCAGAGATATAGGGATGCGATGTAGGCGATGACGCCGTTATACGGCAGGCTGCCGCCATTCCTGCTCCAACGATTGATCAGCATCACGGCAGTGGCGGCCGTGGAAGCGGCCGCGGCCGCCACCGCAATCGCGTTGAGCCATGCAGGGGTGGCAAACGTATAATATTCCAGCCCCAGGTATTTTCCCTGGCTGACCGCCGTGTTCGTCTGAAGCCATGCGAACAGCCAAACGGCATAGCTGTTGATCAGCAGGATTTTCTTGTCCGGATCGGTGAAGAACCTGCGCTTCAGGACGGCATCCACCATCAACATACCGTAGCCTTGCTTGACATAGTGCCAGCCCACGAAAAAGAACATCGCGTTGGTTGCGTTGCCCAGCAGCCGGGCGTTCGCCGTTATCGAGCCGTAGGCAAAAAATGCACCCATGAGTAGGGGAACGATGATGCCGGCGACGATGTAGCGGATCTGGAGGTTCCTGTCGTAGCCGTCGCCGCGCAGCTTCCGCCCAAAATTGCGGTAGAAGAGTTGGTATGAGTGGGCGAAGTGCGGATAGTTGATCAGATAAGCCAGGAAAAGCATCGTCGCCGCCACGAGACCTTCGTATCTCAGTGGCACGAAGTACAGCGCCGGCAAGATCAGGAATGCGCCGCCGCCGAGCATCAGAAAGTCCGCGAGCGACCAAAGAGATATCTTGGTGGCGTTGCCACGGGAGCGCGTATATCCGCCGAAAGGTGAACTGCCATATGAGCGCTCCCTTCGTATTCCATTTAATCACTGGCCCGTCTGATCGACAAGACAGAGGAGCCGGGCGCTAGACTAGCGCGAAAGGCATGGGGTATCGGCTGCAACGGATGCCGTAACCCGCAATGTTGTCGACGCGATGCGCCCCTGCCAAATTGCATCGGCCAGGCGTTCGCTGCGTAGAATCGGAAGAGGGACTGGAGGTCCGGAAGATCTGGTACGCCCAAGGGGAATCGAACCCCTGTTACCGCCGTGAAAGGGCGGTGTCCTAACCGCTAGACGATGGGCGCGCTCAGACGAAGCGGCTTATACTGGCGTTGCGCGTAACCGGCAACCCGTTAGGTGCCGCCTTGGACAACTTTTTTCCAGCCTGCCAAATCAGCGATTTCGCGAGGGGTCGGCAGGGCTTGGCGATCAGCGGTGACATTAGTCGCTTCGCCATCCACGGGCGGAGCAAGGAGCGTAGCGAAGCGGCGCAGACCCGAGAATCATGCCGCGACTTCAACGCGTTGCCGTGGTGCAGAATTCTGCTCCCGTTGCGATCTTTGCCAGGGTCACGGCATGGATTTCGGGTCTTCGCGACGGAGCTTCGCTCCTGCTTAGCCAAGGGTGACGACATGGGAACGACTCGGGCCTGCTGAGGTTCCGGTCCGTCAAATCGCTGCTAGCCGTCGTCACCGCCGCTGCGCCGGCGGCAGCGCCAGTTCCAGTCGCGCTCGGGGCCGACATCGACATGGACCGATTCGGTGTGGCAGTAGGTGCCGACGCCGCCGCGGCCGGGCATGGTCCTGATGTAGCTCGCAAGCTCCCATTTGGAGACGCCGGGCACCTGGATGTCGGCGGCGGCGCAATACATGTGCAACGAATTCTTGGCGCCGTTGGCACGGCGGTTGCGGGCCGGGTCGCGATAGCCCGAGGTCACCATCATCTTGCGGCCGTAGTGGCCTTCGATCGTCTTCAGCACGCGCACCAGCGATGGCTTCAGGCAGGCGACGTCCACGCTCTCATTCTGCTTCAGCAGTCCGTTGGGCGCCAGGCGCGCCATGCCGGCCGCAGACGCAACCTGATAGCTGCCGCCCGAGCCTTCGTCCTCATTGAGGTCGACGTCGCTTTCGTCGTCGAGGCCGGATTTGCGTTTGATCTCGAACAGGGCTGTCTGGCGCACGCCAGGCAGGGCATCGCTACCCGTAATGTGACCGGCATAGTCCCCGGTCGAAGCCAACTGTATCGGCTTTGCCGTGGAATCGGCCGAGGCCAGTGTGATGATCGGCTTTGCTGCCGCCGGGGCAGGCTTGGCCTGCGCGGCAGGCTGTTCGCCCGATCGTGTGTTGACCAGCGGAGCGGGTGTTGCCGAAGCGGGGGTGGCGCCAAACATCGAGGCCAGGAAGCCTTTTTTCTTCGGCGCCTCGGCTTGCGGCGCCTCGCCAGCGGTCACATAAACCGGATTGTTCATTACCGGTGCCGCGGCCGGCTTCGGCGCCGTCGCGGCAGCATCGGCGGCGGCGATCTTCTGGGCGACCGCGTCGGTCTGCTGCGCCGTCTGTACCTGCTGCTGCAATGACTGCGGCGTCTGACCCGCGATCGTTTCCGCGCTGGCTGGTATGGTGAGCGGGAAAGTGGCCCCAGGCTTGGCCATCGGTAGGTAGGCAACCTTTTCGGGGAGTGCCGTGTCGCTTTCGCTCATCACCGTCGTCTGCTCCGTCGCTACCTGCGACGACGAATCGGCGGCCAGGGGCTTGCCCGTGGAGGCGGCGTGGATGTCGGATGCGGAAGCATTGTAGCCGGGCATTCCGACCGACATTGTCGGATCGCCAGCTGATGTGCAGGAGGCCAGAAGCATCGAGCAGAATGCTGCCACGATGACGCGGCGTTCTCCCTTTGCGAGGCTCCATCCTGCTGATTTCAAAGTCAAATTCCCCCTCGATGTCCGGTCGGTGTATCCTTGGCGCTGACTGGTATGTCTGCGTCAAGGTGACCCTTGTCTCCGATCCGGAAACGAGACCTGTGTCAAATCAGCAAGCCTGTAAGTATTTTTGCAGCGAATGCCGAATTGCGGCTGCTTAATGGTTGACGACACCATTTCGCCCGCTTTTGCGGGGGCGTCAACTCACCAGACATTACAGTCCGTTACACACGTACCTTGACATAGGTGCCGGGAGCATCGCCCAAGGTTTTCATATGCTTGCCGGGTTTGCGGGCAGGTACGCGGGTGTTGTCCTTGGCCTCTATCCAACTTTGCCAGTGTGGCCACCAGGACCCGGGATGGTCCGTGGCGCTTTCTATCCACTGGTCGAAGTCGCCTTTCGGAGGGCCGCCAGTCCAGTACTGATATTTGTTGGATGCGGGCGGATTGACGACGCCCGCGATATGCCCCGATCCCGCCATCACGTACTCGACCTTGCCGCCGAAATATTTCGAGCCGAGGAAGACGGACAGCGCCGGCGCGATATGATCTTCCCGCGAGGCGAGGTTGTAGACCGGGATGGTGACATCGCCGAGCGAGACCGTGTGGCCCGCAAGTTCCATCATGCCGCGCGAGAGGTTGTTCTCGAGATAGCAGTTGCGCAGGTAGAACGAGTGGTTGGCCGCCGCCATGCGGGTCGAATCAGCGTTCCAGTAGAGCAGGTCGAAGGGCAGAGGATCCTTGCCGCGCATGTAGTTGTTGACGACATAGGGCCAGATCAGGTCGCCCGAGCGCAGCATGTTGAAGGCGGTGGCCATCTTTGTGCCGTCGAGATAGCCCTTTTCGTTCATCGCCTTTTCCACCGCCGCGACCTGTTCCTCGTCGACGAACACTTTCAGGTCGCCGGCATGGGTGAAGTCGACCTGTGTGGTGAAGAAGGTCGCCGACTTGATGCGGTCGTCGCCTTCTCCAGCCATCAGCGCCAGTGCCGCCGCCAGCAGCGTGCCTCCGACGCAGTAACCTATCGCGTTGACGTCGCGCTCGCCGGTCGCCTTCTCGATCGTGTCGAGGCCGTATTGCAGGCCTTCCCGGATGTAGGCTTCCCAGTTCTTGGCGCCATGACGTTCGTCCGGATTGATCCAGGAGATGACGAAAACGGTGTGGCCTTGCTCGATGGCCCAGCGGATGAAGGATTTCTGCGGGTTGAGGTCGAGGATGTAGAACTTGTTGATCCAGGGCGGGCAGATCAGCAGCGGGCGTTTCAACACTGTCTCGGTTGCCGGATCATACTGGATAATCTCGGCGACGTCGCTGCGGCCGACCACCTTGCCGGGCGTCGTGGCGATGTTCTTGCCGATCTCGAAGGGCGAATAATCGGCCTGGCGCAATTTCAGGTCGCCCTTGCCGGCGGCGATGTCCTCGGCCAGCATCTTCATGCCGCGCACCAGGTTTTCGCCGTTGGAGGCGACGGTTTCGCGAAACAATTCCGGATTGGTCAGGATGAAATTGGATGGCGAGATGGCGTTGGATACCTGCTTGACGTAGAAGCTCGCCTTATGACGGGTATGCTCGTCCAGGCCTTCGGCGTGCTCGACCAGTTCGGACGCCCAGCGCGAGGTGACGAGATAGGCCTGCTTGAGGAAATCGAAGAAGGCGTTGCGGCCCCATTCCGGATCCTGGAAGCGCTTGTCGCCGCGCTCCGGCTTGACGGCATCGTCGGCATCCTCGGCGTTCGGGCTGACGCGCTGGATGGCGTTCGCCCAAACCGTCATATAGCCGGCGAACAGCCGCGTCTGCGCTTCGAGCGCACGCTGCGGATCGGCAAGCCAGTATTCGCTGAGCTTCGAGAAGGTCTTGACCATGTCGACGACCGGCTCGGCGACGTGGTCGCGCACCTCACCCTTTTCGCGCGGTTCGGCCCAGGCGGACGCCGCCTTGCCGGCCTGCTCGATCATCCGCGCCATGTTCAGCGCAAAGCGTTCCGGGTCCTTCACCAGATATTGCTCGACCGTCGAAGGTCCGCCATCTTCCGCTTTGCCCGAATCGGGTGTTTTGGACATGGTTCGCGGGGTTCCTCCGGAAGCGTTTTCTTGACATATTAACATGGGACATCCGACAGGGTCCAATCTCGCTCTACCCCGGCTGCCAAGGAAACAATATGACGATTAAGTTTGGCGAGACTGTTTTTTTCGGTGCCGGCCACTTTTGCCGCATTGGCGCGACAATCATGCTCCTGGGCGTTGCCGGATGCTCGAGCACAAATACCGGCGGTCCGGTGCCGATGGCCACCGACGCGGGTCCGAAGGACACCGGTACCTTTCCGAACCTGAACATCCCGCCGCAAGTGGCGGCGAAACAATTCACCGAGACCGAGAAGAACGCCAAGCTCGCCCAACTGAAGGCCGACGAGAACGGGCAAGGCGCCAAGAGCGGCGGCGCGGCCGTCACCAACCAGGCGGCGCTGACCGATCTCGCCAAGAAACATGGCCCGCAGACGCTGAAGCAGATCGAAGGCAAATGCGACCCCGCCCTCGACCCTACCTGCAAATGAGTATATAGCGCGCGCCCAACGCACCCTTGCTGTCTGGAACTGCCATGGAAGAATTTCACAAGGTCCGCCGGCTTCCGCCTTACGTGTTCGAGCAGGTCAACCGGCTCAAGGCCAGCGCCCGTTCGCGCGGTGCCGATATCGTCGACCTCGGCATGGGCAATCCGGACCTGCCGACGCCCAAGGCCATCGTCGACAAATTGTGCGAGGTGGTGCGCGATCCGCGGACGCACCGCTATTCCTCATCGCGCGGCATTCCCGGCCTGCGCCGCGCCCAGGCAAACTACTATGCCCGCCGCTTCGGCGTGAAGCTCAACCCCGACACCCAGGTGGTCGCCACGCTTGGCTCGAAGGAAGGTTTCGCCAACATGGCGCAGGCGATCACCGCGCCGGGCGACGTGATCCTGTGCCCCAACCCGACCTATCCGATCCACGCTTTCGGCTTCATCATGTCGGGCGGTGTCATCCGCTCGCTGCAGGTCGAGCCCGATGATGGCTTCATTCCCGCGCTCGAGCGCGGCGTCCGCCATTCGATCCCGAAGCCGCTGGCGCTGATCCTCAACTATCCGTCGAACCCGACGGCGCTGGTCGCCTCGCTCGATTTCTACAAGGACGTGGTGGCCTTCGCCAAGAAGAACGACATTATCATCCTGTCCGACCTTGCCTATTCCGAAATCTACTTCGACGGCAATCCGCCACCCTCGGTACTGCAGGTGCCGGGCGCCATCGATGTCTGCGTCGAGTTCACCTCGATGTCGAAAACCTTTTCCATGCCCGGCTGGCGCATGGGCTTCGCCGTGGGCAATGAACGGCTGATCTCGGCGCTGACCCGGGTCAAATCCTATCTCGATTACGGTGCCTTCACGCCGATCCAGGTGGCGACCGCGCACGCGCTCAATGGCGACGGCGCCGACATCGCCGAAGTGCGTGACATCTATCACAAGCGCCGCGACGTGATGGTCGATGCGTTCGGCCGCGCCGGATGGACCATTCCGGCACCGGCGGCCTCGATGTTCGCCTGGGCGCCGATCCCGGAGCCGTTCCGGCATCTGGGATCCCTCGAATTCTCCAAGCTGCTCATCGAGCATGCCGACGTTGCGGTGGCGCCCGGTGTCGGCTTCGGCGAGCATGGCGACGATTTCGTGCGCGTGGCGCTGGTCGAGAACGAGCACCGGATCCGCCAGGCGGCGCGCAACATCAAGCGCTTCCTGTCTGCCAGCGCCAAGCAGCCCAACAATGTGGTGCCGCTTTCCGCCCACCGGTAAATACAAATTCGATCTGATTTGAGGGGCGCCGCCTTCCATGGCTGAAGCACTGCGTGTTGGAATTGCCGGACTTGGCACGGTCGGTGCATCGGTGGCGCGCGTGTTGCGCGACAAGGCGGCGGAGTTGACCCGCCAATGCGGGCGCGACATCATCGTGTCGGCGGTTTCGGCACGCGACCGGAAACGCGACCGTGGCACCGATCTGAGCTCCGCGAACTGGTTCGACGATCCGGTGAAGATGGCACAGACCGCTGAGATCGACGTTTTCGTCGAGCTGATCGGCGGCGATGAGGGGCCGGCGCGTGCCTCTGTGAAGGCGGCGCTCGAAGCCGGCCGCCATGTCGTCACCGCCAATAAGGCGCTGCTTGCCAAGCATGGCGTGGCGCTTGCCGAAATCGCCGAGAAGAAGGGCGTGCTGCTCAACTACGAGGCCGCGGTGGCAGGTGGCATTCCCGTCATCAAGACGATGCGCGAAGCGATGGCCGGCAACTCGGTCAGCCGTGTGTTCGGCATTCTCAACGGCACCTGCAACTACATCCTGACGCGCATGGAGGCCGAGGGCGTTTCCTTCGACGTCGTGCTGAAGGATGCGCAACGGCTGGGTTATGCCGAAGCCGATCCGACCTTCGACATCGAGGGCCATGACACCGCGCACAAGCTGTCGATCCTGACCAGCCTTGCTTTCGGCACCAGGATTGCCGCCAACGACATCTACATGGAAGGCATTTCCAACATCACCCAGGCCGACATCCGTGCGGCAGGCGATCTTGGCTACCGGATCAAGCTGCTCGGCGTCGCCCAGCGTACCGAAAGCGGCATCGAGCAGCGCGTGCATCCGACCATGGTGCCGACGGCTTCCGTCATCGCGCAGGTGCATGGCGTCACCAATGCGGTGGCGATCGAGACCGACATTTTGGGCGAATTGCTGCTCTCCGGTCCCGGCGCCGGCGGCAACGCCACCGCCTCGGCGGTCATCGGCGACGTCGCCGACATCGCCAAGAGCCGGCCAGGCTTTCAGCATGGTCCTGTCTTCGGCCTGCCGGCGAAGGAGCTGAAACCCTATAAGAAGGCGCAGATGCGCAGCCACGCCGGCGGCTACTTCATCCGGCTGACCGTGCATGACCGCATCGGCGTGTTCGCAGCAATCGCCAAGCGCATGGCCGACAATGATATTTCGCTGGAATCGATCGTCCAGCACGCGGTCAGCGGTGAGGCGGCGGCGCAGAAGACGGTGATCCTCGTCACCCACGAGACCACCGAGGCCGCCGTGCGCAAGGCCGTCGACGGCATCACCAAAGACGGCCATCTGACCGACAAGCCGCAGGTCATCCGCATCGAGCGAGCAGGGTAGCAGCGGCCTCGTCGTCGCGGGCATAACCACCGGCGGCGCATTTCCGTTCTGTGAGGATCCCACTGCCGCCCGGAACGAATTGGCGTCGGCACCGTTCTCTTGGTCAGCAACCAAGGGAGCCGCTTCATGGCTGATACCAACAAATCCGGCCCTCCTGACATCGAGGACATCCAGAAGACGCTGGAAAAGCAGATCGCCGACCTGCGCAAGGAGATCACCAAGATCAACAAGAGCATTTCGGCGCGCAGCGCGGAAATGCTCGATGACGCCAGCGAACAGGCATCGGATTTCTACGATACAGCCGCTTCCCGCGCCTCGCGGACAGCGCAGCAGTTGCGCAGCCAGGCTCAGTCCGTTTCAGAAGCCGCGCGCGAAAATCCGGGCACGACGACCGCAGTGGTTGGGGTGATCGGCTTACTTGGCTTCTTGGCCGGCCTCGCGATCGGCCAGTCGATGAACGACACGCCGCGCCGCTGGTACCATTAGCCGCAAGGGCGGCCAGCTTGGCCGGCCGCACCATCTCGCTACGTTTTTCAACACGGCCGTCTCGGGGAGGGTATCATGGCGTCGTCCATGCTGATCGGCATTCTCATTACATTCCTGGTCATTATCCTGGTTCTGTATCTCGTCCAGCGACTGCCGCTCGACGCCAGAATGAGACAGATCGTGCAGATCATCGTCATCATCATCGGCATTGTTTCGCTGCTCAAATACCTCGCGGTTTTCTAGGCTGCGAGGAACGGGAATTTCCCGTTTCGTGTTGGCCCGGGTCGTCTCGAACCGGTGGGCATTGTTTCAGGAATGCGGTTCAATCGATTGATATTGCTGTCCTTTCGATAAAGCTTCCGGTAGGTCTTGCCGTTGTCATGCTCGTTTGACAAAACAGGCGCGCCTCCGGCGGGAGGCGGCATCAAACGAGGATTTGCCGAAATGAATGTGGCCCAGAACATCGTCGCCGGCCTTGACCGGATACTCACCATGGAACTGGTGCGCGTCACCGAACGGGCCGCCGTCGCGGCCGCCCGGCTGCGCGGCCGCGGCGACGAAAAAGCTGCCGACCAGGTCGCCGTCGACGCCATGCGCGAGGAACTCAACCGCCTCGCCATCAAGGGCACGGTGGTGATCGGCGAGGGCGAGCGAGACGAGGCGCCGATGCTCTATATCGGCGAGGAGGTCGGGACCGGCAAAGGCCCGGCGGTCGATATCGCGCTCGATCCGCTCGAAGGCACGACAATCTGCGCCAAGAACCTGCCGAACGCGCTTGCCGTGATCGCGATCGCCGAGAAGGGCAGCCTGCTGTTCGCGCCCGACGTCTACATGGACAAGATCGCGGTCGGTCCGGGTTACGCCGAAGACGTCATCGACATCGATGCCACGCCGGCCGAGAACATCGCCAGCCTTGCCCGGGCGAAGGGCGTCGCTGTGTCCGATATCACGGCCTGCATCCTCGACCGGCCGCGCCACGCCAAGCTGATCGACGCCGTGCGTGCCACCGGCGCCGCGATCCGGCTGATCGGCGACGGCGACGTCGCCGGCGTCATCCACACCACCGACCCGGAAGAAACCGGAATCGACATCTATCTCGGCACCGGAGGCGCACCGGAAGGCGTTCTGGCCGCGGCCGCCCTGCGCTGCACCGGCGGCCAGATGCTGGGCCGGCTGATCCTCGATACGCCCGAGAAGGTCGCCCGCGCGGCCAATATGGGAATTGCCGATCCGAAGCGGGTTTATCGGGCCGAGGACATGGCGCGCGGCGATGTGCTGTTCGCGGCCACCGGCGTCACCGACGGCAACATGCTGGCCGGCGTCAAGTTCGGCCGAACCTACATCACCACGCATACGATCGTGCTGCGCTCCTCGTCGCGTACCGTGCGGGAGATCAAGGCCCGGCACCAGGATCTGGATAAGTTCTAGACCTGCTTGCGAAGCCGGGCCGCAGTTGTTAGCCATTGGCTGCATCTGAACCTGGCCGCGCAAGGACTAACGATGACGGTGTTCGACTGGCACGCGGATCCGATTTCGCGTGCCACTCCTGTGACGAAATCCTACCGCAACACCCAGAACGTGCGCCGCTTTCTTACCCGCGAATGCGGCGACACGTTCAGGTTCGATCGACCCTTCATGGCATGGCTCAAGGACGGTCGGGAAAAGACGATGGGAGATGCAGCCGACGAGTGGGTCCGGCGCCAGGCTGAAAAGCGGAAAGCGTAGTTTTTCTTGAATCCTTCTGCGACGCCTGCATGTCGTTATCCCAAAACCGCTGCACACTTTTGGGCGACATGCATTATCCTGCCGCCAACCATGAGTTGGCAAAGCGCATGATGGGCGACAGGCGCCTCTTCCTCGATGTCAGGCAGTCGGCGACCGGTCTCTCCTGGGAGCACCGGCTGACCAAACGGCAGGACATGATCGCGCTTGCCATCGCGCAGGGTCATGGCGTGCCCGACATCGTCGCGCGCGTTCTTGCCGGACGCGGCGTTGCCGTCGATGAGACCGAGCGGTTTCTCGACCCGACGATCCGTGACCTGTTGCCGAATCCGGCCTCGCTGACCGACATGGACAAGGCTGCTATCCGCATCGCCGCCGCCGTCGTTGCCCGGGAGAAAATAGCGATCTTCGGCGATTACGACGTCGATGGCGCGGCCTCGTCGGCCTTGCTGAAGCGGTTTCTCATGCATTTCTCGGTGCCGTCGGAAATCTATATCCCGGATCGTATTTTCGAGGGCTACGGTCCCAATCCCGACGCCATGCGCGAACTGGTCTCGCGCGGCGCGACGCTGATCGTCACCGTCGATTGCGGCACCAACAGCGCCGCCTCCGTCGAGGCCGCCAAGGAGGCGGGCGCCGATGTGGTGGTGCTGGACCACCACCAGGTTGGCGGCGCGCTGCCGGCGGCGCATGCCGTCGTCAATCCAAACCGCGACGACGACCTTTCCGGACAGGGTCATCTCTGCGCCGCCGGCGTGGTCTTTCTCGCTCTGGTGCAAACCGCGAAGGTGCTGCGCGCGATGACCGACGCCACGCCGCCGGATCTGCTTTCGCTGCTCGATCTCGTCGCGCTTGCCACCGTCTGCGACGTGGTGCCGCTCACGGGCGTCAATCGCGCCTTCGTCGTCAAGGGCCTGCAAGTGGCGCGGCAGCAGAAGAATGAGGGGATGGCTGCCCTTGCGCGGGTGTCACGCATTGGCGAGCCGATCAGCACCTTCCATCTCGCCTATCTGATCGGCCCGCGCATCAATGCGGGCGGGCGCATCGGCGATGCGGCTCTCGGCAGCCGACTGCTTGCAACGGACGATCCGGTCGAGGCGCAGACCATCGCCGAGACGCTCGACCGGCTGAACCAGGAACGGCAGCTGATGGAGCAGGAGATGCTCGCCGCCGCGCGCGCCGAGGCCGATGCCGAGCTCGCGGGCGGCAGCGGCCCGGCAATCGTCGTCACCGCCAGCAACAACTGGCACCCCGGCATTGTCGGCCTGCTTGCCTCACGACTGAAGGATCACGCTCGGCGGCCGGCCTTTGCCATCGCCTTCAACGCCAACGGCACCGGCACCGGCTCGGGCCGTTCGGTGTCGGGTTTCGACCTTGGCCGGCTGGTGCGCGAAGCCGCCAATGCCGGGCTCATCGTCAAGGGCGGCGGCCATGGCATGGCTGCTGGCATCACCGTCGAGCGCGCAAGGCTGGGCGAGCTCAGGGCCTTCTTCGAGGAGCGGGCGGCCGCCGACGTTTTCCGGTTGCAGGATGAGGAAACCCTGGCCATCGATGGCGCGCTTGCCGCGGAAGGCGCGACGCTAGGCCTGCTCGACGCCCTGGAGAAGGCGGGCCCTTTCGGCGCTGGGCATATCGCGCCGGTTTTCGCTTTGCCGCGCCATCGGCTCGTCGATATCAGGCCGGTCGGCACCAATCATATTCGCGCCGACTTACAGTCGGAGAGCGGCGGCCGCATCCAGGCGATCGCCTTTCGCGCCGTCGACACGGTGCTTGGCGAATTCCTGTTCAAGAACCGGGGCAAGACGATGCATGTCGCCGGCTCGCTGTCGGGCAATCACTGGAACGGCAACCGTACGATGCAATTTCGCATTATCGATGCCGCACGGGCGTAGGCGCGCGGCGGAAACCGGGCAATTCAGCCGGCCGGCGCATAACGCAGCAACGTCACGCCCTGGGTAAGACTTTCCGTACCGAGCGGTTTCAGCGCCAGCGACAGGCCGGATTGGAAATAAGGCTTGCCGCCACCCAGCACCACAGGATGCATATAGAGCCGGTATTCGTCGATGAGACCGGCTCGCATCAGAGAGGCCGCAAGGTCGGCACCGCCGAGGATGACGAGGCCATCGGCATGCGCCTTGAGGGTTCGTACCGTGTTCTCGGCATCGTCATCCACCAAGCGGGCATTGAACCCGACTTGCCGAAGCGTGGTCGAGAAAACGATCTTCGGCGTTTCGCGCCATGCCTGGGCAAAATCCCGCTCGACCTCGTCGGTACCGGTCTCGCGCTCAGGACTGTCCCAGAAGCGCATCGTTTCGTACATGCACCGTCCCGCGAGTACGGCGGAGGCCTGTCTCATCATGTCGTTGAAATGCTAGTGCAGCTCCGCTTCGGGCACCGGCAAGCCGATGTCCTCGTCCGATCGGGCGATATAGCCGTCCAACGACGTCAGCATGGAATAGACAATCCTGGCCATCGGCATCTCCGCTTCGATCGGCCCAGATCACCATAACTAATTGCATTTGCAATCAGTTTATGCCGAAGCGAATAGAGCTTGATGAGATGATCTAGGCGAGAACCGTCTGCAGCCGCGTCAGTTCGCTGATCTGCGCCATCGTGGCTTGATAGCCGATCTGGATCGCCTCGTCGGCCCGGTGGAACTCGGTGAGGCCGATATGGCTGAGCTTGGGCTGCAGGGACATGTCGGGCGGATCGCCGGCAAGCCTCGCCCGTGAAATGCGGTCCTGGATGATGTTGAAGGCTTCCACCATCACGCCGGTGATGCCCAGACGCGTCTGGTGCGATTGGTGCTGGGAGTTGACCTGGCCGGGCCTTGGCGCTTCCTTTTCGATAACCAGCTCGCCGGCACTGTGTTTGATCACGGCGGCGCGGCCGAACAGGTCGTAGTGGAGGTTGACCGCCACGACGAGCGGCTGCTCGTAGGCGCGGCAGACCGAAACGGGCACCGGATTGACCAGCGCTCCGTCGACCAGCACGCGGCCGTTGCAATCGACCGGCTCGAACACGCCCGGCAGCGCGTAGGATGCGCGCATGGCCGTGATCAGCGAGCCGCTCGACAGCCAGATCTCGTGGCCGGTGCGGATTTCCGACGCGACGCAGACAAATGGCTTGGGCAGATCGTCGAAGCGGATACCTGCCACGTGCTCGCGCAGGCGCGCGTCCAGCTTCATGCCGCCGAAGAGGCCGCTGCCGCGCAGGTTGAGATCGAGCAGGCCGAAGATGCGCCGCCTTGTGAGGCTCCGGGCGAACTCTTCCAGCTCATTCAGTTTGCCGGCGAGATAACAGCCGCCGACCAGGGCACCGATCGAGGTGCCGGCGATCATGGAAACTTCGATGCCGGCTTCATCGAGCGCCCGCAGCACGCCGATATGAGCCCAGCCTCTGGCGCAACCGCCGCCGAGCGCGAGCGAAATGCCGGTTTTCTTTGGAGATTTTGTCGCGGATGCGCCGCCGGCCGAGGACAGGCCGTTGGCCTCCCTGACATCTGGTCTGTTAGGCAATGACGCCCATTCGAGCATCATGATCTCCCTTGTCCCAGGCTACTATACGGATGGGCCGTATCGAAATGATGAATCTATGTGATCGGTGTGAGGCAGAAGGTTCAAGCTGATGGCTTTCGATAGGTGTTTTCCGCATCGAACAGCGGCTTGCTGCCGTCGTCGGCAAGCGTCCCCTTGCCGTCGATCAGCCCCACCGTCCGATAAAAGCATGAACGCCGGCCAGTGTGACAAGTTGCGTCATGGCCCAACACTTTGACGCGCAACCATATGGCGTCCTGGTCACAATCCGTGAGCATCTCGACGACATGCTGGAAATTGCCCGAGGTTTCGCCCTTCTTCCAGAGTGCGTTGCGCGAGCGCGACCAGTAATGGGCAATGCCGGTCTCCAGCGTCAGCGCCAGCGCCAGCGCATTCATATGCGCGACCATCAGCAGCATGCCGTCGGCGGCATCGGTTACGACGACGGTGACAAGACCAGCGGCATCGAAGCGCGGCGAGAACACCGTGCCTTCTTCCAGGATCTTCTTGTCCGAGGGAGCTTCCGGAAATTCCAGTGCCGACATTGCCGGTCCATTTTCCTGTTGACCGTGACGTCGGCAAGGGGCTTACGCCCTGCCGCCGCGCACCATGGTGACAAAACGAACCTGCTCTTCGGGCGTATCCTTGAAAACGCCGGTGAAGGTGGAGGTCAGCGTGGTTGAGCCCTGCTTGCGGATGCCGCGCATGGCCATGCACATGTGCTCGGCCTCGATCATGACAGCGACGCCGCGCGGGTTGAGCACGTCCTGGATGACCCCGGCAATCTGCGCGGTCAGGGCTTCCTGCGTCTGCAGGCGATGGGCGAAGATATCGACGACGCGCGCGATCTTGGACAGGCCGACGACCTTGCCGTCGGGCAGATAGCCGACATGCGCCTTGCCGATGATCGGCACCATGTGGTGCTCGCAATGCGAATGGAACTGGATGTCCTTGACGATCACGAGATCGTCGTAGCCGGCGACCTCCTCGAAAGTACGGCCAAGCTCCTCGGCTGGGCACATATCGTAGCCGCCGAACATTTCACGGAACGCCTTGGCCACCCGCTTGGGGGTATCGATCAAACCCTCGCGATCCGGGTTGTCGCCGGTCCAGCGCAGCAATGTGCGCACGGCGGCCTCGACTTCGACCTCGCTCGGGCGGTCGGTGACCGGCTTTTCCATATAGGCCGACTGGGGCATGAGTTTCTTGATGACGGCATCCATAAAAGGCGTCTCCCGTAGTCCCTCTCTCAGGAGGAACGAGTTGAACGGACCACGACCTTTCGGTGTCGGAAACTCGCCCCGTTTCCAGCCCCGTAAGCGGCGTGAACTTCCCGGCAAGGACAGTGGCTCTCGCCGCCTTGTCGATACCGGACTGCCAGCATTATATATGGTCGTGCCGGGCGAATGAAAGACGCAACAACGGCAATCGCTGTTTGCTTGGCGGCGACGGATTGGAAAATAATGATCAACGACGTCTACAACGCGAAAATTCTCGGTTTTGCCGGAAACATCGCGCGCATCGGCCGGCTCGATCATCCCGACGCGACCGCGAAGGCGCATTCCAAGCTGTGCGGGTCGACCGTTACCGTCGACCTCAAGATGGAGGACGGCGTGGTCACCGACTTCGCCCACGACGTGAAAGCCTGCGCGCTCGGACAGGCATCGTCCTCGATCATGGCGCAACATGTCGTCGGCGCCAGTGCCGAGGAATTGCGCGCGGTGCGCGAGACCATGCTGAAGATGCTGAAGGAGAACGGCGCGCCACCCGAAGGACGCTTCGCCGACCTCGGCTATTTGGAGCCGGTGCGCGACTATAAGGCGCGCCATGCGTCAACCATGCTGACCTTCGACGCCGTGGTCGACGCCATCGGCCAGATCGAAAAGAAGCGCGCCGACGAAGCGGCCTGAGCGTGGGCTTTGACCTTACGGTTATTGCATAAGTGATCGGCCGTGCCCTGGCGGGACCCACCCGCCGTCGCCGCCCACTATGATTTGTGGCGCGACATCGTCGTCACATTCAACCCGGCAGACGATCCGGCGGCGGGACATCTGCCTCTGGACGTCAATGACCTCGATAAACTTCTCGAAAAATACAAGAAGGCAACGTAGCCGGATCCTGCCAGGCAGCGGCTCAGGCCGGAGCTTTCAGCGCGCGCCGATCAGGCGGTGGGAACTTCCACATTGTCGATCAGCCTGGTTTTTCCCAGCCAGGCGGCAGCGAGAACGCGGCCCGCTCGGTCGTGCCGCCATGGCGTAAGTGTCAGGCTTTCGCGGGCCTTGACGTAATCGACCTTCTGGAAGCCGGCCGCGATCAGGGCGCGGCTTGCGTCTGCGATCGTTTCCTCTTGACCTGCGCCCGCCGCCAGCGCCGCCGCCGCCTTGCGCAGGATAAGGTTGAGCTGGCGCGCGATCCGGAGTTCGGCTTCATCGAGATAGGCGTTGCGCGACGACATGGCGAGGCCATGCGCATCGCGTATGGTCGGCGCGCCGATGACTTCGACAGGCAGGTCGAGGTCGCGGCAAAGCTGCCTGACGACGCAAAGCTGCTGATAATCCTTTTCGCCAAAGATGGCGACGTCGGGTGCAGCCTGCAGGAGAAGCTTGGCCACCACGGTGGCGACGCCGTCGAAAAAGGTGGGGCGAAAGTCCGTTTCGAGCCCGGCTGACGGGCCGCCGACCGAGATTCTCGTGGCAAAACCGGCGGGATACATCTCGCTGACATCAGGCGTGAAGGCAAGATCTGCCTTGGCCGTCGCCAGCATGTCGAGGTCGCGGGCCAACTGGCGCGGGTACTTGTCGAGATCCTCGCTCGGCGCGAACTGCGTCGGATTGACGAAGATCGACACCACGCAGCGATCCGCTCTTTCGAGCGCGATCTTGATCAGCGAAAGATGCCCGTCATGCAATGCCCCCATGGTCGGCACCAAGGCGATGCGCAGCCCATCGCGCCGCCAGTCGCTAATTCGCGCGCGAAGCGCGGCAACGCTGTCGACGACGTCGGGCCGGCTCATGATTCATCCCTGCCATTTGTTCTCGAGAAGACGTGGGTGGGGCCGGGGAAATCGCGGTCCCGCACCTCCGATGCGTAGCGCTCGGCGGCATGCTGGATCACACTGCGCAGGTCGGCATACTGCTTGACGAATTTAGGCACGCGATCGACTGTTAGCCCGACCATGTCGTCGATGACCAGGATCTGGCCGTCGCACTCGCCGCTGGCGCCGATGCCAATCGTTGGAATGGCGATGCGGCGGGTGATGTCCGCGGCGACCGTCTCTACCGTTCCTTCGATGACCAGGGAAAACGCACCGGCTTTCTCGACCGCGCTCGCGTCGGCGATCAGGGCGGCCACATTCTCGTCCGTGCGACCCTTGATCTTGTAGCCGCCATCCTTTTCCACCGATTGCGGCTGGAGGCCGATATGGCCCATGACCGGGATATCGGCGGCCACGATCGCCGCGATCTGAGCGGCCATGTCGACGCCTCCCTCGAGTTTCACTGCCTGGCAGCCGCACTCGCCGACGATGCGCCGCGCCGAGGCCACGGCCTGCGCGGCTGAATCCTCATAAGTACCGGCCGGCATGTCGACGACGACGCAGGCCTTGGCCGAGCCCCGCATCACGGCTTGGCCGTGCGCGATCATCATCTCCAGCGAGGCGCCCAGCGTCGTCTCATGGCCATGCAGGACCATGGCGACGCTGTCGCCGACCAGGAGCAGGTCGACATAGGGATCGAGCAGGCGGGCGATCGGGTAGGTGTAGGCGGTGAGGCAGACGATCGGCGTGCCGCCCTTGCGGCGGCGAATCAGGTCGGCGCCGATGCGGATATCGGTGGTCGGCAATTGCGTGGCCAATCGTCGCCTCCTTCTGCCCCCGGCCGGATAGATTTCCGCATGGGCGCGCAGAGCTTTAGAAAGAGCGGCAAGGCTTGGCAAGCGCGCATCCGGCCACCCCTTGGGATCACAGGCTTGTGTCGGGCCCTGGCGCGCCATTTGCCGCTCCCCGTGGCAAAACCCTTGCCTTCCCGAAGGCCTGACGCCATAAGCAGGAAACGGGCGCCGCCAGCGCGAGGGTTCTGAAATGAAGACTTTCCTGACGCAGTTTTTCACCTGGTGGAACAGCCAGACGCTGGGAACGCGCCTGCACACCTGGCGGCACGGCAAGGAAGTCGGCCAGGACGAGGCCGGCAATGTCTATTACGAAGGCGGCATCGATTCGGAAGGCCGCACACGTCGCTGGGTCATCTACCGCAACTATTCGGAAGCCTCGGCCATCCCGCCTGGCTGGCACGGCTGGATTCACCATCGGGTCGATGTCGCTCCCCCCAGCGATGACTACCGGCCGCGCGAATGGCAAAAGCCGCATCTACCAAATCTGACCGGCACGCCAGCGGCCTATCGTCCGAAGGGCTCGCTGCTGACCAATCAACATCGCCCGCAGGTCACCGGCGATTACGACGCATGGACGCCGGGGTCGTAACGGCGCGGGTTGTAACGGTAAGGTGCAGGCCGGTCCTTTATCGCCACAATTGGTGTTTAGCTGCTTGCTGATCAGAAAACGGCGACTAGCCTTGGCGATCGACGGAATCACCTGGGCGCGAACCACCGGTACCCCTGCATGAGCTTTTTCAACCTGATATCGACAGGCGGTCTGGCGCTAGCCGCCAGCCTCGCCGTCAGCACCGTCGCCTTTTCGGCTTCACCCGCACCTGCACCCGCCGCTCCGGCGCCGACGGCGCCCGCGGGATCGGATCGCATCACCAACCCGGTCGCCGAGTTCGCTGGCATCGACAAGATCACCGGCCGCATCATTACTTTCGATGTCTATATCGATGAGACTGTGCAGTTCGGCGCCCTGCAGGTTACGCCACGCGTCTGCTATTCCCGGCCGGAGAACGAAGAGCCGAAGACCGACTCCTTCGTCGAGGTGGACGAGATCACGCTCGACCGCAAGATCCGCCGCATCTTCACTGGCTGGATGTTCGCCGAAAGCCCGGGTCTCAATGCCGTCGAACATGCCGTCTATGACGTCTGGTTGAAGGCGTGCAAGCAGAAGTCGGATGTGCCGGCGCCCGACGCTGGCAAGAGTGGTGCGACCAAGGCCGACGGGGCGAAAACCGACGCTTCGAAGCCAGCCGCAACCCAGTCTGCCTCGGCCAAGCCAAAGCCCACGGTCAGTCCGGACGCGGCACAGCCCGACGACGCCGCGGAACCGGATACGACGGACACCAACTGATCTCTTGGAACCGCCATGGCTGGCGCGCGTTGGACAATCACCACGCGCGTGGAGGACACGCCAATGTCGGACAGCAAGCGGATCATGGCCAACAAGGCCGAGTTGCTGGAACTCGAAAAAGGGTTCTGGACGGGTGACGCCAGCTACTATGCTGCCAATGTTGATACCGAATGCCTGGTAGCGTTTCCGCAGATGGCACAGGCGATGGACAATGCCGATCTGGCCAAGACCGCAACCAAATCCAACCGCTGGCGCGACCTCGACATCGAGCTCAAGGGAATAATCGAACCCGGTAGCGATATTGTCATGCTGACTTACGAAGCGCGCGCGACGAGGGAGAATGGCGAGCCCTATGCAGCGCTGGTCAGCACCGGCTACGTCCATCGCGCCAACGGCTGGAAGATGATGTTCCATGCGCAGACGCCGCTGGCGGCCACCGCCAAATAGGCCTTGATCCCTACGGAAAAAAGACCGCTTCACCTTTCAGCGCGTCGGCCAGCATCTTTTCGTATTTGCCGCGCGGCACGTCGACGGCGCCGAAGCGCTTGAGGTGTTCGGTGGTGAACTGCGTATCGAGCAGCGCGAAGCCCCGAGCCTTCAGGCGCTCGACGAGATGCACCAGGCAGGTCTTCGACGCGTCCGTCTCCTTGGAAAACATGCTTTCGCCGAAAAACACCCGCCCCAGCGAGACTCCATAGAGCCCGCCGACCAGACGCCCCTCGCGCCAGGCCTCGACCGAATGGCAGTGCCCCATGCGGTGCAACTGCACGTAGGCCTCGCGGATCGGCGCATTGATCCAGGTCGAGCGGCGCTCTTCGCGCTTCTCGGCACAACCGTCGATCGTCGCCTCGAAATCGAAGTCGAAACGAATTTCGAATGCGTGCTTGCGGATCGTCTTCTTCAGGCTTCTGGGTATGTGAAAACCTGCGAGCGGGATGATGCCGCGCGTCTCCGGCCGCACCCAGAAGACCTCCGGATCACCAGCACTCTCGGCCATCGGAAAGACGCCCGAGGCGTATGCCTTGAGCAGAAGGTCGGTGGGAATGCGATAGCCTGGCGCGTAGGGTCGGGTCATCGCGTCATCATAGCGCTAAGTTGGGGCTATTCGCCCTTGGCCAGATATTTTTCCAGCCAATGGATGTCGTAGTCGCCATTGGCAATGTCGGCATTGCCGACGAGATCGCGAAACAGCGGCAATGTCGTTTTGATCCCGTCGACGACGAATTCATCGAGCGCCCGCCGCAGCCGCATCATGCATTCGACGCGGTTGCGTCCATGCACGATCAGCTTGCCGATCAGGCTGTCATAGTAGGGCGGGATCTTGTAGCCGGAATAGACACCGGAATCGACGCGGATGCCGAGGCCGCCGGGCGTGTGGAAATGGGTGATCGTGCCGGGCGAGGGGGTGAAGGTGCGCGGATCCTCGGCGTTGATACGGCATTCGATGGCGTGGCCGTTGAACTTGATGTCTTCCTGCTTGACCGAAAGGCCGCCGCCGGAAGCGACGCGGATCTGTTCGTGGACCAGATCGATGCCGGTGATCGCTTCCGTCACCGGATGCTCGACCTGGAGGCGCGTATTCATCTCGATGAAATAGAACTCGCCATTCTCGTACAGGAACTCGATGGTGCCGGCGCCCGAATAGCCGAGATCGGCAATCGCCTTGGCGCAGATGCCGCCGATGCGCGACCGTTCCTCGGCGTTGAGCGCCGGCGAATTGGCCTCTTCCCAGACTTTCTGGTGGCGCCGTTGCAACGAACAGTCGCGCTCGCCGAAATGCACGCCGCCGCCGAAGCCGTCGCCGAACACCTGCACCTCGATGTGGCGCGGTTTCTCCAGATACTTCTCGATGTAGACCGCGTCGTCGCCGAAGGCCGCGCCGGCTTCCGAGCGCGCCGTCTGCAGGGCGATTTCGAGGTCTGCCTCGGTATGCGCCACCTTCATGCCGCGTCCGCCGCCGCCGGCCGACGCCTTGATGATAACGGGGTAGCCGATCTCGGCGGCGATGCGCCTGGCTTCCTTTTCTTCGGTCACCGCGCCATCGGAGCCGGGCACCACCGGAATGCCGAGGCGCTTTGCCGTGCGTTTGGCCTCGATCTTGTCGCCCATGATGCGGATATGGTCGCCGGACGGGCCGATGAAGGTGATGTTGTGCGCCGCCAGGATGTCGGCGAACTTGGCGTTCTCCGACAGGAAGCCGTAGCCAGGATGCACGGCGTCGGCGCCGGTGATCTCGCATGCCGCGACGATCTGGTGAATGTTGAGATAGCTGTCGCGCGACGGCGGCGGACCGATGCACACGCTTTCGTCGGCGAGCCTGACATGCATGGCGTCAGCGTCGGCGGTCGAATGCACCACCACGGTCTGGATGCCGAGTTCCTTGCAGGCGCGCAGCACCCGGAGCGCGATTTCGCCGCGATTGGCGATGAGGATCTTCTGGAACATCAGGTCCGCTCTACTCGATCACGACGAGCGGCATGCCGTATTCGACCGGCGTCGCGTCCTCGAACAGGATCGCCGTGACAGTGCCGGCGCGCGGCGAGGGGATCTGGTTCATTGTCTTCATCGCCTCGATGATCAGCAGCGTCTGGCCTTCCTTGACCTTCTGGCCGATCTCGATGAACGGCTTTGCGTCAGGAGACGGCGCCAGGTAGGCGGTGCCGACCATGGGCGAAGGGACGGCGTTCTTCGACACGTCGACAGCGGCCGGGGCAGCCGCCGTTGCAGATTGGGCGGCCGCTGCCGGCGCATAGGCCGGTTGCGGTGCGGCGATCGCATGGACGGTGGGCGCCTGCCGTGACACCCGAACCTTCAGGTCGCCGAGTTCAACCTCGATCTCGGTCAGGTTGGTGTCGTTCAGTATGCCCGCCAGATCGCGGATCAGTTGCTGGTCAACACCGGTCTTCTTTATCGACATTTTCGAGCCTTCTGTTTGTTGGCCGGTCATAGGCGTGCGGCCAGCGCTTGCAGCGCCAGCGTGTAGCCGAGCGGCCCAAAGCCACAGATCATGCCGACAGCGACCGGCGCGACCATGGAGACGTGGCGGAACGGTTCCCGCGCGTGAATGTTGGAAAGGTGAACTTCAGCGACCGGCAGTGGCGCGATCGAGCGGATGGCGTCGTGGATGGCAATCGAGGTATGGCTGTAGGCGCCTGGGTTGATGACGATGCCGGCGGCCTTGTCGCCGGCTTCCTGGATCCAGTCGACAAGCTCCCCTTCATGGTTCGACTGGCGGAAATCGATCTCGATCCCAAGCGATTTGCCTGCCTGCTTGCAGTCGTCCGCGATGGCCGCGAGCGTCTTGCCGCCATAGATGCCCGGCTCGCGCTTGCCGAGCGCGTTGAGATTGGGACCGTTCAGGACGAAAACCGTTTTCAAGAAAGCCGACCTTTTCCGGCGCCGGCGTCAAGCCGGCGCGCTGGGCCTCTATACCGGGCATAGTCGCCTGCGGAAAGAGCGCAAGTGCGTTCTTTCACTGTCCACAACAGGCCGAAATGCGCCCGTGAAGAAAACCGCTCGCCGGTCAAAGCGCGGCTTTCGCCGCCTTGATCTTTTCGGCGAGCACTTCCTGCCCGAGTGCCCCGAACACGACCTCGTTGCCGACGACGTAGGAAGGGGTTCCGGTGATCTGCAGCTTATTGGCAAGATCGTAGGTCTTGGAGAAGGCCTCGGGGATCGACGCGTCCTTCATCTTCTCGCGCAGCGTCGCCTCGTCGGCGCCGAGCGAAAGCGCGATCTTGATCGCTGTTGCCTCGGTGGCGCGCCCCTGGCCGCCAAGCAGCGCATTGTGGAACTCGCCGTACTTCTCCGGCATCATCAGGTGGAACGCCATCGAAACGACGCTGGCCTTCTGCGAATCCGGGCCGAGGATCGGGAATTCCTTGAGCACGAAACGCAGATCCGGATCGGACTTGGTCAGGGCCCGCATGTCCTCGATGGCGCGTTTGCAGAAGCCGCAATTGTAGTCGTAGAACTCCACGATCGTGGCCTTGCCGTTCGGGTTGCCGACGACGCCGTCGAAGGTGGAGTTGAAGATCTGGTCCTTGGCGTTCTTGATGACGCCGAGCGCCGCGAGCCGCTGTTCCTCCTTCTGCTTGGCCTCGAGCGCGTCCTGCACTTCGAGCAGCACTTCCGGATTCTTCAGAAGATAGTCGCGGATGATTCCCTCGACCTCGGTGCGGTCGATTTTGGTGTCGGCCCCGGCCGTCTGGACAGGCTGTGCCGTCTGGACAGGCTGAGCCGTCTGGACAGGCTGTGCCGTTCCGGCCTTTGCAATTTGCGGACTGCCGGCCACGAAACCGAAAGCCAGCATGGCAAGGGCGACCGCAACCCCCGTGGTGCCCAGCAGCAGTGCCTTTTTCATTGTTCTCGTTCCTTCTGCCTGTTTTCCGGTCTGTCGCAGCACGCGGCCGGAGGGTTCATGAGATTACTGGCTCTTGCCTGATGATTTGTAGTTTATGATGTCCTGGGCGCGTATCCAGCGTGGCTCACCGCGCTTCATCTGCTGTTGCGCCCGCATGGCGAAGATCTTCGCATCCTTGTAGTCGCCGGAATAGAAATGGCCTTCGGCGGTGGCAAGCTCGGCGCCCGGTATGTCTCCCAGCTCGCCGTAAGCCTGTGCCAGATAACGATAGCCGGTGGAATTTTCCTTGTCGCGCCCCAGGCCGTTGTTGATCTGCACGACAGCTTTCTTGAGCGAGTCGGGCGTGCCGACCGCCATCAGCGCCTGGCCAAGCGAGACAGGCAGCAGGCCGGACCGTGCCGGATCGAGGCTGGCCGCCTTGGCGTAGGCGTCGGCCGCATCCTTGGGCTTGTTCGCTTTCATCAATATATCGCCGCGCAGTTCCTGGAAGTAGGCATTCTTGGGCTGCGCCTTGATCAGGGCGTCGGTCTTGGCGAGCGCCGAGGCGAGATTGCCGTAGAGATAGGTCGACTGGGCATCGCCATAGAGCGCCGCCATGCTGCCCCGCATCTTTTGCATCAGCCGCGCCGCGGCGGCCTGGCCCTCCATGTAGACGGCAATCTTCACCCGCATCATGTCGTGGCGCTGCTGCAGCGTCGGCGGGTCGAGCTTGTCGACATTAGGGCTCTGCTTGACCAGCACTTCGAGGTTGGCGATGCGGTCCTGCGGCATGGGATGGCTGATCCGGTAGGGATCGACTTGCGCGCCCGACAGCGACAGCGCTGTCTGGAAGCGGTGGAAGGTCTTCAGCATGCCCATGCCGGACTGGCCGGTGGCGTTGAGATAGGTGATGGCCGAGCGGTCGGCCGTGATTTCCTCGGTGCGCTGATAGGCGAGGATGCTGCGCTGCGCCATCTCGCCGCCGCCAGCCGCCACGCCCATGCCGGCGCCGGCAAGGCCGCGGCTGTTGGTGGTCGCACCGGCAACCATGGCGCCGGCACCGAGCAAGGTGGCGATGATGGCCATTGTCTTGGCGCGTTCGAGCTGTTCGCGCAGTTTCTGCTGGTGGCCGCCGGCGATATGGCCTGCTTCGTGCGCGATGACGCCGATGATTTCGTTCGGCGTCTCAGCCGTCATCAGTGCGCCGGTGTTGATGAACAGCCGGCGCCCGGTGACGAAGGCGTTGAAGCTGGAATCGTTGACCAGCACGATGTCGATGCCGTCATTCGCGAGCCCGGCCGCCTTGAAGATCGGCCGTGCATAATCGCGCACCAGAGCTTCGATCTCGGCGTCGCGTACGACTGGCACGCCCTGGGCGAAGGCGGCCACCGAACCGGCCACGGCAACTGCGGCGGCAAGCGAAATCGTCGCGAAGACACGCGCCGCGTTGGCAATCGTCGATCTGGGTCGGCTCAACATAATGTGTCCACTGGTAGACGAGCGGGCGAAAGATGAAAAGTCGGCGCCTGAAAAACTTCCTCAACTTGTGATCCTCACATCAATCGGGCATTTGTGCGGCGCATGCGTCAGGACCTGGCGCGCTCAATCCTCGGGACAGGGGTAAAAATGGTCGTTTCGCTCTCCCATCGCGGCAATGTCGAGCCGTTCCACGCCATGGATGTGCTGGCCGAAGCGAACCGGCTGAAGGCCCTAGGCATACCGGTGATCTCCATGGCGGTTGGCCAGCCATCCGATCCAGCGCCTGTACGGGTTCGCGCCGCCGCGGCCAAGGCACTGGAGGATGGACGCATAGGCTATACCGACACCTTGGGTCTGGCCTCGCTGCGCAAGGCGATTGCCGGGCACTGCGCGGATCATTATGGCCTCGATGTCGACCCCGGCCGGATCGCGGTGACCACCGGATCGTCGGCGGCCTTCAATCTTGCCTTCCTGGCGATGTTCGATCCAGGCGATCGGGTCGCCATCGCCGCTCCCGGCTACCCCGCCTATCGCAACATCATGGCAGCCCTCGGCATCGACGTGGTCGAAATCGAGCTCGGTGACGCGGCTTATCTGCATGCCGGCCATCTGGAGGCCGCGCATCGCGAGAAGCCGCTGAAGGGCGTGCTGTTTGCAAGTCCGGCCAATCCGACCGGCGCCGTCATACCGGCCGACGAGCTGGCGATCCTGGTCACCACGGCGGAGTCGCTCGGTATCGCCGTCATTTCCGATGAGATCTACCATCGGCTGGCCTATAGCGCCCCCGACACCACGGCTCTCGCCTTTAGCAACAGCGTGACTGTGATCAACTCTTTCTCGAAATACTACTGCATGACCGGCTGGCGCATCGGCTGGATGGTGTTGCCGGAGGAACTCGTGCGCCCCGTCGAACGCATCGGCCAGAGCCTCTACATCTCGCCGCCGGAGCTGTCGCAGATCGCGGCGATCGAGGCCTTTGCCGCAACCGAGGAATTGGAGGCGGTAAAACGGCGCTATGCCTGGAATCGCGAGCTCTTGATGAAGCGGCTCCCGGAGCTGGGTTTTCCCCTGGCGGCACCCATGGATGGCGCCTTCTATGCCTTTTGCGATGTCACCCGGCACAGCAATGACAGCATGGCCTTTGCCCGCAAGATGCTGGCCGAGGCGCATGTGGCGGCGACGCCCGGCCGCGACTTCGACACTCGGGCGGGGCACCGCACGATGCGGTTTTCCTATGCCGGCAGCCACGACGACATGGTCGAGGCGATGGCGCGCATCGAACGCTGGTTGAGGTAACGCCATGCCGCTCGAACAGGCGCTGGCGGAAGTCGCGGCGGAAATGGCTGAACGCACCGATCGCGGCGATGTCGCGACCTATATTCCCCAATTGGGCAAGGTCGATCCGAAGAAATTCGGCATCGCGGCCGTTACCAATGACGGCCGCACGCTGGTGGCCGGCGATGCCGACCAGGCTTTTTCGATCCAGAGCATCTCGAAGGTGTTCACCCTGACGCTGGCGCTCGGCAATGTCGGCGACGCACTGTGGAAGCGGGTGGGGCGCGAGCCCTCCGGCAACCCGTTCAACTCGATTGTCCAGCTCGAGCATGAGAACGGCATTCCGCGCAACCCGTTCATCAATGCCGGCGCCATCGTCATTTCCGACATCCTGCTTGCAGGCCACCAGCCGCGCGAGGCGATCGGCGAGATCCTGCGCTTCATCCAGTTCCTCTGCGACGATGAGACAATCATCATCGACCGCGAGGTCGCGGCGTCGGAACGCGCCACCGGCTACCGCAACTTTGCGCTCGCCAATTATATGAAATCCTTCGGCAATCTTCATCATGCGCCGGAACTGGCGCTGGGTGTCTATTTCCACCATTGCGCCATCGCGATGAGCTGCCGACAGTTGGCGATGGCCGGCCGCTTTCTCGCCAATGGCGGCAAGAACCCGGCAACCGGACATTCCGTGGTGTCGGCGGAGCGGGCGCGGCGCATCGGCGCCATGATGCTGACCTGCGGCCACTATGACGGCTCCGGCGATTTCGCCTTCCGTGTCGGTATCCCCGGCAAGAGCGGCGTCGGCGGCGGCATATTGGGTATTGTGCCGGGTGTCGCTTCGCTCGCCGTCTGGTCGCCCGGCCTCAACGCCAACGGCAATTCCAAGCTGGGTTCGCTCGCGCTGGAAAAGCTCGCCAGGATGATGAACTGGTCGATCTTCGCGCCATAGGATCACGACCTGCCGGATATGAAAAATCCCGCGCCGTTCGTTTCGATCGGCGCGGGATTGTTTTTTGTTATAAAACCAATTCAAGCACTTGAAAAGCTTAGAAAAAGCCTTTCCGCTGCCACCAGCCGGCACGCTTGGGCTTTTCTTCGGTCTTGGCTTCCGGCTCATCGGCGACGGTCGAGGAAACCACCGGTACGACAGGTGTATCGGCGGCTGCCGGCTTGCGGCGTGATGGCCGGGCTTTCGGTGTCTCTCCGGCGACCGCCGCCTCGTCCGATGCCGTGGCTGGCGTTTCGGCGAGTGCCACTTCCGCGGTCGGCTCCCCGGCGACGGCCTCGGCTGCTGCCTTCTTCGGCTTGGCTGCGCGGCGTGGCTTCTTGGGCTTCTCGGTGCTTGGCACCTCATCGCTGACTGGAGCCGCCGGTTCTTCGACGGCAGCGGCAGCCACCGGCTCGATCGCCGCAGGCTCGCTCAGGGAAGCGTCAGCTTCGGCAGGCTCGGTCGTTTCGCCTGCCGCCGCCTCAGTCTCGCCTTCACCGTCTTCGCGACGATTGCGCTTGCCACCGCGCTTGCCGCGCCGGCGCTTCTTGCCCTGGCCATCGTCGGATGCTTCCGCCGTTTCGACGGTCTCGCTTGCGGCGACCGCAGCCTCGTCGTCTGCCTCGGCATCGTCATGGTCCGCCGCGCCTTCCGACGCGGTGAAGCCGTCATCCGACGTGGAGAGGGACGCGCCGTCCGTCGGGGCGCCATGCTCGCGTTCGCGATCCTTGCCGCCGCGCCGCCTGCGACGCTTGCGGCGCTTGCGGTCGCGGCCTTCGCCTTCCTCGCCGGATCTGGGCTGCTGATGCTGTGACGGCTGGGCGTGCCGTGGTTGCTCGGCCGGTACCGGTGCTTCGTCATCTTCCTCGACAACGACAATCTCGTCCTCGGGCTCTTCCGGCTCGACATAGGCCGGCAGGCTGCGCGCCTCGACGAAGCCTTCCGGCTTTTCGGCCAGCGCGCCGCGGAAGATCGCGTAGTGCTGGGCACCGACCGCATCGTCGGCCTCGATGGTGACGGTCAGGCCGAAGCGGCTTTCCAGTTCCACCAGCGTGCCGCGCTTGTGGTTAAGCACGTAGAGCGCGGTCGCGGCCGGCGTGCGCACCGTGATGTGGCTGCGCGAATCCTTGAGCAGGAACTCCTCGATCGCCCGCACCACCATCAGCGCCACCGACGAATCGGAGCGCACATGGCCGGTGCCGCCGCAATGCGGGCACGGCTTCATGGTCGATTCCAGCACGCTGGCGCGGATGCGCTGACGCGACATCTCCATCAGGCCGAAATGCGAGATGCGGCCGACCTGAATGCGGGCGCGGTCGTTCTTGAGGTGATCCTTAAGCCGCTTTTCGACGGAGCGGTTGTTGCGGTTCTCCTCCATGTCGATGAAGTCGATGACGATCAGGCCGGCGAGGTCGCGCAGCCGGAGCTGGCGGGCGACTTCCTCGGCCGCTTCCAGATTGGTGTGGAGCGCGGTGTCCTCGATCGAGTGCTCCTTGGTGGAGCGTCCCGAATTGACGTCGATGGCGACCAGCGCTTCGGTCTGGTTGATGATGATGTAGCCGCCGCTCTTTAGCGTCACTTGCGGCTGCAGCATGCGGTCGAGCTGCGCCTCGATACCGTTGCGCACGAAGATCGGCGTCGTGTCACGGAACGGCTGAACCACCTTGGCGTGGCTCGGCATCAGCATGCGCATGAAGTCCTTGGCTTCGCGATAGCCCTCTTCGCCGGAAACCAGGATCTCGTCGATGTCCTTGTTGTAGAGATCGCGCACCGAGCGCTTGATCAGGCTGCCTTCCTCATAGACGAGGGCAGGGGCCGTGGACTGCAGCGTGAGACTGCGCACGTTCTCCCACAGCCGCATCAGATATTCATAGTCGCGCTTGATCTCGGCCTTGGTGCGGCTCTCGCCGGCGGTGCGCAGGATGACGCCCATGCCTTGCGGCACTTCGAGATCGGCAACGACTTCCTTGAGGCGCTTGCGGTCGACCGCGCTGGTGATCTTGCGCGAAATTCCGCCGCCGCGCGCTGTGTTCGGCATCAACACCGAATAGCGGCCGGCAAGAGACAGGTAGGTGGTGAGCGCCGCCCCCTTGTTGCCACGCTCCTCCTTGACGACCTGCACCAGCAGGATCTGCCGGCGCTTGATCACTTCCTGGATCTTGTACTGGCGGCGCACCGGCTTGCGGCGGTTGCGCACTTCCTCGAGCGCGTCCTCGGCGCCGACCGATTCGATCTCATGATCGTCTGGATGGGAAGAGGATACCTCCTCGAGCATCCCGCGATCATTGTCGGAGGAAGTGGCCTCGCTGCCCTGTTCCGCCTGCGGGACGGGTTCGGAAATCACATCGCCTTCGACGGAGGCGGCGATCGACTTGGGGCCTCCCTCGCTGGCCTCGTTTTCATCCTGTTCGGAAGAACCCCCGTCATGTACGGATGCGCCGGCGTCTTCCGAGGCATCGGACGCGTATTCCGCGGTCCCTGAAACGTCGGACATGTCCTCGGTTACGGCATCCGGGCCATTGTCGTTGTTTTCGTCTGTTTCGCCGGCGGCTTCGTTTGCCTCGCCGGAATCGGCCGTGCCGGCATCGCGTCTGTTTTCACCACGGTCGCGGGTCTTGCCGCCGCGCCGGCGACCGCGCCGTCCACGATCCCGGCTCTGGCGATCGTCGCCTTCGCCGTCCTCGTTCTCCTCGTCCTCGGCCTCCTGCGCTTCCGCGCGCAGCAGTGCCTGACGGTCGGCGACCGGAATCTGGTAGTAATCGGGGTGTATTTCACTGAAGGCGAGAAAACCGTGACGGTTGCCGCCATATTCGACAAAGGCTGCCTGAAGGGAGGGTTCGACGCGCGTTACGCGGGCGAGGTAAATGTTTCCTTTGAGCTGCTTCTTGTCCTGGGATTCAAAGTCGAATTCTTCGATACGGTTACCGCGTACGACGACTACGCGTGTTTCCTCCGGGTGGGAGGCGTCTATCAGCATTTTGTTGGGCATTATTTCGTTTCCCCCCGGCAGCCGTCAGCCGCAGCTGGCGGGGCAAAGCCCGCTGCTGTGTGTCTGGATGAGAGTGGGTGCCGGATAATTGAACGTCCGCCGGACGCTGCCTGCGTGTCATGGCGGTGCCGCCCGCAGCCATATTGGCGCGGTTTGATGCGGACCTTTCCATGATTGCGCTTGAAGCCATCGTCACCAGCAGAACCTTTTGAACCAAAGCCCGGAAACCGGACCAGCTTGTTTGCTCATACAGAGCCGGCGCGGGAACAAACCCGGCCGTTTTCCTCACGCAGGCGATTCCCCCGCCACGGGAGCACACCTGCGAAATTCGTCGCAATCACCTGAAGCCTTTTCGCGTGAAGCGAAAGGAGCCGCCTTTCATCTGACCCTGTAGCAGGAAGCTGCGGAGGAGGGCGGTTCCAGGATTGCAGTGATCCACCATCGCTTTTATGATTTGGCGGGTTGGAAGGCAACCCCGATTTCCGATGCCGGCAAAAAGCAGTTCCGTAGCGTAAGCCTGGTTCCGATCCTTGCGTGAAAAGGCTTGGTTAACCTTCTCTGGATACCAATCGTTAATCGAGTTCGCGGCCCTAACCGGCACTTCGACTAAACGAGCCGGCGCCTGGCGCCAAAGCGGGAGCGACTAGAAGAGAGATGGGACTGGCGGACTTCACAGACAAGGGATGTCGTGTTGGCGGCCAGATTCTGCGTGCCTTCTGTCTCGTGTTGCTGGTGGTGTTTTCGTCCGCCTTTTCCACGATTGCCAGTGCCGCCGACGCGCCGCTTGTGGCGAAGGGCTACAAAATGGCCGGCGATGCCACCAAGATGCGCATCGTCATGGATTTCGATCGCGAGCCTGACATCAAATGGTTCCTGCTGCGCGGACCCAACCGCCTTGTCATCGATCTTGCGAACACCCGATTTGCCATCGATGCCAAGGATTTGAAGCCGCGTGGCCTGGTCAAGGGCGTGCGGCTCGGCGAACTCGGCGAGGGCGTTTCGCGACTGATCCTGACAGGTAAGGGACCGTTCGCCGTCGACAAGCTCGATGTGCTCAAGAACGAGGACGGAACCGGCTACCGCATTGCCATCGACATGTCGGCGGCGTCCGAACGTGAGTTTGACGCCGCCCTTGCCAATCAGGCGCTGACCACCGGTTCCACGGTTTCGACCGATAAAGGCGGCCGGGTCGGCACGGGACCTGTCTCCAATCCCGGCCACAGGTTCACCGTCGTCATCGACCCCGGCCATGGCGGCGTGGACGGCGGCGCCGAAGGCCTGAACGGCACCATCGAGAAGAACGTCACACTGGCCTTTGCCACTGAGCTGCGCGACAAGCTCGCGGCCGTCGGCAGATACGATGTCTTCATGACCCGTGATACCGATGAATATCTGCGCCTGGACGACCGCGTCCGCATTGCGCGCCAGCATGAGGCCGATCTGCTTATTTCGATCCATGCCGACACGATCAGCGTCAAGGGCATCCGCGGCGCCACTGTCTATACGGTCTCCGACAAGGCTTCCGACCCTCAAGCACAGGCGCTTGCCGACCGTGAAAACCTGTCGGACCAGTTCGCCGGCATGGTCATCAAGGACGACAACAAGGAAGTGACCGACATCCTGATCGACCTGATCCGCCGCGAGACGCACAATTTCTCGATGAGTTTTGCCCACACCTTGGTCGGTCAGCTCTCGACCAGCGTCGGCCTTATCAACAATCCGCAGCGTTCGGCCGGATTCAAGGTGCTGAAGGCCCCGGACGTGCCGTCCGTGCTGGTCGAGCTCGGCTATCTCTCCAACGCCAAGGACGAGGCGCAACTGCTCGACACCGAGTGGCGCGGCAAGGCAGCGCAAAGCATCACCAACGCCGTCGCCTTGTTCGCTTCCGCCCGTGCCGGGGCCCGAACCGGAGGTTGACAATGCCCGGCAGCGCCTGCAACCAGAGGCGGCGTTGCGGGATGACAACACTCGCCGCTTTTATTTCCGGCTTGCGGCCGCGAAACGCGGCCCTGCCGTATTTTGTCCACATGGTGGCGACATGGGTTTTCGATTACGGGTTGGGACCGGCTCGAAAGCTTGCGTGGAAGGCGGCTTCGTTTAGGAAATTCCCGAACCAAGGACTGGAGCGGGTATGATTCGTCTCATTGGCTATTTCTTCGGCATCGGCACGACGCTGGCCCTCCTGGCCGCGGCGGGCGTTGCCCTTTACATCGGCCATGTGGCAAAGGATCTGCCTGACTACGAAGTGCTGGCCAAGTACGAGCCTCCGGTGACCACCCGTATCCATGCCTCGGATGGCGCGCTGATGGCGGAGTATGCACGGGAACGGCGCCTTTATTTGCCGATCCAGGCCGTCCCGGATCGCGTCAAGGCGGCCTTCCTGTCCGCGGAGGACAAGAACTTCTACAGCCACCCTGGTGTCGACATAACGGGGTTGGGCAGAGCGGTGATGACTTACGTTTCGGGTGGCCCCATGCAGGGCGGCTCGACGATCACCCAACAGGTTGCCAAGAACTTCCTGCTGACCAACGAGCGCTCCCTGGAACGCAAGGTCAAGGAAGCCATCCTTTCGTTCCGCATCGAGCAGGCCTATTCCAAGGATCGTATCCTCGAGCTCTATCTCAATGAGATTTTCTTCGGCTTCAATGCCTATGGCGTTGCCGGTGCCGCACTGACCTACTTCGATAAATCGGTGAACGAACTGACCGTTGCCGAGGCCGCTTATCTGGCATCGCTCCCGAAAGGTCCGGCCAACTACAATCCCTTCAAGCACGCCGACCGGGCAATCGAACGGCGAAACTGGGTGATCGGCCAGATGGTCGAAAACGGTTACGTTACGCCCGAAGAGGGCGCGAAAGCGAAGGCCGAGCCGCTTGGCGTTGCTCCGCGCCGCACCGGCTCCTACCTTTTCGCCGGCGAGTATTTCACGGAAGAGGTTCGTCGGCAGATCATCGCCCGCTACGGCGAGAACGCCCTCTATGAGGGCGGGCTGTCGATTCGCACCACCCTTGACCCGAAGGTCCAGCTCATTGCCCGCAAGGCGATGCAGAATGGGTTGATGAAATACGATACTTTGCGCGGCTATCGCGGGCCGGTGAAGACGATCGACGTCTCCGGCGACTGGGGTGTGCCATTGGGTGCCGTCAAGGGACTGGAAGACGTTCCCGAGTGGTCGCTGGCCGTCGTGCTCGACAGTTCGGCGTCCGGGCTGTCGATCGGCCTTCAGCCCGCACGCCAGGCGTCGGGCGATATCGTGAAGGAACGCGTCGAAGGCACCGTCAGCAAGGAAGACATGGGCTTTGCCATGCGCCATGTGGTCGACGGCAAGACGGTCAAGGCCAGGTCGCCGGCCGACGTGCTGAAGCCGGGCGACGTCATCTTCGTCCAGAAGAACGACGGTTCCGACAATACCTACAGCTTGCGCCAGGTTCCCGAGGTGGCAGGCGGCCTGATCGCGATGGATCCGCACACCGGCCGCGTGCTGGCCATGGTCGGCGGTTTCTCTTATTCGCAATCCGAATTCAACCGTGCCACGCAGGCGATGCGCCAGCCGGGCTCGTCGTTCAAGCCGATCGTCTATTCGGCCGCGCTCGACAATGGTTATACCCCGGCCTCCGTAATCATGGACGGACCGATCACCATCCAGAGCGGCAACACAACCTGGACGCCGAAGAACTATGACGGCACGGTCGCCGGCCCGGCAACGCTGCGTTCCGGCATCGAGAAGTCGCGCAATCTTATGACGGTGCGGCTTGCCAATGACATGGGCATGAAACTGGTCGTCGAATATGCCGAGCGCTTCGGCGTCTATGATCATCTGGCGCCATACCTGCCGATGGCGCTGGGTTCGGGCGAGACGACCGTCATGCGCATGGTTTCGGCCTATTCGATCATGGCCAATGGCGGCAAGTCGATCAAACCGACGCTGATCGACCGCATCCAGGACCGCTACGGCAAGACGGTGTTCAAGCAGGATGAGCGTGGCTGCGAAGGCTGCAACGCGCCTGAATGGAAAAACCAGCCGGAGCCGGAACTGGTCGACAATTCCGAGCAGGTGCTCGATCCGATGACCGCCTACCAGATCACCTCGATGATGGAAGGTGTCGTCCAGCGCGGCACAGGCGCCACCATCGGCGAGCTTGGCCGCCACATCGCCGGCAAGACCGGCACCACCAATGACGAGAAGGACGCCTGGTTCATCGGCTATACGCCGAACCTCGTGGTTGGTCTCTACATGGGCTACGACACGCCGCGCGGCCTTGGCCATGGCGCCACCGGTGGCGGTCTTGCCGCCCCGATCTTCAAGGATTTCATGCGCGTGGCGCTGGACGGCACGCCCAATGTCGACTTCAAGGTGCCCGACGGCATGAATCTGATCGCCATCAACCGCAAGACCGGCATGCGCGCCTCCTCGGGCGATCCCGGCACCATCATCGAGGCCTTCAAGCCGGGCACCGGCCCCGCCGACAGCTACTGGGTGATCGGCATGGGCGCCGATGGCTCCAACGCTTCCGGCGGCGCACTGTCGCCGCAGGCCAACCAGGCCATCCAGGACGGCGGCGGCGGCCTTTACTGACGAATTCAAACGTCCGAACGGGCCAGCCTGAGGCTGGCCCATTTCGCTTTACACATGGCGGCACCGTCCCTATGTATCGCGCCGACCGAAGCGTCATTCAGCAACAGGACAAAATATCAGGCCATGCGCGCGGAAACGCAGAATATTGTCGATGAGATCAGGCAGGCGATTACCCTGCTGAGGAGGCATCTTTGACTGGGATCAGGCCATAAAGCGGCTTGAATACCTGAACGTGCGGGCCGAGGACGCAAGCCTCTGGAACGAACCGCTGGAAGCGCAGAAGCTGATGCGCGAACGCCAGGGCCTCGAGGAAGGCATCGCGGCGGTCAAGGGCCTGACCCAGGCGCTGGAAGACAATATCGGCCTGATCGAGCTTGGCGAGGAAGAGGGCGACGAAGGCGTCATCGCCGAGGCCGAGGCCGCGATCCGCTCGATGCAGGGGGAGGCAAAGGCCCGCCAGGTCGAGACGTTGCTCTCGGGCGAGGCCGACGCCAACGACACCTATCTCGAAATCCATGCCGGCGCCGGCGGTACCGAAAGCCAGGACTGGGCCTCGATGCTGTTGCGCATGTACACGCGCTGGGCCGAGCGCCGGCGCTTCAAAGTCGAGGTGCTGGAAGTGCATGACGGCGAAGAGGCCGGCATCAAGTCCGCCACCTTGCTGATCAAGGGTCACAATGCCTATGGCTGGATGAAGACCGAATCCGGCGTCCACCGCCTGGTGCGCATCTCACCCTATGACAGCAATGCGCGCCGTCATACGTCCTTCTCCAGCGTCTGGGTCTATCCCGTCGTCGACGACAGGATAGAGATCGACGTCTCCGAATCCGACGTGCGCATCGATACCTATCGTTCGTCCGGCTCGGGCGGCCAGCACGTCAACACCACCGATTCGGCCGTGCGCATCACCCATATCGCCACCGGCATCGCGGTCGCCTGCCAGGCCGAACGCTCGCAGCACAAGAACAAAGCCAAGGCTTGGGAAATGCTGCGCTCGCGACTCTACGAGGAAGAGCTTAAGAAGCGCGAAGCGGTCGCCAACGCGACCGAGGCGTCGAAGAGCGATATCGGCTGGGGCCACCAGATCCGTTCCTACGTGCTGCAGCCCTATCAGTTGGTGAAGGATCTGCGCACCGGCGTCGAAAGCACCAACCCGTCTAGCGTGCTCGATGGCGACCTCGACGACTTCATGGAAGCTTCGCTGTCGCAACGCATCGAGGGCGGCGCGGGCGAAGTGGTAGCCGACCTGGATTAGGCTGCTCATGCGGGCAATGACGGCGAGCTCGTCGCAAAAGCGGACGTATCGCCGTGCGGTGAGCGGTTGACCACACGCTTCCGCCGGTGCCAGCAACAAGCGCGCCGGCCATCGCAAGGTTTCTGGTTCGGCGTATTGCTCTCGTGCGGGAAGAGGGTCTTTTCCTGTCCCCAAAACGGGCGCGTCGCATGTTTGTCATTCGTCCGGCTGCCCACATCTTCGTGGCTGCAGGGCGGCTGGTTCTCCATCGCGGACGATCTGCGGCAATGTCACCAGTGATCAAGAGCATGTGATTGCCCGCATCTGACGATCGGCCGGCTGGAACCACTCCGGATCAATCCCGTTGTTTGCATGCCCCGCCTGCCGGGAACAAACCTGGCCTGAATCTCGTCAGCGGTAGCAGTATGTCATGCGCTTGCGCCCATATCCGGGCGCTGCGGCTTCTTGCGCCGACCAAGGAATCAGCCCAGCATCCAAGCGCTGGGAAACAAAAAAGCATTTATGGCCGGACGCGGCATATCTGCGACCTGACGATCCGGCCACTGGGAAGAAACGTTCCGGGAACGGGCAGGCGAAATGCTTGACGCTCGAAAGGAACGTCCTATGTCCGCTGCCACTCCCAGATCGGCCCGAGCCGTTCAACCGGTCGGCCGACTTATGTTTTCCCTGTTCGCCGTCGGCGTGATCGCGATGTGCGCGCCAGCTGCCTTTGCTCATGACGCCACGCCCACGGCGGCAAAGCCGCAGGGTTGGAGCTATCCATTCGCCTGCTGCGCCAACTATGACTGTCGTGCCACGCATACCGGCGAGGTGCTGGAGAAACCCGAGGGCTACGTGATCGCCGGCACCGGCGAGGTGGTTCCCATGACGGACAAGCGCATCAAGGACAGCCCTGACGGCGAGTTTCACTGGTGCGCTCATCAGGCCGGTCTCGACGCCGGCAAGACGATATGCCTGTTCGTGCCGCCGCGCTCTTTTTGATGCTGCGCCGGCGGCCAACGCCATTCGGCAGACGCGTCTGCTGACGGACGGTTGTCAGGATCGCTTCTTTATGGTGCCTTGCCGCTTGGGCGACGGACAATGGAGAGGTGATGTTCATGGCCATCAAGGGAAGCTGCCACTGCAAGGCGACGATATTCGAGGTGTCGGAGGCGCCGCGGACGGTGACACAATGCACCTGTTCGTTCTGCTCGAAACGCGGCTCGCTCTGGGCCTATTACACCCCGTCCCAGTTCAAGCTCATCACGCCGCTGAAGAACGTTTCCTTCTACCAATGGGGCTCGAAGACCGTAAAGCATGGTTTTTGCGCAACCTGCGGCTGCGGCACCTTCACCGAAACGCCGGACTGGTCGACCGGCGAGCCGGATTTCGACAATCCGAAGATCAGCGTCAACTCGCGGCTGTTCGATGACTTCGACCTCGACAAGGTCGAAGTGGTGGTCATTGACGGCAAGAATCTCTGGTAGCCGGCCAAGGTGCTTCGATGCGCAACGGACCCCGGGGGAAAAGCCGCGACGGCCACTTTTCCCGTTCCGTTTTTCGCCGCATTTCGTGGTACAAGTCGCGACAAGGGCTGATTTGGCGCCATCGTAAGGCGTGACTTGGAGAGGGACCATTCTATGAAGAAGACCGTGCTCGTCGTTATGGCGACGGCTCTGCTCGTGACCGCGTGCACCACCACCGATCCGTATACGGGCGACCAGAAGATTTCCAACACGGCCGCAGGGGCGGGTCTTGGCGCCCTGGCAGGCGCCAGCCTTGGTCTGCTTGCCGGCGGCAATGACCGCCGCAATGCGCTGATCGGCGCCGGCATCGGCGCGCTGGCAGGCGGCGCCATCGGCGCCACCATGGACCAGAACGAGGCTGAATTGCGCCGGCAGCTCGAGGGCACCGGCGTCAGTGTCACCCGTAGCGGCGACCAGATCATCCTCAACATGCCGTCCGACATCACCTTCAACACCGACCAGGACGCGGTGAAGCCCGGCTTCTACCAGGTGCTGAATTCGGTGGCGCTGGTGCTGAAGAAGTTCAAGCAGACCACGGTCGACGTTTTCGGCCATACCGATTCGACCGGTGGCGACCAGCACAATTTCGATCTGTCGCAGCGCCGTGCGCTGGCGGTCGCGAATTATCTGTCCGGCCAGGGCGTCGATCAGCGCCGCTTCGCCGTCACCGGATTTGGCAAGACGCGGCCCGTCGCCTCCAATGCCACTGCCGAGGGCCGGGCCCAGAACCGACGCGTCGAGATCCAGCTGTCGCCGCTCACCTGAGCAGAATGGCGTCTCATGCGAAAAACGGCCCCCAACGGGCCGTTTTTTATCCAGGCGTATTTTGGCGCCCGGTTTCATGACGGCGATCAAATAAAATTAGCAATATCTAATAAGTTCTTTTCCGCAGCCGTGGAAAGGATTAGCATCGACGCTGTTCCAGAGGGGATGGGGCGGTTTAATCGGCCGCGCAATCAACATCTTTGCCGCCTCGGTCTTGCACGGCCAGATCATGAAATCTGGGAGGAATGCATGACAAGAACAGCCAGTCTTGGGCGCTGCGGCGTCCTCGCTTTGACAAGCGTTGTAGGTGCATGGTTAGGCCTCGCCACGGCTCATGCCGAGGACACTAACAAGGCCGACATCGACGCGTTGAAGAAATCGCTCGCCAAATATCAGGACTACACCGCCGCCGTCCGCGATCTCTACCTGTCGACAGTCGGCTGCGTCTACTACAGCGGAGAAAAGATACCCGGCTCCATGGATTATCCGAAGGGCGCCATGGGCATCCATTTCGTCAACGTTCCAAGTGTCGGCCAGAAACTAGATCCGATGCATCCCAATGTGTTGATCTACGAACCAACGAAAAAAGGCCTGCATTTGGTTGGGGTGGAGTGGCTGGTGCCGCTGACCCCGGACGTCAAGGAGCCACCAAAGCTGTTTGGTCAAACCTTCATGGGCCCGATGGAGGGGCACTATCCGCTCATCCCGAAGGAGTTCGTCCACTACGATCTTCACGCCTGGCTCGATGACAATCCAAACGGCATGTTCAGTCCGACGAATCCGAAGGTGAAATGCAACAAGGCCGAGTTTCCGATGCTGGAGAAACCGACCAAGATGATGCCCGGACCGATGTGACCTGGAGCGGACCAGCGTCCAATAGAATTGCCGAACCGCGCCAATGCTTCGTTTCCACGCAATTCCGGACGGAAAAGCGCTAGGCGGCTTTTCCTCGAATTGCTCTTGGCGGCAGGGCAAAAAAGGAGGCAAGCCGGGTAGCCGGCTTGCTGGTTGGAATCAGACCTTGGCGACGATGCGCATGAAGGCCGGCATGTCGTCGCCGAAGCCGACTGTGGTGTCGTTGTCTTCCTGATGGTGGCGGGCAGGGCGGTTGTTGCTGCGCTGCGGCCTGGTGTCACCACGCTCAGGTGCGCGCGGCTCATTGCGGTCGGATGATTTGCGTTCGGTGTTTTCCGAACGGATTGCATCCTTGCGCGCGCGCCGTTCGACAATATCGGCCGTCTCGGCCACATCGGGCTGCGGTTGAGCAACCGCGGTCGCGGCATCTTCCTCGCTGTGTCTGCCGCGACGCTCGCCGCCCTTCTTGCGTCCGCCCCTGTCGCTGCGGTCCTCGTCCTTGCGGCCGGCGCGGCGCGGCGCGCCTTTGCCGCGGCGCGGAGCATCGTCCTCGCCTTCGCTGGCAACCACCGTCGACAGGTCGCCGTCATGCCATTCGATCTTGGTGCCGATCAGCCGTTCGATGGCGTCGATATACTTGGTGTCGGACTTGGTCGCGATGGTGAAGGACTTGCCTGAGCGCCCGGCGCGGCCCGTGCGGCCGATGCGGTGGACATAGTCCTCGGCATGGATCGGCACGTCGTAGTTGAAGACATGGCTGACATCGGGAATGTCGAGGCCGCGCGCGGCGACGTCCGAGGCGACGAGATAGCGCAGCTTGCCGTCGCGGAAATTGGCCAGCATCTGCATGCGCGCGCGCTGGTCCATGTCGCCATGCAGCGCACCGGCGTCGAAGTCATATTTCAGCAGCGAGCGGAACAGCTCCGAAACCTCGATCTTGCGATTACAGAAGATGATCGCGTTCTTCAGCTCCGCGTCCTCGGCCTTGATCAGGTTGCGCAGTGTTTCGCGCTTGTCCCAAGGCTTCGAGCCCGATTTGACCAGCCGCTGGGTGATGTTGGTAGCCGCCGACGCGGCCTTGGAGACCTCGACGCGCACCGGCGCATGCAGGAATTTTTCCGTCAGCTTGGTGATCTCTGGCGGCATGGTCGCCGAGAAGAACAGCGTCTGCCGGGTGAAAGGGATCATCTCGCAGATACGCTCGATGTCGGGAATGAAACCCATGTCGAGCATACGGTCGGCCTCGTCTATGACCAGGATCTCGACACCGTTGAGCAACAGCTTGCCGCGCTCGCGGTGGTCGAGCAGACGGCCTGGCGTAGCGATCAGCACGTCGGCGCCGCGCTCCAGCTTCTTGTCCTGCTCGTCAAACGACACGCCGCCGATCAGCAGCGCGATGTTGAGCTTGTGGTTCTTGCCGTATTTGACGAAGTTCTCTTCGACCTGCGCGGCAAGCTCACGCGTCGGCTCCAGGATCAGCGTGCGCGGCATGCGGGCGCGGGCGCGGCCCTTTTCGAGCCGGGTCAGCATCGGCAGCACGAAGGAGGCGGTCTTGCCGGTGCCGGTCTGGGCAATGCCCAGCACGTCCTTGCCGAGCAAGGCGTGCGGGATCGCGCCAGCCTGGATCGGGGTCGGCTGGGTGTAGCCGGCATCGGTGACTGCGGAAAGCACCTTCGGCGATAGGCCGAGGTCTGAAAAGGTCAACGCTTCTTGAGCGATCGTCGTGTCTGAGGACAAGTGTTGCTGTCTTTGGCTGGTTCGGGGAAGCGCAACGTCATTCGTCGCGGCAAGCGCCACGCGCCTGCAAGATTGGTATTGCGATTAGGCGCAAGCCCACGATTTGTCAACAGAAACGGGCAGGATTGGCGCGATTGTGAAGTTGTAACCTTAATCGCGATGCTTAATCCGGCCGCTTGTCTCTGTGCCGGCTCAGTAACGGAACTGTTCGGCCAGGATGCGTTCGTTCCAGGAGTGGTTGGGATCGAATAGCAAAGTCGCGGTGGCAGTCGGCGATTCCCGTACCGTGACCGAGGTCACCGCCTTGACCTCCGTGTGGTCGGCGGCTGCGTTCACCGGCCGCTTTTCCGACTCCAGAATGTCGAAGCGCACGGTCGCCTTGTTGGAAAGCAATGCGCCGCGCCAGCGTCGCGGACGAAACGGGCTGACCGGCGTGAGAGCCAAAAGGGGCGCGTCGAGCGGAAGGATAGGGCCGTGCGCGGAAAGATTATATGCGGTCGATCCGGCTGGCGTCGCGATCATGACGCCATCGCAGTTCAGTTCCTCGAGCCGTATCTGGTCATCGACGCTGATGCGGATCTTGGCCGTCTGATAGGATTGACGCCACAGCGCAACTTCGTTGATCGCGAGCGCCGTGACTTGTTCGCCATCCGAGGTGGTTGCCAGCATCTCCAGCGGGCGGATCGTTTCGGCGACAGCGGCCGCGATGCGCTCGGTGAGTCCTCCCGACCGGTACTCATTCATCAGGAAGCCGATTGTGCCACGGTTCATACCGTAGACTTTTTTTCCCGTACCCATCGTGTCGCGCAAGGTCTGCAACAGGAAGCCGTCGCCACCCAGCGCCACCACAACAGTCGCCTCGGCGACCGAACATTGGCCATAGCGCGCCGACAGGCTCTCCAGCGCCGCCTTGGCGTCTGTTGTCTCGGACGAGACGAAAGCGATGCTGTTGGCGGCTGTGCTCATGGCTTCCCGATCGCGACCGATTGGCGCCGGCAGGTTCCGGCCGCGCCAGCGCCGGGGTAGCATGAGGCGGGCGGGTCTGCAAAGAGAGCCTCTGCCGGTTCACGGAGCGACGGTGCGGCAGTGCCGCCGCATGGGGCGGTCGCGGTTGATGTCGTGGCGCGACCGAATGTGATGGTTAATGCCAGGCTTAAGGTCTCGTAAAGCCGGACCGATCATGTTAGCCGGCATGGGTGGCGTGGGGCGCTCGCAGCATCTACCTTATCCTTCGGGACGCAAGGGCGCTGCGGCACGTTAGATTTGTGCGCGTGATCCCGCGGATCCTGATGCCGGGGGACATGCGCCAGCCAGACGAGGCCGACATATTGCCGGTAGCACGCCTGATCATCGTCTTTGTCATGTTGGGAAGTTTTGCGCTTGTCTTCGCCGAACTGGTGCGCCAGTCGGAACAAATGAGCGCCAGGCCGGTCCCCACGGCCTCACGCTGCGGTGATGCCGCCGGGATGCCTTGCCCGCAAAGAGCGCTGTAGGCCGCCAAAATAGGCTCATCGATCCTGCACCAACCAAGTCTTCGCCGACGCCCGGCGGCGCTAGCGGTTTCTCAGGAGTGTTCCCGCAGATGGCAGCCGGCCGCTTCCGGGACAGAGCAGGATATTGGCGGCGGCGATCGGGGTGTGAGGGAGCAGGCAGGAGAAATCGTCGCTTCGGTATCGTTGTCTACGAAAATTCAGCTCTTGAGTTGAACTTGAAATCTGGTACAACTTAGAAGGGTATTAAAAAGGGGGAATAAATGGGAACGTTTTCCATCTGGCATTGGGTGATCGTGCTGCTGCTGATCGGCGTGCCTGTTTTCTTTGCTGTCCGGTCAGCCGCGAAGCCGTCACAGAATCCTGAGGCTCTTGTGGGCTTCGGTGGCTGGCTGATGCTGCTGGCGATCGGTCAGACATTGTCACCGCTGCGCACGCTCGCCGACTTCGCCAATTCGGCCGACGGCTACCGGCAACTCATGACTCTCCCAAATGGGCCGCTGGCGGTGTATGGGGAGGTTGCCCTCAATCTCGCATTTCTGGCGCTTCAGCTGGTTGTGCTGGTTTCGATGCTGCGGCGAAGCCGCCGGTTCCCGCAATTGTTTCTGCTTCAGTGCCTTGCGATCCCTGTCGTTTTTGTCCTGGATACGATCTGGACTTCGTCAATTCTGGGCGTTCCGGTGAACCAGGTGCTCGCAGGCGATGCGCTGGTGGCACCCCTCGCGTCTTTCGTGGGGGTCGGCATCTGGGCTGCTTATGTCTACAAGTCTGTGAGGGTGAGGAATACGTTCACCAGGACGAACGTGTCGGCCCAAATCGCGAGCGCCTCATAGAGAGTGGCGGCGCTCGTAATCGCTCTACACCGGGGTTTCGGAGGACCTGCGTCTAAGGGCTTGGGGTGGCCCGCCACCCGGAGCTCGAAGAGCGAAGGCTGGTGCCCCCGGACGGAATCGAACCGCCGACCTTCGGTTTACAAAACCGCTGCTCTACCAGCTGAGCTACAAGGGCATGGCGCTCCGGTTAGCATATTTGTTGCGCCAGTAAAGACAAAACTCCGTTTTTGGGCGTCGGCCGTGGTGGATGACGCCATGGCCCGTGCTGAAATCCGCAAACGCGCTTCCTACATGAGGATGAGGGTGCAATCGCTTCGGATTGGAGTGTCGCATGATAAGGCTTGTCATCATTCTCCCTATCGTCATCGTGGCGTGGATGCTGCTGGTGAAGCTCATCAGCGATGTGAAGAAGGCCAATGTCGACTGGACGGGCGTCACAACGATCATCGGTTTCATCGCGCTTGCCTTCTGGCTTCGCCATATCACCGGCATGGGCTGAGCTCGTGGTGAGTAAAGTGGTCATGGCGCGAACTGCCTGCTCACTACACGCCCACCGTGTTTCAAAAAAATCTCCGGAACTGTCGAACCTTTCGCCGCGGCGCGCCGACTGATCCTTGGAGGCGAATGGTCGCTTCGATCAAAGGATCCAGGAGATCATTATGCTTAAGCGCAGTCTTGTTTCCGGCCTCGTCGCCATCGTCGTTGCATCCGGCGCGCTCGCCGGCACCGTCCAGTCTTCGTCGGCTCATGGCATGCATCACCATCATCGTCATTTCGACGACTACCTCTACTATCAGGATTACCCGGACTACCCGGATTACTGGTGGATCTATGGCCATCATCATCACCGTCATCACCACCACCGCATCATCATCTACTGAGCGCAGCCTGACGGCGTGATTGAAAACCAATCCAGAAAAGGGCGGCTTCGGCCGCCCTTTTTGCATCGATCTGTCGCCGTCACGGCCGATGACGCGATTGAGCGCAAGGTGCCTGAAGCGCCGGAATCTGGATGATCAACGCCGGCGGGGCCGCCGCGCCTTCAGGCAGCGGATCCCAGCTTCCTCGAAAAAAAATCAAACCCCCGTCGAACCTTTTTCAATGCCGCGGCGACAGATGATCAAGAGGCGGATGGATCGCCTCGGTTAACGAAGCAAGGAGATCATCATGTTCAAGCGCACACTCGTTTCCAGCCTCATCGCCACCACCGTCGCCGCCACTGCTTTGGTCGGCACCGTCCAGCCATCGGCGGCTCACTCGCATCACCACGACCTCGGCATCGGCATCGCCGCCGGCGTCGGCGGCTTCGTCCTCGGCAGCCTGCTTGCCCAGCAGCAACCGCGTACGGTCTATACCGACGAAGATGGCGGTTCCTGGCACGTCCGCCGCTGCTTCGACCGTTACGCGAGCTACGACCCGGATTCCGATACCTATATCGGCCATGACGGCTACAGCCATTACTGCCGACTCTGAGGGGAGGCGGGCGACAGGAAAGAGGGGTTGCGAGGCAGCCCCTCTTCGTCGTTTGGAGGCCGTCTTCTAGAGGTGCGTCTTCGGGTCGAGGATCGGCAAACCGGCCGCGCGGCAGGAGCCGCCAATTTGAAGCCGGGCAGCCTCCGTATCGTCGCCCATCGCGACCAGTTCAAAGCTGCTTGCGGCTTGCGGATAGACTTTGGCGATGAATGGCTTGTCGCCGCCATCGACGCCAGGCGAGGTCTTGGCGTTAACGGTGCCGCAGACCACGATCTCCTGGCGGCCGTCAAGCGTTCGCTCGCCGGCGAGCATGGTCCCGAATCTGGCGGAAGCCGAATCCAGCAGGCGCTGGCGGATACCGGTCGTGATGATCTCTTCCAGCGCGAGTGAGATCGGGATGGGATTGACCCGCTGGCCGCCGGTATCGGGTCGTGGCGTCGTCGCCACGCATCCGCAAAGCGAAGCGGCGAGCAGAAGCTGAACCATTTTCCTCATTCGCGCCCTGTCGCATGCATTCGGGCGCCACGGCAAGACGGCCAATTTTATTCAGCGCGCGCCATGTCGGACATGCGGCTCCAAACACCTTGCCATGCGCTTGGTGATCAACTGACCGTCACGCCGCCTATCATCTTGGTCACCTGGATCGCGGCGTCGCGCACAAGCGGGCCGATCTCGGCCAGTCGGTCGGGCGTGACCCGCACCGTCGGTCCGGAAACGGAAACGCCGCCGATCGGTTCGCCATACTCGTTGAAAATGGCGGCGGCGACACAACGCATGCCGGGGTGGCGCTCCTCGTCGTCTACCGACCAGCCGCGATGCTTGGTGGCCGCCAGATCATGGGCGAGGGAGGAGATGTCGGAAAGGGTCTTGTCCGTATAGCGCTGCAGGCCCACCTTGCGCAGGATGGCTCCGACGCGCTCCGGTTCGAGATGCGCCAGCACCGCCTTGCCGATGCCCGAGGCATGGAAGGGACTGCGCGTTCCCGGCCGAAAGAAGGCGCGGATCGCCTGGTGTGTTTCTACTTGGCTGACGAAAACCACGCAGTCGTCCTCGGCGACGCCGAGATTGGCGGTCTCGCCGGTCTTCTCCATCAGTTCCTGCATGACGATGCGGGCACGATCCACAAGCTTGCGGCGGCGCAGGAACGCCGCGCCCATGCGGTAGGTCTCGACACCGATCGACCAGAGCTGGTCTGATGTATCGAACTCGACCATGCCGTGGTTTTCGAGCGTCGTCAGCATGCGGTAGGCGGTGGAGGCGGCGAGCCCGCTTTGCGCCGATATCTCGCTCAGCGACAGACCGCTGCCTTCCGCGACAATGGCCAGAATGCGCAAGGCACGGTCGAGCGACTGCACCGAGGCAGCTTCGGCCGGACCATTGAAGGAGCGCGGACGCCCGCGCTGACGTTTTTCGTTCGTTTCCATGGCCGGCATTCTCGGGCGTTTCTTCCAAGATGCAATGAAAAAGTTTTTCAGGAATTCCCGAGCGCAAATCCCTGGAAAAGAGAAAAGTCAATGAAATCAGTGAATAGTCATCGTTTTCTCAAAATGAAAAAATATTCTGGAAAAATTGAAAAATAGCCGGCCCGGTGACATCCTTAGCCATCCAACAATCATCTCGTGGAGGCTGGAAATGGCAAGGATGCGCGCTGTCGATGCCGCTGTTCTCGTTCTCGAAAAGGAAGGCATTTCCTGTGCCTTCGGCGTGCCGGGCGCGGCGATCAATCCGCTGTATTCGGCGATGAAGGCGAGGGGCACCATCCGCCATGTCCTTGCCCGCCACGTCGAGGGCGCCTCGCATATGGCCGAAGGCTATACCCGCGCCAAGGCAGGCAATATCGGTCTCTGTATCGGCACTTCGGGGCCGGCCGGCACCGATATGATCACCGGGCTCTATTCGGCCGCGGCCGATTCCATTCCGATCCTGTGCATCACCGGACAGGCGCCGCGCGCGCGCCTCAACAAGGAGGATTTCCAGGCTGTCGACATCGCCGCCATCGCCGCGCCCGTCGCCAAATGGGCGGTGACGGTCATGGAGCCCTATCTGGTGCCGATGGCGCTGCAGAAGGCGTTCCATCTGATGCGCTCGTCGCGGCCGGGTCCGGTGCTGATCGACCTGCCGGTCGACGTCCAGCTGGCCGAGATCGAGTTCGACATCGATGCCTATGAGCCGCTGGCTCCATTCAAGCCGGCGATGACACGCGCCCAGGCCGAAAAGGCGCTGGCGATGCTCAACGCGGCCGAGAAGCCGCTGATCGTCGCCGGCGGCGGCATCATCAATGCCGACGCCTCCGACCTGCTGATCGAATTTGCCGAGATCACGGGCGTTCCGGTGATCCCGACGCTGATGGGCTGGGGCACGATCCCCGACGATCACCGGCTGATGGCCGGTATGTGCGGGCTGCAGACTTCGCACCGCTACGGCAACGCCACCATGCTGGAAGCCGATTTGGTCTTCGGCATCGGCAACCGCTGGGCCAACCGCCACACCGGCTCGGTCGACGTCTACACCAACGGCAGGAAATTCATCCATGTCGACATCGAGCCCACTCAAATAGGCCGTGTCTTCGCGCCCGATCTCGGCGTCGTCTCCGATGCGGGCGCGGCGCTGAAGATGCTGCTCGACGTCGCCACCGAGTGGAAGACGGCGGGCAGGCTGCGCGACTGGTCGGACTGGGCCAAGGAATGCCAGGGCCGCAAGAAGACGATGAAGCGCAAGACGCATTTCGACCAGGTGCCGCTGAAGCCGCAGCGTGTCTATGAGGAGATGAACAAGGCGTTCGGCCGTGACGTTACCTATGTCACCACCATCGGCCTGTCGCAGATTGCCGGGGCGCAGTTCCTGCATGTCTACAAGCCGCGCAACTGGATCAATTGCGGCCAGGCCGGTCCGCTCGGCTGGACGCTGCCGGCAGCACTTGGCGTCCGCGCCGCCGATCCAGACCGCACCATCGTGGCGCTGTCGGGCGACTATGATTTCCAGTTCATGATCGAGGAACTGGCGGTCGGCGCGCAGCACAAGCTGCCCTACATCCACGTCGTCGTGAACAATGCTTATCTCGGCCTGATCCGCCAGGCCCAGCGCGGTTTCTCGATGGATTATGAGGTCAGCCTCGCCTTCGAGAACATCAACCGTACCGGCGATCCCGAGGCCGGCTACGGCGTCGACCATGTCGCCGTCGCCGAGGCGATGGGCTGCAAGGCGGTCAGGGTGCGCAAGCCGGAGGAATTCGCCGGCGCTTTCAAACAAGCGGAGCGATTGATGAGGGAACACCAGGTTCCGGTCGTGCTCGAATTCATTCTCGAACGGGTCACCAACATCTCGATGGGCACCGAGATCGACAAGATCACCGAATTCGAGGACCTTGCCGAACGTCAGGAAGACGCGCCGACCGCGATCGTGATGCTCGACTAATTTTTGTTTGAACATCGGATTATCCCAAAACCGGTTTCCACTTTTGGGTCCGATGCCCCAGGGAGAAAAAGAATGCCGCGGTTTTCAGCCAATCTGTCGATGCTCTTTGGCGAGCATGATTTCCTCGACCGTTTCGATGCCGCCGCCCGCGCCGGCTTCAAGGGTGTCGAATATGTCGGCCCTTATGATCACGCGCCCGATGTGGTGGCCGCACGACTGAAGAAGAACGACCTGACGCAAGTGCTGTTCAACCTGCCGGCGGGTGACTGGGCCAAGGGCGAGCGCGGCATCGCCGTGCTGCCGGATCGCGTGCCGGAATTCCGCCAGGGCATTGCCAAGGCGATCACCTATGCGCAGGCGCTTGGCTGCGGGCAGGTCAACTGCCTCGCCGGCATCGCGCCGCAGGGCATTGCACGGGATACGCTTGGAAATGTCTTTGCCGAAAATCTCGCCTTCGCGGCGGAGAAGCTGGAGCACGCCGGCATCAAGCTGCTGATCGAACCAATCAATACGCGCGATATTCCCGGCTTCTTCCTGAACTATTCCGACCAGGCGCTGGCCCTGATCGACCGCGTCGGCTCGAAGAACCTGTACCTGCAATACGACATCTATCACATGCAGATCATGGAGGGGGATCTCGCCCGTAAAATCGAGGCAAACCTCGGCCGCATCGCGCATATCCAGCTTGCGGACAATCCCGGCCGTCACGAGCCGGGGACGGGCGAGATCAATTATCCTTTCCTTTACGACCATATCGATCGGATTGGCTATTCCGGCTGGGTGGGGGCGGAATACAAACCGAAGGCGGGGACGGAAGCCGGACTGGGTTGGTTCAGGGAACTGACCGGGCGGGGAAGCGCGGCGGCGTAGTGGGAATTTCGCCACGGCACGCTGCCCTGACAGAGACGGAGAGAAACAATGGAAATTATCGGCTTTATCGGCCTCGGCATCATGGGCGCGCCTATGGCGGGGCATCTGCTCGACGCCGGCTACAGCGTCATCGCCAGCGACCATCGCTCCAAGCCGCCGGCCGATCTCATTGCCAAGGGCCTGAAGACGGTTGCCGGCCATGCCGCCGTGGCCAAGGCCGCCGAGATCATCATCACCATGGTGCCGGATACCCCACAGGTGGCCGAGGTGCTGTTCGGTAAGAACGGCGTCGCGTCCGGCCTGACCAAGGGCAAACTCGTCATCGACATGAGTTCGATCTCGCCGATCGAGACAAAGGAATTCGCAAAAAGGATCAACGATCTCGGTTGCGCCTATCTCGATGCGCCGGTTTCGGGCGGTGAGGCCGGCGCCAAGGCAGCATCCCTCAGCATCATGGTCGGCGGCGACGAAAAGATCTTCGAGCGTGCGAAACCGGTTTTCGAAAAGATGGGCAAGAACATCACGCTGGTCGGGCCGAACGGTGTCGGCCAGACCACCAAGGTCGCCAACCAGATCGTCGTCGCGCTAACCATTGAAGCCGTCGCCGAAGCACTTGTTTTTGCATCGAAAGCGGGCGCCGATCCGGCCAAAGTCAGGCAGGCGCTGATGGGCGGGCTGGCAGCGTCACGCATCCTCGAAGTGCATGGCGAGCGCATGGTCAAGCGCACCTTCGCTCCGGGTTTCCGCATCGAACTGCACCAGAAGGATCTCAACTTGGCACTGGAGGGTGCGAAGGCGCTCGGTGTGTCACTGCCCAACACCTCGACCACCCAGCAGCTGTTCAATTCCTGTGCGGCCAATGGCGGCGCGAAGGAAGATCATTCCGCGCTGGTGAGGGCGCTGGAGCGGATGGCGAATTTCGAGATCGGTGGCGAGCCAGCCGAAGTGAAAGGCAAAGCGGCATAGGTCGGGAGAGGGCGGCATAACGTTCCCAAGCCGTCACCTTTTGTCCTCACCCAGGAACGGGTTCCGGCAAGCGTCGCCGGAACCCGTTTTGGTTCCTGGCGAGAGGCTTGCCGCTCCCAGTCAGCCGCGCTTCAGAAATGCCCGCGCTGCATAAAGGCTGACCGCCGCTGCGTTCGACACGTTGAGCGAGCGGATAGCGCCGGGCATGTCGAGGCGGGCCAACGTCGTCACGGTCTCGCGCGTCTTCTGGCGCAGGCCCTTGCCTTCGGCGCCGAGCACCAGCGCTATCCGGTCTCCGGCAAAGCTGATTTCGAGTTCCGCCGGCCCGTCCGAATCAAGCCCGATGGTCTGGAAGCCGGCCTCGTGCAACTGGCCCAGCGCATCGGCGAGGTTCTTGACCTCGATCTGATCGATATGCTCCAGCGCGCCGGAGGCGGATTTTGCCAGCACGCCGGATTCCTGCGGACTATGGCGGGCCGTGGTGATCAACGCGCCGGCGCCGAAAGCCACCGCCGAACGCAGGATGGCGCCGACATTGTGCGGATCGGTGACCTGGTCGAGCACCAGCACCAGCCTGGTGTCGCCGAGTGCGTCGAGGCGCTTGGGCTTCAGCGGCTCCGCCTCGATCAGTACGCCCTGATGCACGGCGTCCGAGCCGGTGACTTTGTCGATGTCCCTGGGTTCGACCAGTTCCGCCTTGAAGGGCAAGGCGGCGAGATCGGCTATCTCAAGGCGCTCGGCCGCATTGCGCGTCACCAGCATTTTCTTGATCCGGCGGCGCGGATTGTCGAGTGCCGCACGCACCGTATGCAGGCCGTAGAGCCGCACCAGCCCGTCGGCCGCGTTTTCGCCTGGTGGCACGGGTTGCCGGGGCTTGAACGCCGGCGCGCCGCCGCTTTTCTCGTCGCGAAAGGCGCGGCGCAGCTTGGCGTAGTGGGTGTCTTTCGGGGTATTGGAATTGTTGCTCATGGCCGGCTTCTATAGCCGTCTCCTCCCGCCAAGGATATGCCCTGTCGCCGCAGCCGGCGAACAACATCGAAAAACCTTCCTGCGCGGTTGACACCCACTGGCCTTGCCGCCATAAGGCGCTTCGCTGGTTTCGGAGAAGACACAACTCGGGTCCGAAATTGGCGCGAATGCCTCGTTGCATGGCTGCGGCGGCAGATTGGAGAGGTGCCCGAGTGGTTAAAGGGGACGGACTGTAAATCCGTTAGCTTAGCTTACGTTGGTTCGAATCCAACCCTCTCCACCACTGCCGGCCCGGAAGCCCTGAACGCGAAAAACATCGGACCGACGTCAGCTTGCCGTCTGAGCCGCTCGCACGGAAACGTGCCATCGCTTGATCCGCATCTTGGACCGGATCAAGACGAAGCAGAGGGTGATCGCAGGCACCGCTCTGTACGAAATCGACAATTGGCTCCTGTGTGAAAATGCGCGATCATTGGAAAATGGCACGCAAATTGGACGACAAACTCGATTGCAAGACTTGTGGGACGATCCAGATGGACATTCCCGACGACGCCACGGAGTCGACGCCAATTTATTGCAGCAATTGCGGTGCTTTTCTCGGCGAATGGGGTGAATTGCAGGACGATTTCTACCGCCAGGCTCGCGACGCCGAGGCATTCGACCTGCGCGACGGCAACATTATCAAGAAGTAGGATGCGATGAACGCAACCTCCGGATTGCCGCGGGGGTGCCGGGTCGTCATGGGACCGCTCCTCTATCGGCAGAGCGCACCTGTTCGGCTATCGCCTCAGTCTCGATTAGCTGACGTCGATGATGACCATCAACCCGCCGCCGCCCTTTTCCTCGACATTGTTGTTCGTCGTGTGATGCGGAATGTGGCAGTGGATCAGCCATTTGCCGCGCTGTCGCGCCTTCCAGACGACGTCATAGCGTTGCCCCGGCCCAACGTTGATCGTATCGGCCAGGAAACGCGCCGGCGGGGCAAGTGTTTCGCCATCGCGGGCAACGACCTCGAAGGGGCCGCCATGGATATGCATTGGATGGATAAAGCCATTATTGGTGCCGATGAAACGCACTTTCAGCGTCTCGCCGAGCTTCATGTGGATCGTATCGGTTGAGGGATAGGCCCTGCCGTTGATGGTGAAAAAATTCGGCATGCCGCCTTCCATCGGCATCGAGGGATAGGTCAGCCCATCGCGCACCAGCCATTCCTGTAGTTCGAGCGCGTAGTCGTGGTCGGCCTGAACCTCATCGGCGGGGTTGGAGGGGTCGATGATCAGCGCGCCATAGAGGCCGAGCGCCTGGGTGCGGTCGGGCTTGGCGTGCGGATGATAGAAATAGGTCCCATGCTGGGTGGCGGTGAATTCATAGGAATAGGATTGCCCGGGCTCGATCGGCGCCTGGGTAATCTCGGCGGGGCCGTCCATCTGGTTCGGCAGGATCATGCCGTGCCAATGCACCGTGGTTTCCTCCGGTAGGTCATTGGTGACATTGATGCGGACCCTGTCGCCCTGTCTGATGTGGATGCGCGGCCCGGGAATCTGTCCGTTATAGGCATAGGCATCGACCGCGACGTCGGGCAATATCTGCCAACGGATCACCGACGGCCTGAGCTCGAACACCTTGGTGCCGTTCTCCAGGCGAAACGGCAGTTCCTGGTCGCCTCTGGCAGTGAGATCGTAGGACGCTGTCACCCGACGCGGATCGGTTGCCGCCATGTCACGCATGGCCTCGGCCGGCGTTTCGCGATCCATGATCATGCCTTGCGGCATGATCACCCCACCGACGTCACGCGCCGATAGCGTCAAGTTCAGCCAGTTCGCCGGCGCGGCCATGCCGACCGCCAGCGTGATCAAGGACACCAGGCCAAGGGCCGCGATCTGCGTGGTCGTAGCGTCCGAATTCATCTGGTGGCCACTGCTTTTGGCCCCGTGGGAGATTTTGTCGTGGTGTCGTCCTTGCCGTTGGTGCGCAGACGGTTCTCGGCTGCTCGTTCCGGTGGTCTGCGGGTGCAGCGTCATCAGCCCATGCTTCAATCCGCGCGCCACCAGCCAGACATTGGCGGGATAGGCGAGCGTGAAGCCGGCGATAACGCCGATCGACATCACGCCCCAGAACAGAAGTTCCGTCGGCTCCATCGCGCGCATGTCACGTCCCATCATCAAGAAGCTCATGACAGGTGCCATTCCTGCCATCATGAAATTCATCGAGATGAACTCGGGCAGGAAGCTCTTGCGCACATTCTGCCAATAGGTGCCGCCCATCATCGACTTCATGAACAGCGACTGGAAGATGAACAGGCCGAAGGCGAAGCCGGAGACATATTCGACGACGAGATCGAGCCACATCGGCAAGCCGAGCATCGCCGTGATGACGGCGGCCAGAATGATGCCTGTCGCATCCCCGGCAACGCAGTGAATGGTCGAGCCGACGCCCTGCTTCCACAGCGGCCGTGTAAAGTCCTCGTGCTCGCCCGGTCGTGGTTCCTTGTCGGCCAACACATAGAGCAGCAGGCCGATTGGGCCCATATAGAGGGTCACCAGGATGAAGCCCCACTTCATCACCACCGGTTCGGGATTGTTGCGGTACTGGTCGAAGCCGACATAGAGAGTGGAGGCAGCGGCAACAGAGAACCAGATGGCAAGGAAATAGTCGATCGGCTGGATGAGCATGGATGCATCCTGATCCTGGATCAGTGGCTTATGGAAAGGCCCTCCATTCGGTGAACGCTGTCAGCGCGTTTATGATCCGCCCAGCCGCATTTTGGTGGGGGCCGAATTCTCCGGTTTTGCGCCCTTGTCGAAGCACCGCCGCGCGATAATTCCCTTGAAGGCGTGGGCACTTCTCCCTCCACGACAGGAGCTGACCATGAAACACCAGACACTCGATCAACTGCAGGCCGTCGCCAGGATTGAACCCTCGGCGCCACATACGGAAATGACGCGAGATGAGCGCATCGCGCGATGGGCTGAACTTCTCGATCAGAATCCCGAGCGATGCCTTGGCGCGTTTACAGGCACCGAACACATGCATCCGGAAGCACGCGCCATGGCACGCGGCGAAGGGTCGGCAATAACTGTTGCCTTCGAAGACCCGATGCTGCGCGGGTCGGGTCTAAGGGATGACACCTATGGCGAGGCCAAGCGCTTCTTCGAACTGAACGACTGGCAACTGCATGACATCGTTTGCGATTGTCACGTAGGCGCTACCATGAAAGCGCGGTGGGCTGCGGCTCGGGTCCGCGCGACAATTGGCGGCAACAGGTTCCTTACCTGGTTGAGGCAAAGGATCATGTTCTGACGCGCCGGGCGGCTTAGGTGAGGATCGTCTCCTGTTCGCAACCGCGCGCGGTGCGACCCCACCTGACCCGTCTTGTCGATCAGTCCCTGTGCTCGTGGCATAGCCGAACGGCTGCACGATGACTTCCCTGCGTTCTGCCGGCTACGGCTAACCGTCTCCCTATGCCGATTGCGAAAGGGCACGGTTAAAGAGTAACAGCATGCGCGTCTTGATGGTTTTCACGCTCCTGCTGGTTGCAATCGCAACAGCGCTCTCGCTTGCACATGCGTTGGAGCTACCGGGCAAAATACGCCTGAAAGAGGCGACCTACAAGGCAGTGCAGACGATCTACTATCCCGGCTTCACGATCGGCGGTTTTGCCGAAATCGGAGGCATCCTCGCGCTCGCCATCCTGCTCTATTTGACGCCTTCTGCAAGTACTCGTTTCTGGTGGACGCTCGCGTCGCTATTCTTCCTGGCCGCGCAACACGCGACCTATTGGTTGCTCACACACCCCGTCAATAATTTCTGGGTGCAGGACGTCGCCATGCCGAGATCGGGCGTGGCGTTTTTCTCGATGTTCGCTCGGAAGCAAGATGGTGATTGGAGAGATTTCCGGAATATGTGGGAGATGTCGCACGTCATCAGAGCGTTCCTTGCAATGACGAGCCTGACCTCAATCGCCGTTGCGGCAACGCTTTTTGCGGATGGCTGATCGGCGGGCGCCCGAGCGGCAAACCGGGCAACCAAATTCGCAGAGCCTCGTTGTCGAACATCAGCCAGAGGAGGTTTCGATGAAGAAATCCTTGTCGCTTCTAGTGTTGGCTGCTGCCCTCGCGCTCGGTGCCTGTGATGACAGCACCGAACCGACGAAAGCCAACACCGACGCCATCAACAAGAATCCGCAGGTTGACCAGGATGCCAGACCCAAGTCGACGACTGGCGGCGACCAGCCGGTAACAGCGCCGGAGAGCAAATGAACCCTGTCTCATTTTGCGATACGCCACTGCTGCGCATCGCCTATCTCGATGGTGGCCTGCAAGACGGTCCGCCGGTCGTCCTGCTGCATGGCTGGCCGGACGACGCGACCACTTACGCGCGCATTTCGCCGGTCCTTCACGAGGCCGGCTTTCGGACGTTTTCGCCGTGGCTGCGAGGTTTTGGACAGACGTCGTTCCTGTCGAAAGAAACCATGCGATCCGGCGAAATTGCCGCAATGGCGCAGGACGTGCTGGACTTTGCCGATGCGCTTGGCCTCAGCCGCTTTGCGATCGTCGGTCACGACTGGGGAGCACGGATCGCCTACCTCCTGGCCTCGATCTTTCCCGATCGCATCAGTTGCTGCGCTGCGCTATCGCTTGGCTGGCAACCCGGCAAACCGGCAACGCCGGCGCCTGAACAGGCGAAAGCGTTTTGGTATCAATGGTTCATGGCAACAGCGCGCGGCGCCGAGTTCGTGCGAAAGAACCGCAAGGAATTTGCCAGATTCCAATGGGACAGCTGGAGCCCGTTGGGGTGGTTCGACGACACCATTTTCGATAAAGTGGCCGTATCCTTCGACAACCCGGATTGGCCGGACGTGACGTTGCATTCCTATCGGGTTCGCTGGGGTGAGGCGGAGCCCGATCCGTGCTACGCGGAGCTGGCCCGCCGGCAAACATCGGTCAAGATCATCACGGTTCCGACCTTGACGCTTCATGGTGGCGACGACCGTGTTGTACTGCCCCCATCGTCGGAAGGACTGGAGGAGCATTTCACGGCGCCCTACAAACGAGTGGTCCTGGACGCGGTCGGGCACTTCCCGACACGTGAGGCTTCACACGAGGTTTCGCGGCTGTTGGCGAGCTTTCTCGACAGCTTCGGTAGCCGATAATCGCTTGGCTCGGCGGTCCATTTGGCTTCACCGCACAAGCTGGAACCTGATGCATCGCCGCGCATTTCGTTTTCATTGATGGACCGAAACGCAGTCTGACGATCAAACGATAGCCAGGGAGAATTCGGATGCAAACTTCAGTCGCAATGTCAGAACACGACTTTCGTCCACTGGCCATAGAGCCGTTTGCCGGAACGGTGACCGTGCGATTTTCCGATGCTGTGGTCGCAGCCACGGAGCGCGCGAAGCTAGTCAGGGAAGAGGGACAGGAGCCGATGTTCTTTATCCCTTTCGAGGACATCTATTTCGAGCTTTTCGAAAAGACCAACACCACAAGCAGCTCACCGCTCAAGGGAACCGCGAGCTATTGGCGGGTCCATGCCGTCGGTAGCTCGGCCGACGACTTCATGTGGGCATACGAGACGCCCGATACGGCAGCGCGGGCCATCGCAGGTCATGGCACCTTCGATCCGCAAAAGGCGCGCATCGATGTCGACCCGGTGGAGGACAAACGGCACACCCCGCATGTCATGGAATAGGACTATCTTCGATGTCGATGTCGGGCTTGGCATATGGTCCGTTGGGGCATCGGTGCATGCATGTCTGTGTCGATATGCAAAAGCTGTTTGCCGAGCCGTCGCAGTGGGCGACCCCCTGGATCACCCGTGTCCTTCCTCATATCGAAAGGTTGGTCGAAAGACGAGCGCCACAGACCGTCTTCACGCGCTTCCTGCCCGCGCAAAAGCCGGGGCAGGGCGTTGGTACATGGAAGCGCTATTATGAGCGCTGGGCCTCGATGGCGATCGAAAATATTGGTCCCGAAATGGTCGCCCTGTTGCCGGCATTAGCCGCTTACTGCCCGCCAGCGGCCATCATCGACAAGCACATATACTCGCCTTGGTTCGAAGGTCACCTCCGGGCTTTTCTGAACGAACGCGACATCGATACGTTGGTCATCACCGGCGGCGAAACCGACGTGTGCGTTCTGGCTACGGTGCTCGGAGCGATCGATTTCGGCTATCGCGTGGTTCTCGTTACGGATGCGCTGTGCAGTTCTTCCGACGCAACGCATGACGCGCTGCTGACCGTTTATCACCAACGGTTCGCGCAGCAGGTGGAGACCGTCGAGATGGAGACGGTTCTCTCGAACTGGATCTGACGTTGCCGGTCATTCGCCACATTCAATGCCGGCGACGTGCAATAAGTGCCGGGAAAACGCAGGCGGCAGAAGTTCTGCAAGAGGTCGGCGGGGCGCGGTTATTTCGGCTGGCGCTTGTCGGGTTTTGGAGACCGCAGCAGCAAGGCGAGGGGAACAAACAGTGCCGTCGCGATGGCGCAGTAGCGAAAAACGTCGATATAGGCGAGCAGCGAGGCCTGGCGCGCGATCAACTGCCCGAGCCAGCCGACGGCTTGCTGCTTGGCCTCAAGCATGTTCGAGCCCTGGGCGACAAAGTGATCCGTCACCTGACGCAGCAACTGCTGATAGGCGGGTGACGATTGCGCGGTATGGCTGACAAGGTTCGATTGATGCAGCTGCGCGTTTTGCGCGATCACGGTGTTCGACAATGACACGCCGATGCTCCCGCCGATGTTGCGGGCGACGTTGATCAGCGCCGACGCCTGGTTGGTCTTCCGCGGAGCGAGGCCGACATAGGCCGCTGTCGAAATGGGAATGAACAGGAACGGCAGGCCGATCATCAGGAAGACGCGCGCGAAGGCAAAGAAGCGGAAGCTGGCATCGGGGGTGAGTGACGTCATGTGCCACAAGGCGACCACGACAACGGACATGCCCATCACAATCAGATATTTGGGCTGCACCAATCCGGCGGCAAATCCGGAAATCGGCATCAGGATCAGCATGGCGATGCCGCCGGGCATCATGGAAAGGCCCGACAGGGTGGCCGTATAGTCGAAGGCGGTCTGTTGCAGCTGCGGCATCAACTGCGTGGTGCTGAACAACACGGCGCCGACCGCCATCATTACCAGGAACGACGTACCGAACTGGCGGCTGAAGAGCAGGCGTATATCGACGATCGGATCGCGGTGACTAAACTCCCATGGGATGAGCAGCAGGAACGAGATCGCCGAAATCACGGCAAAAGTCGTGATGAAACCCGATGCGAACCAGTCGTTGCGCTGACCCTCATCGAGGAAGATTTCCAGGCAGCCAAGAGCGGTGGCGACCAGGATGAACCCGACCCAATCTATTCTGAGGCCGCCCTTCAGCCGCTCCTGACGTTCGCGCTCGATCACGTCCGGCTCGACAAGCAGCCACTGCACCAAGGCAAGCGACATGATGCCGAACGGCACGTTGATGAAGAATATCCAGTGCCAGGAGAAATGGTCGGTCAGCCAGCCGCCGAGGGTCGGCCCGACTGTCGGTGCGACAATGACGGCGACGCCATAAAGGGCAAAAGCCTGGGAACGCTTCTCGGGCGGAAAGGTATCGGCAAGGATGGACTGTTCGCTCGGCGCCATGCCGCCGCCGCCGAGACCCTGCAGGATCCTGAAGAAAATAAGCATTTCCAGATTGGGCGCGAGGCCGCACAACAGCGATGCGATGGTGAACGTTGCCACGCAAAGCATGTAGTAGCGCTTCCGCCCGATCACGCTGGCCAACCAGCCGCTGACCGGGATGATTACGGAATTCGCGACCAGATAGGTAGTGATCACCCAGGTGCTCTCGTCCATCCCGGCAGCCAGGCTGCCGGCGATGTTGCGCAGGGCCACATTGGCGATCGAGGTATCCAGCACCAGCATGAAGGTGGCGATGGAGACGACGATGGCGATCAGCCACGGGTTGCGCCCGCCGGCGGCCGACCGGCTTTCGCTTTGGTCGCCGGAGATTTCGCCAGTCATCGCACCTTGACCGTCGGCACCACCGACAGGCCCGGCCCCAGCAGCACGCCGGGCGCTTTGTCGAAGACGATCTTCACCGGCACGCGCTGCACCACCTTGACGAAGTTGCCGGTGGCGTTTTCGGCTGGCAGCAGGCTGAAGGCGGTGCCACTACCCGCCTGGATGCTGTCGACGCGGCCATGAAAAGATCTTTCCGGATAGGCGTCGATGTCGATGTCGACCGGCTGTCCCGGCCGCATCAGATCGAGCTGTGTCTCCTTGAAGTTGGCCTTCACCCAGACTTCGTCGGGAACAAACATCATCAGAACCTGGCCTGGCTGGGCATAGGTGCCGTTGGCGACCGAAATGCTGGTTGCCCGCCCGGCGACCGGTGCGGTGATGGTTGTGCGGGACAGCATCGTACTCGCCTGGTTCTGGCTGGCCCTGGCCTGATCGAGCTTGGCTTCGGCGCTCTTGGCCTGCGCCTGCAAAACAGCGATCTGGCTCTTGGCCGCAGCCACATTGGCTTGGGCGCTGTCGAGAGCAGCCTGATCCTGGCGCAGCGTGGAAGCGGCCTGCTGCGCCTGCTGCTGGGTGGCCGTGCCCTTGGCAAGAAGTTCACGGTTCCGCTGGTCCTCGGCTTTGGCAAAATCGAGGGCGGCCTGCGCTTGCGCCATCTGCTTCTGCGCTTCATCGATCTTTGCATTCTGAGCTGTGATCTGAGCCCCTACGTCGACAATGTCGGCCTGCGCCGAGGCTACCCCGGCATCGGCCTGCTTGAGGCTGGCCCGATAGTCGCTGTCATCGATGCGCAACAGGACGTCACCCGCCTTGACCGGCTGGTTGTCGGTCACCGCAAGGTCAGTGATCCGTCCTGATATCTCGGCGCTGACCGTTATCGTGCGGGCGTCGATAAAAGCGTCGTCGGTCGATTCATACTGGCGGGCATTCAGCCACCACATGACCAGCCCCACCGCGGCCAGCAGCAGCACGATCAGGATTGCAATGGACGCGTAAGGATGCTGCCGGGGGAAAGCTAGGAGGCTGGGCTTTTGTTCATCCGCCTCCTTGTCCCGCGTTTCGCGCTCCGGAGCGTTAGGCTGCGCCACATCGCCCATGCGTTTTAGCGACGCATCCGGTCCGGCCTTGCTCGAAGCGCCGCGTGCATTCCTGATTCTGTCTGGTTCTTCAGTCTCGGTTTTTGCGTCCACGGGGAGAACTTTCAAGGATGGCGCCAACCGCTTTAACGACCGACTAAACGACAGCTCTTCACAAAAGTTCCTGACGAACAGGCTGGGCGGCATTGGTCGGGATCAGCTCCAAAGCCACTCAACGGACGGCAAATCTGATCACCGCGATGAGGATCACGATGCCGACCAGTCCTGCGATGAAGATGATCCGGCGTGTGCGGGTGCGCAGGATGATCTCACCTTGCCGCGCCTGTTCAGCCGAAAAGACAGGGCCTTCGTCACCATTTCGATCGCTGCGCCGACCGCTCGGATCATTGCTCATGATCGCCTCCTTCCTGGAAACCTGTCGAGGACAACCACGGCCTTGCGGCTTAAGTTCCGCACGGCCGTCCTGCAAAAGAAACGATCACAGCGGTGTGAGGAGGGAACTTTGCCTCCCACGAGCAGTTTGGTCCGCTTGAGACTCCAGCCAGCCGGAAAGCCAGCCATGTCCAATTCCACAAATCCCAGCGGCCTGAGCAGACGCACCTTCATGACGGGTTCTGTTACGGCGGCAGCCGCAGTGCCTCTCATGGTCACCTCGACAAGAGCCGCCGAGCCATCGCCCGCCAGAGCGGTCGAACCGCGCGACCTGTCGACGATTTCGCTTCGGATCAACAAGCAGGCCTACACCCTAGCACTCGACAATCGAACGAGCCTGCTTGACGCCCTGCGTGATCATGTTGGTCTGACTGGTACCAAGAAGGGTTGCGACCACGGCCAGTGCGGCGCCTGCACCGTTCTTGTCGATGGGAAGCGGGTGCTATCCTGCCTGAGCTTCGCCGTCATGAACCAAGGACGCGAGGTCACGACTGTCGAAGGCCTGACTTCGGCCGACGGCGAACTGCACCCGGTACAGCAGGCGTTCGTCGATCATGACGCCTTTCAATGTGGCTACTGCACGCCGGGCCAGATCATGTCCGCCATCGGTTGCATCGATGAAGGCCATGCCGGTTCGGAGGATGACATCCGCGAATATATGAGCGGCAATCTGTGCCGGTGCGCGGCCTATCCGAACATCGTTGCGGCGATCATCCAGGCACGCGACGAGATCAGGAGAGCCTAGATGCGTCCCTTCCTCTATGAAAGACCAACGAGCGTCTCGGCGGCGATCGCCATAGCGTCTCATCTTGAGGACAGGCATGTTGCGCCAACACAGGCCAACACCCAGTTCATCGCCGGCGGCACCAATCTGGCTGACTACATGAAGCTGGGTGTCGCGCAGCCGGAGCGGTTGCTCGACCTTAACGAGCTTGCCGAGCCTGCTTTGCGGCAGATCGAAACGAACGACGACACCATCCGTTTCGGTGCGCTGGTTCGCATGGGTGAGGCAGCCGATAACAGTGACGTCAGGCGCCGCTGCCCGCTCCTTGCCGACAGTCTGAAATTCGCCGCCAGCGGCCAGCTTCGCAATATGGCCAGCCTAGCCGGCAATATCCTGCAGCGAACGCGGTGCGAGTATTTTCGCGAAACCTCCTGGCCGTGCAACAAGCGGGAGCCCGGCTCCGGCTGTGCGGCGATGGAAGGGGTAAACCGCCAACATGCCGTGCTCGGCGTCAGCGATGCCTGCATCGCTACCTATCACGGTGATTTCGCGCAGGCGCTGATTGCGCTCGACGCGGTCGTTGAAGTGGAAGGGCGGCGTGGCCAGCGCAAGATCCCGATCGCCGAGCTGCATCGGCTTCCCGGTGACACGCCCAACATCGAGACGGATCTGGCCGCCGATGAAGTCATCGTCGCCATCGATGTTCCGCTTGGCGCATGGAGCCGTCGCTCGCGCTACCTGAAGATACGCGACCGCGAATCCTACGCATTCGCGCTGGCTTCGGCGGCGGTTGCGCTGGAGATGGATGGAAACACGGTCGGGCAAGCGCGCATCGCGCTCGGCGGCGTCGCGACGGTGCCGTGGCGCGCGAGGGCGGCGGAGGATGCGCTGCGCGGCAATGCCCTCGACGACAAGACCGCGGCAGCTGCGGCCGAAGCCGCATTCGCCGATGCCAGGCCACGAGAACACAACGCATTCAAGATACCGCTGGGAAAGCGCACGCTGGTGCGAGCGCTGCTCGAAACCCGTGACATGAAGGTCTGAGCCATGAATCAAGCCGCGCCAGTTCCAAAAGAAAACCAAGGCCAACCGGTTGTCCGCATCGACGGCAGGCTGAAGGTTACCGGACAAGCCAGCTATCCGGCCGACATCGCCACGGCCAATGTCGCTTATGGCGCTCTTGCCACCAGCAGCATCGCTCGGGGCAAGGTTTCCAAACTCCATACCGATGACGCCAGGGCCGTGCCCGGAGTGCTGGACATCATCACCTATGGCGACATGGATCAGACGGACACTCCGAAATTTGGCAACACCGGTGCGAGCTCTATCGCACCCCTGCATGACAAGACGATTTTCCACGACGGCCAGATCATCGCTCTGGTCGTTGCCGAGACATTCGAGGCGGCGGAGGAAGCGTCGATGTTGATCCGCGCCGACTACGAAGACGAACCGCCCAGCGCCAGCTTCGATTCCAAAGGCGTGAAAGTGGAACCGGCGGCCGGCAAAAGCCCGATGTTGCAGGAGGATGTCAAAGCAGGCGACTTCGACGCTGCCTATGCATCCGCTGCCGTCAAGATCGACCAAAAATACTCCACGCCGACCCAGCATCACAATCCGATCGAACTGTTCTCGACCACGGCGATGTGGCAAGGCGATCAACTCATCGTCCATGAGCCAAGCCAGAATGTCACCGGCTGGAAAATCGAACTTGCCCGGCAGTTGAAGGTCGACCCTGCCAATGTGCGGATTGTCAGCCCTTATGTCGGGGGCGCCTTTGGTTCCAAGGGACCGATGACGGCTCGCACGGCAATTGTCGCGGTTGCCGCGCGTCGTGTTGGGCGGCCGGTACGCTGCGTCGTCAGCCGCATGCAGGCCTTCAACACCCAGACCTATCGCGCCGAGACCAGGCATCGAATTCGCATAGGCGCCAGCAAGGACGGCCGCATCACGGCGTTCGGACATGAGGGCTGGGAGGTGACGTCACGCCCTGACCCTTATGTCGTCGGCGGCACGTCCGCCACCGGCCGCATGTACAATTACGGTTCGGTGCTCACTCATGTTTCGGTCGTCCATGCCGACCGCAACACACCGGGCTACATGCGCTCACCGCCGGAGACGCCCTACGTCTACGCGCTTGAGAACGCCATGGACGAAATGGCTGTGGCGCTCGGCATGGATCCCGTCGAGTTTCGGCGCATCAACGAGCCTGAAAGAGAGCCTATCGGCGGCAAGCCATTCTCCAGCCGGTCGCTGGTCAAATGCTACGACCAGGCTGCGGAGGCCTTCGGCTGGTCGAAGCGTAATGCGGCGGTCGGATCGATGCGGGAGGGCGATTGGCTGGTCGGCATGGGGTGCGCGACCGCAATCTATCCCACGGCAAGCGCGCCATGCGCGGCCCGTGTTCGCCTGACCGCCGATGGACAAGTTCGCGTTCAGTGCGGCTCGCATGAGATCGGCACTGGTGTGCGCACCGTCGCCGGGCAGATGGCCGCCGAACGTCTGGGGATAGGGATGGAAAAGATCAGCGTCGAGATGGGCGACAGCGCCCTGCCGCCGGCACCGGTCTCGGGCGGCTCGATTTCGACAGCGAGCGTCTGCTCGGCGGTTCTGAAGGCCTGTGACGCGGTGCGTGCCAAACTTTTCGCGGCAGCCGTCGCTGGAGACGGGCCGCTGGCCGGTTCCGGCAATGCCAAGCTGGAGATGGAGCAGGAGAAGATCGTGGCAAGCGGCGGCAAATCCGCCAAGCTGTCGGATGTCTTCAAGGCGATGCAGATCGGCGCGATAGAGGAATACGCCGAGTTTGCGCCAAAGGGTTCGACCCCGGAAGCACTGAAGAAGCTCTATGCCGGGCAAGCCGAGTTCCACGGCGGCGATCAGGACAAGGACTCCGTGAAATATGCCTTTGGCGCTGAATTCGTCGAAGTGCGCGTCAACAGCTACACACGCGAAATCCGGGTGCCGCGCGTGGTCGGTGCCTTTGCGGCGGGACGCATCATGAACACGCGCACCGCGCGCAGCCAACTGATGGGCGGCATGATCTGGGGTATCGGCCAAGCCCTTCACGAGGCGACGGAAATCGACCGACGCAACGCCCGTTACGTCAATCGTGATTTGCAGGACTATCTGGTGCCGGTCAACGCCGACATCAAACAGGTCGACGTCATCCTCGTTCCCGAGGTCGACCTGGACGTCAATCCGGCCGGCGTCAAAGGCTTGGGGGAGCTCGGCAATGTCGGGACCGCGGCGGCGGTGGCGAGCGCCGTGTACCATGCCACGGGCAAGCGCATTCGAGACTTGCCGATCAGGATAGACGATTTGATAAGCTGACGATCACAGGTCGCGACAGGGGGGGTGGCTGACGCGTAGGCGCAAAGATCCTGCGGTTTTTCAAGAGCAACCCTCGTCGCGCGACCATGCCTGCCGATCAGGGGTATCGCGGCTTCTTGCGCCAGCATCAGAGGGTTTTGCGCAGGAAGATGCGGGCAGTGCCCTGAAGGCCGAACTCAACCCTGCCAAATTCCTCGTAGCCGTGGCGGACATAGAAGCCGGGCGCCTGGAAGCTGCTGGTCTCGACCACCGCACGTTGGCAACCGCGCTTCCTCGCTTCCGCTTCCACGGCAGCGAGCAGGCGGCTGCCATGTGATCTGCCCCGAATGCTTTCAGGCACGAAGAACATGTCGAGGAACAGCAAGCCGAGTTCGGTCCTGCCCCACAGGCCGCCAAGGATGTTTCCCGAGGTGTCGCGCAATACGGCGCCGATCGGCACGCGGTCGTCAACGCCGGTTTTGGCCACATTGTAGCGATAGAGGGCGGCGCCCGCCTCCGCCTTGGCGCGCCCATTCCCCCTGACCAGCTGAACGTGGATGTCTGGCATTTGGTGTTCCGTGGCCGCAGCCTCGAGACCGATGTCGGATCGGATCCTGTTCTCTCTTGAAAGGTCCGTGCTATTTACCGCCTCCGACGGCCATCCGGACGCCAAGACCGACGATGCAGCAGCCAGCTATCCGTTGCTGCCAAAGCCTGATGCCCGGCCGCCGCATGATCCATTCACCCAGTGTGCCGGATGCGACTGCATAGGTTCCCAGAACCAGTACGCCGGTCAGTTTCTGGGTCGCGCCAAGCAACAGCATCTGCAGCCAGACCGAGCCGCGGGTCGGATCGACGAACTGAGGCAGAAAGGCGATCATGAAGGTCATGGGCCAGGGATTTATGAGATTGGCGATCATGCCTTCGCGCATCGCGGCGAGCGGCCCCACGCGCCTGATCTGATCGACCTCCAGGTCCTCCTTCGTCCCGGACAGTAAACGTATGCCCAGCCAGACCAGATAGGCTGCTCCGGCCCAGCGGAGCGCATCGAACGCCAGTGGTGATGCACGCAACAGCGAGGAGACACCCAGGGCGATTAGAGGCAATTGCACCAACCCGGCGCCCAATGTCATTCCCACGACCGTAAACAGCGCCGTGCCACGCCCTTGCCCGATGCCACGGGCCATCACAAGCATGCTGTCGGGGCCAGGTGGCATCTGCAACAGGATCACGGTACCGACAAAGGCAAACCAGAGATGGGTGTCCATTCTCGTTCCTCCGCCTTGAACCTAGCTTACTTTTCAACCTTCGGGCTCTGCTTCCTATGCTTTTGCATGAGATGTTGATCGGACAATGAGGTCGAGCCTGGCCTGCAATTTCGGCTGGGTCGCGAGAGGCTCCTTGACCTTCGGAACCTTGTCGAATAGCTAGGGCATGCGTGCGCGGGTATGGTGAAATGGTATCACATGAGCCTTCCAAGCTCTTGGTGCGGGTTCGATTCCCGCTACCCGCTCCAGGTTTCCAGCGACACCGTCGGCAAGCCGAAACACTGCGCGGCAAGCGCGCAGCGCTTCAGGCATCGGTGTGCGCCGCGCTAGCTGTTGAACGCTGACGCGACCTGGTGCTGTTGCGGCATTTGGCCGTTCGGCGTCAGCTTGTCGACGATGCCGGGCAGGGCCGCGGATAGTTGCTCGAGCAGTTCCTGCTCGTCGAGCCCTGTCCGTTGGGAGATCTCGCGAATGACCTGCGGTCCGATCGCGTTGCCCAGCTCATTGGCGTTGATCGACTGGTTCTGCCCTGTGCCGACCCAGGAGTCGGCGACATTGCCATGGCCGGCGTTCTTGAGCTTGTCGAGCAGGCCGCCCAGTCCGCCGAGCAGGCCGCCGTCACCGGACGCGGTTCCGACGGGTGTGGGATCGGCCGGCGCGGGAGCTTGAGGCTGCTCCGGCTGTTCGGCACTTCTGCCGCTCAGCATCTTTCCGACCAGCAGGGCACCGAGCGCGATCATCAGCGGTTTGGTGATGTTGCCGCCGGGAACGGCGTTGTCAAAAAGTCCCATAGTGGATCCTCCATCTGGCCAAGCCCGGCCCGTCTTCAACAATGACGCAATCGGGCGGAATTTCAACCTGGCTTGTGGTTTTGACATTCATATGAAAATGTTCGGTTGGCGGAGGAATGGAGAGGAAAAAATGGGTATCATCAGCTGGATCATTCTCGGCGTCATCGCCGGCTTCATCGGCAGCAAGATCGTCAACAAGACCGGTCAGGGCATGATCATGGATATCGTGCTCGGCATTGTCGGTGCCATCGTCGGGGGCCTGATCTTCAGTGCCTTCGGTGCTTCGGGCGTCACCGGCCTCAACATCTACAGCCTGATCGTCGCGGTCGTGGGTGCCGTCGTGGTGTTGTGGGCCTACCATCAGTTCGCGGGCAAGCGCACCATCTAGACGTGTCGGCAGATTACCAGCTCTGCCGAATCCTGAATTGCGATAATCCGCCGTTGGTGCTGCCTGCACTCACGGTGTTGGAACCTACAATGCCGGTGCGCCCCGCCGATCAGGCGACCACGGCCAGCCGGCGCTTGCGCTGGTCCAGCGACACGATGGTCAACCCACTGCAGACGACCAGCAGGATGCCGCAGACCGCCAGTGCATTGGGGAATTGCCCGAACACCAGCAGGCCCGAAATGACGGCCCAGACCGTGAAGCAGTAGTAGAAAGGCGCTACCGCTCCGGTCGGCCCGACGCGATAGGCCATGAAGATGAAGAAGTGGCCGAAGATCAGGAAGAAACCGGCTCCCGCCATCAGCAGCAGGTGGTGCGCCTCCGGCGCTACCCAGCGCTCGGAAACCAGATGCGCGGCGCCGGCGCCGATCAGGACCACGACGACCGCCGAGATCGCCACGATCATTCCTGGCACTTCGGCGGTGATCTTGCGACCGGCCAGATCGCGGGCGGCGGCGAATGTCGCGTTGCCTAGCGCCAGCAAGGCGTAGACCGAAATGCCTTGCATGGTCGGCTGCGCCACCATCAGCGCGCCGATGAAGCCCAGCCCGATCAGCGCCATGCGCTGGCCGCCGATGCGCTCGCCAAACAGGATCGAGGATCCGACCAGCATCAGCAGCGGCGTGATCTGCCCCAGCGCGGTGGAATCGGCGATCTGCATGTTGGCGAGCGCGACGACGTAACAGAGGATCGCCGCCAGTTCGAGCAGGTTCCTGCGCAGCACCCGCTTGTCGAAGATCAGGGGGATCTGCTTGCCGTAGCCGAGCGCAAACAGCAGCGGAAAGCCCCACAGCGTTGCCGCGGCACCACGCAGGAAGAGCACTTCGTAGGACGGCAAGCCCGCAGTGGCGAGCTTCATCATCGTGTCGTTGACCAGATATGACCCGGTCGAGACGATCATGAACAGCGGGCCGCGAATGGCAGTCGGGATGAAATGCATCGGCGCAGGAAATCAGACCCGGATCGCCGCCGCAATGGGCCATGGGCCGCCGGCAGATCCGACAGCGACAGATACGCAGGCCTCGGAATCCTCCGATTGTTCCGTCGGACCTTCGCCCATTCCCTTTTCAACGGCGGGACCCTATATCAGCGCCATATCCCCGCAATCGGATCATGGGTTCTGGCCGAGTGAGATGGCGTCCGGGCAAAAGACGCTTGTGTTTTTTGGCCTTTCTCGCTAATCGCCCCGCATTCGACTGAACTGAAGGTCCAGGCCGTCCAAGGAAAGAGACTATGGCAAAAGGTAAATTCGAGCGCACTAAGCCTCATGTGAACATCGGCACGATTGGTCACGTCGACCATGGCAAGACGTCGCTGACGGCTGCGATCACCAAGTATTTTGGCGAATACAAGCGCTATGACCAGATCGACGCGGCGCCGGAAGAGAAGGCGCGCGGCATCACGATCTCGACGGCTCACGTCGAATACGAGACGGCCAACCGCCACTACGCGCATGTCGACTGCCCCGGCCACGCCGACTATGTGAAGAACATGATCACCGGTGCCGCGCAGATGGACGGCGCGATCCTGGTCGTGTCGGCCGCCGACGGCCCGATGCCGCAGACCCGCGAGCACATCCTGCTTGCCCGTCAGGTCGGCGTGCCGTCGATCGTGGTGTTCCTGAACAAGGTCGACCAGGTCGACGACGCCGAGCTGCTCGAACTGGTCGAGCTCGAGGTTCGCGAACTTTTGTCGAAGAACGAATTCCCCGGCGACGACATTCCGATCGTCAAGGGTTCGGCGCTGGCAGCGCTTGAGGATTCGAACAAGACGATCGGCGAGGACGCGATCCGCGAGCTGATGGCTCAGGTCGACGCCTACATCCCGACGCCGGTTCGTCCGCTCGACAAGCCGTTCCTGATGCCGATCGAGGACGTGTTCTCAATCTCGGGCCGTGGCACGGTCGTGACCGGCCGCGTCGAGCGCGGCGTGGTCAAGGTCGGCGAGGAACTGGAAATCATCGGCATCCGTCCGACGACCAAGACGACCTGCACGGGCGTCGAGATGTTCCGCAAGCTGCTCGATCAGGGCCAGGCCGGCGACAACATCGGCGCGCTGCTGCGCGGCGTCGACCGTGAAGGTGTCGAGCGCGGCCAGGTTCTGGCGAAGCCCGGCACGGTGAAGCCGCACAAGAAGTTCGTGGCCGAAGCCTACATCCTGACCAAGGACGAAGGTGGCCGTCACACGCCGTTCTTCACCAACTACCGTCCGCAGTTCTACTTCCGCACGACCGACGTGACCGGCATCGTGTCGCTGCCGGAAGGCACCGAGATGGTGATGCCCGGCGACAACATCACGGTCGATGTCGAGCTGATCGTGCCGATCGCCATGGAAGAGAAGCTGCGCTTCGCCATCCGTGAAGGCGGCCGCACCGTCGGTGCCGGCATCGTCGTCACCATCAAGGAATAATCGAGACCGGCTCTGCCGGATCGAGGAAAGGGCGGTCTTCGGGCCGCCCTTTTTCGTTTACTTGCGCTTGGCAGCGCAAGTATTGCCAGGGTTGGTTCAAACCTGTTGCAAGCGCCATGGCTGCAACTAGTATAGCTTGCACTGAGGGAGCTTTGCCAACAGTGGTTCCAAGGCGCTGTTTTGATGGGAAGGCATGGCGGTTGTGGGCACTGGTTTGCCTCGTCGTCGTTATGCTGCTGCCTGTTCTGACAGCGCGAGCGGAGGATGGGCCTCCCGACATCCCGCCCATGCGCTTCGTCGTCGTGCGCAGCAACGCTCCGGGATGCGAACCCAACTGTCCTGAGTGGATATCGGCGGACGGCACCATCGCCGCGGGCACGCCGGCGCTCCTCAAACGCACGCTCAAGGCGCTCAAGGGAAGGCAATTGCCGGTGGTCGTCAATTCGCCCGGCGGCAATGTCGATGCGGCGCTGGCACTTGGCCGGATGATCCGCAAGAACAAGCTCGATGTCGCCGTCGGCATGACGGTTTTTTCCGGTTGTCAGCCGGAAATTGAGAACTGCAAGGACAACAAGGGCAATAAGGGCAAGAGCGCCGACTATTTCGGGATAGTCCATGACGACGGAGCCATGTGCAATTCGGCCTGTCCGCTGATGTTTTCCGGCGGTGTCCGCCGCGTGATCGGAGATTTCGGTTATCTCGGCGTCCACCAGATCACCACCATATATCACCGGGAGAAACTGCTCTACCGGACCACGTACCGGATCGTGAACGGCAAGAAGAAGATCATCAGCACCAAGGTGGTCAGCCGTAAAAGCGCAGGCAGCTACAAAACCTACGAGATGAGCAGGGCCGTCGAGAAGACGCTTTCGGCGTACCTGAGGGAAATGGGGATAGGCGACGGCGTGCTGGAAATCATGAAGGCTACGCCGGCCAGCGAGATTCGTCAGATTCCGCTCGACGCCATGTTGACGATGAAGCTGGTCACCAGCCGGGACGCAGTGGATGTGTTGACCACGGCAAGCCTCTGCGGGCTTGGCCAGCCGGCCACCAACTGCCGGGAAATAGCTGGATCTGCAAACAAGACGACGCCGTCGGCCACCCTCAAGCCCATGATTGCCGTACCGGTTCAACCGGACGCCGCGAAGGCCGGCGGGGACATGCGCTTTGTCGTGGTTCGCGGCAGCAATCCGCTGTGCAACCCCGATTGTCCGGAATGGATATCGGCGGAAGGTGCGATCACCGGCCAGACGCCGCAGAAGCTGCGGCAGTTGCTGGCCACGCTTGGCAATCGGCGACTGCCTATCGTCATCAGTTCACGCGGAGGCGACCTGTCCAGTGCTCTCGCAATGGGACGACTTGTCCATGAAAGAAAGCTCGACATAGCCGTTGCCCGGACAGATTTCGTCGACTGCGACCCCGGCGTGTGGAATTGCCTCGCCACCGAAGGAGCCTATGCCGGATTGAGCATCGATGCGGGGGCGGAGTGCGATTCTGTCTGTGCGCTCGTGTTTGCCGGCGGCGCCAGACGGCTTGTCGGTCCCCGGGCGCGGCTCAGCCTGTATCCGATGGGACAGAAGCTGGTGGTCAAGGCGTATCTCGACGAAATGGCGATCGGTCCTGCTCTGTTCGCCGCGGTCGAGCGACGCTCCGCCGAGGGGCAACTTGACGCAGACATGATGCGCAGGGTTGGACTGACAACGGGACCGCAATCGGTCGACGCGTTGACCGGCTCCACGATTTGCAAGGCCGTTGCCAAGCCCGACAATTGCCGAGGCCTGCCAGCCGCCAATGCACAGGCCGACGCACCTGCCAGGCTGTAGAGCACGGCGACGTCGAAACTGCCCATCGAGGCAGGTTGAGCCATATCCGGTTTCCGCTATCGTCGCGGCCGCGGGGCCGGCGAAGGATCAAGAATGAGCCAGGACGTTCCGACACTTTACGAATGGGCCGGCGGCGCCGAGGCGCTGAACCGGCTGACGCAAACCTTCTATGACAAGGTGGCACAAGACCCGGTCGTTGGCCCGGTGTTCAAACATATGTCGCCGGATCACCCCGCCCATGTCGCCGCCTTCATCGGCGAGGTCTTCGGCGGACCGAAAACCTACAGCCAAAACTTTGGCGGCCATCGCGAAATGGTCATACATCATCTGGGCAAGCATTTGACCGAGGAGCAGCGCCGCCGCTGGATCAATCTTCTCGCCGACGCGGCGGATGAGGTTGGTTTGCCGGACGATCCCGAATTCCGTTCCGCCTTCATGGGCTACATCGAATGGGGATCGCGGCTGGCCAAGATGAATTCCAATCTCGGCGAGACCTGCGATCCCGAGACCGAACCGATGCCCGCCTGGGGCTGGGGCGTGCCCGGGGGGCCGTACCGGATGCCGGACGAAAAATAGCTTCCGGTTGCCGGGGAGGAGGATGACCGGTGCCGCAGATGCCAAGGTCGTGCGCCGGCGCGAGTGGGATGGACCGGGCTTCGAACATCTTGTGCCGCGGGG